>CAXMNG010000165.1:0-5237 GCA_964194585.1 Salibacteraceae bacterium | reverse complement strand
GCGTGCGCACGCCGTCGATAATGACAACCTCGGTCACCGCTATCCCTCCTGTAGCATCGAATTCCCCGGATTGTATCCCATGGCGCCGTGCCCTCCTCCACCGGGAATCGCCGCCGGGCGTGATCAGCGCTTGAACATGCCTACCCCGATGGCGATATCTTCCCACTCGGCGTAGGTGTCGGCGAGATACTTGCGGTAGTCCTTGCGGTTCAGATACTTCACGGTCGTGCCGTAGGCGGCCAGATTCTCGATGACCTCGGGGTCGCGCATCGCTCTGGCGAAGATGGTTTCCAATTGTCGGGTGAGAAGCCCGGGCGTGCCTTTGGGAACCACGAGGCCGCGGTCGGTGCTGAACACGACGTCGACGCCCTGCTCTTGCAAGGTCATGACGCCGGGATGCCGGGGATTGCGTTCGGTGGTGCTGACGCCTAACGCCTTCAACCTGTTCTCGTCGATGTAGCGCCTGGCGGCGGCAAAATTGATCTCACCGACGGCGATGTCGCCATTCAGCAGAGCCGTGATGCGTTCCCGATCGCCGTTGTAGTTGAAGTGCTCGAAGCGAACGTCCGCCGCGTGCTCCAGCATCAGCAACAGAAAATGGCTGGTGGAGCCAAGGCTGCTGCCCGTGATGATAGTGCCCGGGTCCCGTCTGGCGGCCGCAACGAGCCCCGGGATGTCGTCGTAGGGGGTCTTCAAGCTGGCGCCGACGACGGCTGGCGTCGTGGTCAGCAGTGTGACGGGATCGAAGGCATCCCAGGTGAACTTCAGCCGGCCGATGAAATAGCTCGTCATGATGCTCTGATGGATGGCCAGCAGCGTGCAGCCGTCGGGCTTCGCCCTCTGTACCTGCTTGGTCCCCTTGGCGCCCCCCTGCCCGCTCACGTTGACAATCTGCAGACGCGGCGGCGCGCCGACGTTGTTCGCCGACGCGGCGATTGTGCGGTAGATGATGTCGGTGCTGCCGCCGCGTGCCCAGGGCACGACCAGTTTCGCGGACTCACAGGGAAATTGCTGGCTCCACGCCGGTGTGCTGGCGAGCGCTAGAGCCAGCGCGGTGACTCTGAGAAGTGATATTCGCATCATGATTTGTCTAACTGGGCCTCTCAGGTATCGGACGTTCGAGCCACCTGCTCCGAATGATCAGCCTTCGCTTAGCGTATGTGCTTCGGCCTGATGAGGGTCGAGCTTCCATCCTGATTTCCAGCGTTGCCACAGTACCCGCGCACCAAATAGAACAGTGATGACGGCAATCACCGGACGGGGGATCCCGCCCATCATGAACAGTGGTACCGAAACGGCGAAGCAGGCGGCCGGCAAATAGAAGAGGGTCCACAGCTTTCTTCCTCGGTGCGCCTGGAACAGAGGAAATGCCGCCGAAAACAATGCTACCAATAGAAAGAAGAGTGACCAGGGGCGGGTGAAGAACGGTGTGATGTCCGTGGTGATGGCCATCGCGCGAGAAAGGTTGAGCTCGGCAATGTTGCCCAGCACGACACCGAGGATCATCGGCGCCAGGGGGAACCCCAGCTGTCGCATGACGAAGCCGACGATTCCGAACCAGAGCAATGTCCAGAGATCGAATTCGACGTTGTTGAGGGCGAAAACGCCGATTCCGCAGAAGCCCAGTATGATGCAGGCCAGCATGTACATGCGAACCCTGGTGACCAGAACGAATATTCGCAGCATGAACGACTGCATGAAGATCATCATGAAGTTGGCCAGAAAGAATGCAATGAAGATCGAGTAGGCGAGCACCGGCTCGTCGCGGATGAACGTGGGGCTCGGGACGACGTCGTGAATCAGAAGAGCCCCCAGCATCACCGCGGTCGTCACGTCGCCGGGGATACCCAGCGCCATCAAGACGATCAGCGCGCCCCCCTCCACTGCATTATTCGAGCTTTCCGGTGCGATGATGCCTTCGGGCATGCCGGTGCCGAATTTTTCCGGCTCTCTGGACGCTTTCTTGGCCTGATCGTATGCGAGGATATTGGCAACCGAACCGCCTGCTCCCGGCAAGATGCCGGTGAACACGCCGATCATGGAGGAGCGGATTACCACGGTCCAACGCTTCGCGATCTCGCGGATGGCGCGCCGATGCTCGATTTTCGCCTGGATCGATCCGCGCTCGCTAAGTGATTTTTGTGCCACGTGCCTGTCTCGGACGTCACTCAACAGCTGGCTGAACGCAAACAGCCCGATCAGCACGGCGATGAAGTCAAAACCCTGGAGCAACGAGTCGCTGCCGAAGTTGAACCGCGCCATTCCGATGGCTTCATCTTCCCCGACGGTTCGCACCAGCAGTCCGAGCGCGCCGGCGATGAGGCCTTTCACGAGATTCTTGCCGGCGAGACTCGCGGTGATGGTGAGTGCAAACATCACCAGCATGAAGTAGTCCCAGGGGTGGAACTCGAGCCCGATCCGCGCGAGCTGTGGCGCGAGCGTTACGAGCAGGACGGCGCTGATCATGCCGCCGCAGAACGACGCCCATACGCCAAGCCCCAACGCGAGGCCCGGCTGCCCTTTGCGTGCCATCGGGAAACCATCGAAGGTGGTGGCGACCGAGGAAGGTGTTCCCGGAATCCCGGTCAGGATGCCGGCCATGAGCCCGCCAGACAACCCGCCGACGAGTACGGAGACCATCGTCGCCAGCCCCTGGGACGGCGGCATGCCGAAGGTAAAGGGAAGCGTGAGGACCACGGCCATGGCAATGGTGAAGCCGGGAATGGCGCCCGCAATTAAACCGCCGGCGACGCCGACCATCATCAGCATCAGCGTCTTCAGGGTCAGGATCTCGGAGAACGCCGCAAGAACGTTGTCGATGATCATGCGAGCGCCCGATCAGCCGAAGGGATTGAAGATCATCCCCGGCGGCAGCATGACGCCGAGTCCGAAGGTGAAGAGCAACCACATGGCGCCTACGGTGCAGAGGGCGACGACAGCGTGGACCAGCACACGGCGCCCGCTCCACCCGCCGAGCATGCCCATCAACACGAAGACGAATGCCACGCTACCGATGAGCATGCCCAGCACCGGCAGCGTCAGCAGGTAGAGAAAGAACATCACGAAGCAGACGATCGGGTTTCGCCAGTAAGCGAACCAGCCCCTGAGTCCCGGCTCACGCTCACTGTCCTCGGGCTCCCCGTTCGTCTCGGGGCGCGCTCGGAGAGATTGAAACAGGTAGATGAGCGAGAGCAACGCGAGAAGCGCAAGAATGACGCGGGGCCACGTCGACGGCGGAAGGGTGCCGTAGTCGGGCTGGCGGATATCGAAGCTCGCCCAGAACATGACACCGCACGCCAACAGCAAAACGATGGCGACGTAAGTATCGCGGTTCAATCGACCCATGAGGTGGCGGGACCCCCCATTTCGGTGAGATCGCGAGGCAGCCCGGGGCCGGATCCGGTCCCGGGCCACCCCGCCATGGCATTTTTCGGCGCTGTTACTTCTTGTACATGCCGATCTTGATGGCGACCATCTCGTGCTCGTCGAAGGTTTTCTTCGCCCAGGCGCGGTAGTCGCCGGGGCCCACCCACTCGACGTCAGTGCCTTTCGCGACCATCTGCTTGACGAGCGCCGGATTCTCCGCAGCCTTCTTGAAGACCTGCGACCACTGCTCGATGACATCCGGGGATGTTCCCTTGGGCACGACAATTCCCCGTTTCAGCGAGTAGACTAGAGGAACGCCAAGCTCCTTCAGCGTCGGAAGGTCGGGCAGGAACTCGGATCGCTTGTCGGCGGCGATGGCGAACGCCTTCAGCTCACCGGACTCGATATACTTTCGCCCGGAGGCCACGTTCAATGTGCCGAGCTGTATGGCGCCTGAGAGCAACGCCGTCATGCGCTCGCGGGTTCCGTCGTAAGGCACGTAACTGAATTTCATCCCGGTCAGGTCTTCCATAATCAGCCACATGAACTGACTAGTGGAGCCGAACGTTGCCCCGGCCTTGATACTGTCGGGCGCAGCCATGGCGGCGCTTTTGAGATCTCCGAAGCTGTTCCAGGGCACGTCGCCCGCGGCGCCGACGATATCCGGCGTGGAGGTCAGGAGCGCGACGGTGTCAAAGGCCTCGTACGAGAAATTGATTCGACCATTGAGGAAGCTGGTGATCGCACTCTGGTGAATTGCGAATAGCGTGCAGCCGTCGGGCTTCGCCCTTTGCGCTTCCTTGGCGCCCTTGTTGCCACCCTGTCCCGGGATCGTGATCACCTTCACCCTCGTTGCCATATCCATCTCCTGGATAGTCTTCTCGAAGATGGAGAAGATCACGTGGGTGCCGCCGCCGGCCTTCCACGGCACGATCAGCTTCGCAGTCTTACAGGGAACGTTTACCGCATGCGTTACTGTCGGCAACAGGAACCCAGCCAACGCCATCATCGAGACGGCCGATAAGATTAGTTTTCGAACAGTCATTGTGTCCCTCCTCGGTCGGATTGTTGTACTTGCTTGAACGGCGCGCGAATTCACGAGAATCGTGCCGGGCCGGTCACCAGCCGATGGTATACCAGTTTGGGCCCAGCGCGCGACCGGGCCGATTTCAGGGCCTGTACATGCTCACGCCGATTGCGATGTCCTTCCACTCGGCGTAGGTGTCGGCGAGATAGTCGCGGTAGCTCTCGCGATTCAGGTATTTGACGGTCGTACCGTGGGCAGCCAGCGCTTCGATGCCCTCGGGATCGCGCATCGCTCGCGCGAAGATCGTCTCCAGTTGCCGTATGAGCAGTCCGGGAGTGCCCTTCCGGCACCCGCACGCCATGATCGGTGCTGAATGCGACGTCGACGCCCTGCCCTCTCAGGGTCGGGACATCGGGATGCAAGGGATTGCGCTCGGTCGTGCTGATCCCCAGTGCCTTCAGCCTGTTTTCGTCGATATAGCCCCTGGCGGCGGCGAAATCGACCGAGCCGACGGCGATATCGCCGTTCAGCAGCGCCTCGATGCGCTCCCGGTCGCCGTTGTAATTGAAGTGCTCGAAGCGCACGGTCGCGGCGTGCTCCAGAATCAGCAACAGGAGGCGTCGTCATCACGGGAAAATCGTGTAAACAAAGCCCGGCCGAGTGACGACACGGGCAACAGGGTCAACGGAGATCGAACCTTTACTTCTTGAACATGCCGATCTTGATGGCGACCTTCTCGTGGTCCTGATACGTCTTCTCGAACCACTTCGCATAGTCGGCAGGGCCAAGCCATTTGACACCGGTTCCCTTGGCCAGCATCTGCTTGAGCAGCGCCGGGTCCTCG
>CAXMNG010000164.1:0-1135 GCA_964194585.1 Salibacteraceae bacterium | reverse complement strand
TTCTGCTCCGTCGTGCTCTACTTTGCAATCGTCTACGCTTACGACTCGTATATGATGAACGAAATCTCGGCTTCCACCGTGGGACTGACCCACCGCTGGATCATCAAGACCGTGCTCGTTCTCGGAATACTCATGGTGATCGTCGCGGGAATCGCGGTGTGGCTCCAGGTCGCGATCGTGCTGTGGGGCCCCCAGGACCTGAGATTCCCGCTGATGACCATCGAGTGGCCCGAAGAGGCCGGATCGAAGATCGAAGGTAAGGAGCGTTTGGAGCTCGCCGACGTGGAGGACGAGTTCCAGAGACGCGATCGCGAGCGGCGGGAGGCGGAGGCGCAGACGCCGCCCGGCCCGTCGCAAGACGCGTAAAGGGGTCATCCGACCCCGCTGCGATTCGGCGGACCGCTCGATGGATTGGGAAAAACACTTCAAGAAGTACGTCTGGGACGACGACAAGACGCCGTATTTCACGCCGGCCGCCAAGCTCAACCGCAGCCAGGCCGGTAACGAAATCACCATCTACACGCTGTTCATCGGAACCTTGTTCTGCGTGATCGCGGTGGTGGCAAACACCGGTGCGCTTCCACATGGACGCAGCTTCGCGGTGGCTCTGTATGCATTCAGCATAGTTTGCGCCGCCATTGTCTTCGGCTTCACAAAGCATTATTTCGCGGCTTGGTACTGTGGCCTCGCACCGGTAGCCGCCCTCGTCTACTTCTACGTGTTCGGGTTCCACCCGAACTCGGGCGCCGTCGATCACGTCGTGATCCTGGTCATCATCGGGTTGTGGCTGCGCTACTCGTGGCGTGTAATCACCATCGGAAAGAATTACGAGGACATGCCTGAGCCCAGAAAGCAATCGGATGACCGCTGAAGAGGCAAATTCCGGCGGCCATGAGCGGCATGCGCTCGTCAAAAGGTTATTTCGCCGGCATCTTCTCGCATACAGCATGGTCATAGGCGCACTGACCGCCGCCAATATCGTCATCGGCGGCGGTTGGTGGTCCTTCTGGCCAACGTGTGCCTGGGGTATCGGGCTTGCATTCCATTTCTTCTACTACAAGTCCATAACCGTCGATGAGGCGTGGGTGCAGGAACGTACCGACGACATGCGGTTGCGCAGCGTTGACCTCAGCCA
>CAXMNG010000163.1:0-8986 GCA_964194585.1 Salibacteraceae bacterium | reverse complement strand
GAGGTATACAAGATCCGGGAAAAGAACACGCAAATCGAGCGTGCGGCAAAGCTGTTCTTCCCCCACCGCAATCCGCGCAACAAGACCGCAAAAGCCTATGCCAGGAAACTCCACAAACTCAGAGGGTGTCCAATTGTTATCCACTACCATACGGAGGAGATCATCCCTCTGCGGCGGCAGCTCATCACGGTTCTTGTCTCAGAGTATGTAGAGGGCGAGCTGCTCACGGAGTTTTTGAAACGGCAACCGGGCGGAAGACTCCACGCCACTCAGGCCGTACATCTTCTATATGCTCTCGTCGTCGGGCTGGAGTGCGTTCACCAGGCCAGGGAATATCATGGCGATCTCCACTCCGACAATATCATCGTGGAGCGTTACGGTTTGCGTTTCGATCTGAAGATTCTCGACTTTTTCCATTGGCCAGGCTTGAAGCGCGACGCTTTTCACGATGATATCTGCTACCTGGTCCGCATCCTGTATGATGCACTCGGTGGGGCGCGTTTCTACGCAAAACAACCCACGGAAATCAAACATATCTGTCTTGGACTCAAACGTTCCCTGATTCTGAAGCGGTTTCCCACGGTTACCCATCTCCGGCTGCACCTGGAGGCGATGCGTTGGGGATGAACAACAGGCCGGGTAAGGATGGAGTGCGTCTGTTTTACGAACAGGAACTCCTGGAAGGCACGTTTCTCGCGGCCGCAGGCGGAGTGCTGGCCGTCTACTCCATGCGATGTCCGGAGAAGGAAACCCCCAATGAGGACGCCGTAGCAATTATTCCCACCGGAGTCGGCAGCGGTGTTCTGGCGGTGGCAGACGGCCTCGGTGGCGCGCCCGCCGGCCGACAGGCGTCGCTCCTGGCGATTCAATGTCTTGCGCGCGCCGTTGAGGAGGTGGTACGTGAAGACGTGGCGATACGCATCGGTATCATGAACGGCTTCGAGTCCGCCAATGAAGAAGTACTTGCCCTCGCCCTGGGCGCCGCCACGACATTGACCGCCGTGGAATTCGATGGCCAGTTCGTACGCCACTTTCATGTTGGCGATTCACTGACCCTGCTTACCGGACAACGGGGGAAGATCAAGATGCAGTCCATACCGCACTCGCCGGTAGGCTACGCTGTCGAAGCCGGTCTTCTCGATGAGACGGATGCCATGCACCACGAAGAACGGCACGTGATTAGCAACGTCATCGGGAGCGTCGACATGCGCATCGAGGTGGGCTCCGCTGTCGAGCTTAGCCCCCGCGATACATTGCTTCTCGCGAGCGATGGTCTCTCCGACAACTTGCACATGCCGGAAATCGTGGAGTGCATACGCAAAGGATCTCTCGAGATCGTTACAGAACATCTGGCAAGGCGCGCGCGAGAACGCATGGAAGGCGCGAGGGAAGGTGAACCTTCCAAGCCGGATGACATGACTTTCGTGATTTTTCGGTTGGCCGGATAGTAGTCATTTCGGCCTTCGACTTGCCAGTCTGATCGCAGTACCGTGTCCATGTCGACCAATGTCTTCGACGACCTGCTGAGAAGAGCGCGCTCCGACCCGCGTCACATCGTCCTGGCGGAGGGTGAAGACAGGCGAGTGATAGAGGGCGCGGGACGTATCGTGGAGGAGGGCATCGCCAGTCTGACGCTGCTCGGCCGGGAACAGGTCATTCGCGATCGAGCCGCGGAATGCGGCATCCCGGATCTGCCTGTCACTGTGGTGAGCCCGGCCGACTCGGTTCATAGGGAAGACTACGCCCGGAATATCTACGCGCTTCGCAAGCACAAGGGCGTTACGCTGGACGAGGCCCGGGATCTGACGGCGAACCCACTGTTCTTCGCCAACATGATGGTTCGTCTGGGCCATGCCGCCGGTTCCGTGGCGGGCGCTCACTACACCACGTCGGATACGGTTCGCGCCGCCATCCAGATGCTCGGTATGAAGGCGGAGTGCAGCCTGGTATCCAGCTTTTTCATCATGCTCTTCGGCGAGCCCTACCACGCGCTCGACGGAGCCCTGATTTTCGCCGATTGCGGGTTGGTGGTAGAACCCGATGCCGCCGAGCTCGCCCAGATCGCCATTGCCTCGGCGGACACGGCGCGCTCGATGCTGGGAATGGAGCCGCGGGTCGCAATGCTGTCGTTTTCCACCCACGGTAGTGCCAGGCATCCTCTGGCTGACAAGGTGATTGCGGCGACCGAGCGTGTGCGCGAGCAGCGTCCCGATATTTCAATCGATGGGGAAGTGCAACTGGACGTCGGAATTGTTCCCGAGATCAGCGCCCGCAAGGCGCCCGACTCGAGGATTGCCGGGCGTGCCAACGTTCTCGTCTTTCCGGACCTGCAGGCGGGAAATATCGGCTACAAGCTGGTGGAGCGACTCGCCAACGCCATGGCTATCGGCCCGGTTCTTCAGGGTCTCGCCAAGCCCGCGAACGATCTTTCCAGAGGATGCAGCGCCGACGACGTCTACCGGGTCACGGCCGTAACGGTCGTGCAGGCCCAGTCGGAAGGGCAGTGACGCTCAAGCCTCGGAAAATTGCCATGACTGCACCCCACACCTCGGCTGCCGCTCCATGTGACTTGAAGCTTCTCACCTTCGATCTCTACGGCACCGTTGTGGACATGCAGGGTGGGCTCACCGAGGCGGCGGCGCCGTTTCTCAAAGAAAAAGGCTGGCAGGGACAGCCGCATAAGTTCGTCACGTGGTGGCGGCGCACGCATTTCGAGAATTCCATGATCGATGCCCTGTGCGATCGCGGACATACGTCCTACCGAGAGATCGGTCACCGATCCGTTTCCCAGGTAATGGATCGTGCTGGCATTACGTACTCGAGGGAGGACGTAGAGTGGCTGGTAACTCAGATCGAAAAACTGCGCCCCTTTCCCGACGTCGTTGAAGCGCTGGGCCGACTCAAACGTCGATATGGTCTCGCCATTCTTTCGAACGGCGATCGCGACATGCTGAGCAATGCCGCCCCATACCTGGGATTCGAGTTCGACGCCATCGTTTCAGTCGAGGAGGCGGGCTACTTCAAGCCGCATTTCGCGACCTACGGGAAAGCAGCCGAGCTGCTTGGCGAGGATCCCGCGCACATCTTACATGTGGCCAACCATGCTTTCGATTGCGTCGGCGCGAAAGCCGCCGGTATGCGGGCCGCGTACATCGATCGGCGCAAGCGACCGTTCGGCGACACGCCTCACCAGCCGGACATCATCGTCGCCGACTTTAATGAGCTGGTGGGAGTACTTCTGGGCTGACGGGGCATCACTTCCAGCGCCGGGGATGCCGGCACCAGATATTGCTGAGATCCTTGACGAGCAGCGAGCAGAGCACGGCGAGGATGCCGACGATGACGGCGGTGACACCGAAGCCGACGGCGCGATCGTAGCTGATTTCCTCGCCCAGCTCTCCGGCGCCCAGGGCGGAGAACGCACCCAGGAGCACGAAGCCAATTCCCAGCAAGGTCCCACAGATACGCATTGCCGGTTGATCACGATGAATGCGTAACGACATGCGAATTCCAAATGATGTGAGCCTACGGCTGAGCAGCGACACTCAGCACTTCAGTGTTCACGACAACCGCGGGATCCAGATTGTCGTCGAACGCCGCCAGGACGTTGGCCGCGGCACCCGTCGCCATTCTCATGCTCGCTTCCAGAGTGACTCCCGCCACATGGGGGCTGGTTATGAGATTGTCGAGCTCGAGCAGGGGATTATCCCCTGGCAGTGGCTCGCTCACAAAAACGTCCAGGCCCGCGCCGGCGATGCTGTCGCTTTCGAGCGCCGTGCAAAGTGCTTGCTCGTCGACGATGCCGCCACGAGCGCAGTTGACGAGGTATGCCGACGGTCGCATGGCGTCGAGTTCCCGCGGGCCGATCATGTCTCGGGTTTCCTCCGTCAGCGGACAATGCAGTGTCACCATGTCCATCTTCGGAAGGGCGGAGAAGTAATCATCCACGCGAGTACACTCAGCTAAAGTGATCAGAGACTGATCGATGTAGGGATCGTAAACAAATACTTTCATGTCGAACGCGCGTGCGAATCGGGCAACACGCGTGCCAGTACGGCCGAATCCAACGACCAGCAAAGACTTCCCGGCAATGTCCGTCCCCCGCAGCGTGGCGCGTATATCGAAGTTGCCGCGGCCCACGGCTTCGTCGAATGCAAACCCGCGCTTCGCCAGCGCCAGAATCAGATACAGGGTGTGCTCGGCGACCGACAGCGCATTGCCGTGAATGGCGATGGTGAGGGGAATGCCGCGTTCAGTAAGCCGCGCCACATCCACGCTGTCATATCCGACACCATGTCGTGACACGACATAGAGTTCGCCGGCTGCGTCGATAATCGCCCGGGTGACGGGTGTCGCGCGCGCTATGATGGCGTGAGCATCACGGACTTCCCGTATCAGCGTATCTTCCGAGATTGCACTCGCGATCGCGATTTCCACATCGCTGCGCGCCCGCAGCAACGCCAGACCGGCATCGTGGATCGGTTGGAGTAGAAGAATTTTTCTCTTAGAAGACATGGCGGTCTCTCAGTGTATGTTCGCCGCATCGGCGGTCGCTTTCTTCAGCTTCTCGATATCGAAGTCGGCGTCTCTGGCAGCTTTCAGTATGACCGCCTCTCTGCGTACCAGAAGCTCTACTGCCACGGGCAACTCCTTCACGGCAGACACAGGTATCACCACCGCGCCGTGTCGATCCGCGTGAATGATGTCGTCGTGGAGGACCCGCATGCCGAATATCGTCACCGGTGAGCCGAAGTCGACGATGTGCACGTGGGCATGACTGGGTCCGACCTTGCCGGCCAGCAGCTGAAACCCGGGCGCGCAGTCATCGAGATCGCGCATGGAACCGTTTGTGACGCCGCCCACGCATCCCAATCCCCGGTGGACCGCAGTGTTGACCTCGCCCCAGAAGGCGCCAAAGCCCGGCGTGGCATCCAGATCCTCTACGACGGCGATGGTCGAGTGAGGAGAATCCGCCAGGTATTCGTAATATTCGGCGCGCCGGGACTTGAGTGCGTCGGCGCTCTCCTCCGGTGGTGTGGTGGCGCGGATCGCGACGGTGCGTGCGTAGCCGACCATGGGCGGCAGCTTCGGGTCCAGACAGGTGAAAGCCGCGCTAGTGAACCCCGCTGCGCGCCGCTCGGGCACGATGACCTCGAGCGCGTTGCAGATGGTCGGTGTGTCCCATTTGGTGAGAACGTCGAGGTCGCTCTTCGAAATTCCGCTCATATCACCCTTCTCTCGATGAAGATCTTGAATGGTCGGCGCCGCCGCTACACGGTATCGAGATTAGCATCCCCGGCCGGAATCGGTCACCTGGGGAGCCCGGGCGGGGTAGCATTTCAGAACCACAATCCGGCGTCCGTCAGGCTACCCTGGCCACGAAGCTTGTGAGAGGATCGCGCTCACTTTGCCAGCCGAGAGTCGACCCATCTGTCTGCCGAATCGAGTCAGCCCGGCGTCGTCACTGACACGGTCGAAAGGCAACCTGGACGACGATGATAGTGGTGGACGGATACCGGCCCTGGGCGGGCAATCAGTTCAACCAGCCGCCAACCACCTGAACCGGGCGGGGATCGCCGGGCAGGCTGACCCAGGCGGCGATGGCTTTGCGCTCCGATGGTACTTTCACTTGCGGCAGGGAGAAGACGGCGGTGTGCGTCGATTCCCGGCGCGTCATTGCCAGGCTGCGATATCCGAGCACCACGAAATCGTGCTCCAGGGTTCGTCCACCGTTCTCGCCTGCCCGAACTTCTGTCTCGAGGTCGAAACCGAGCATGGCCACGTGCACCTCGAGGTCGCCGCTCCCCGACACCGACGGGGTAAAGGCGATCTTCGCCTGCTGTCCATCAACGCTCAGTTTGAGCTTACCGATCTCCACCCCATCACCCACTTTCAAGTCCGGGCGAAGAAACCAGGCGCGCCACTCCTTGCCGGCGAGCACGAAACCCGGGGTGTAGACGGTGCTGACATGCCTGCCGCGCGCGTATTCCCGTTGCCGGTTGCCGTACACCGGCGACGCGAACCGGTCACGCCAGCCGATGTAATCCCAGTAATCCACGTGAAAAGCGACCGGCACCACCTCGCGCCACAGACGGGGATCGTCCCGCAGCTTGGATATCCAGCGATCCGCGGGGGGGCAGCTGCTGCAGCCTTCCGAGGTGTAGAGCTCGAGCAGGCTGACCCGGGGCCCGGGGCTTTCCAGGTGTAACGTCTCCGCCCCTGCCGAAACCAGGGGGGCGATGAACAGCGACACGAGTAAACAGATTCGGATTGGCATGTGAAAACTCCTGGCTGCGCTACGCCGGCAGGCCGATCCCGTCCATGTCGGTCTCCGGCTTCTGGCATCAATGAATATCAGCAATTCGGCAGTATTTCCTCACGGAAGTTTCACGTCTGGGAAGCTGGACGGACCGCAATCCCGCCGGAGGGCGACATGGGCAAGCGGCTGATCTAACATTACTTGGTTCTGACCTTAGCTGCCTCCCCGGTCCGTCACCATGAAAGACAACTACTACTTCGACAATGCTGCTACCAGCTGGCCCAAGCCGGAGGTGGTCTACACCACCATGGACCAGTTCTTCCGCAACTACGGGGTCAACCCGGGCCGTGCCGGCCACGAGATGGCCGTGGAAGCGGAAAAGATGATCGAGGAGACGCGCCGGCTGCTGGCCGCGTTTTTCGACTACGGTGGCGATCCGCACCGGGTGGTGTTCACGCAGAACGCCACGGATTCACTGAACACCGCACTTTTCGGGTTGCTCGAGAGCGGCGACCATGTAGTGACGACCCGTGTCGAGCACAATTCCGTGCTGCGCCCCCTCGCCCATTTGAAGCGCGACCATGGCGTGGACGTCACCCATGTAGCGCGGGACACGCAGGGTTACGTGGATCCGGACGATATTCGCGGCGCCATTACGGCCAAGACCCGGATGATCGTGGTCAATCATGCCTCCAACGTGCTCGGATCGGTGCAGGATCTGGAAGCCATCGGCCGGATTTCCCGGCAGGCGGGCACTCTATTGGTCGTCGACACATGCCAAAGCGCCGGTGTGCTTCCCATCCGCATGGATGCGTGGGGGATCGACGTCGTCACCTTTACCGGCCACAAGTCTCTGTTCGGCCCCATGGGGATCGGAGGCATGATCGTGCGCGAGGACCTGGACGTTCGCCCCGGCCGCGTCGGCGGCACGGGCGTCGATTCCATCGATCCCTATCAACCGGAGATCTATCCCTATCATCTCGAGGCGGGAACGGTGGCCTTGCCGGGGATCGCGGGGCTCAATGCGGCGCAGAAATGGTTCGCCTCACTCGGTCGCGACCGGGCCGGTGATACCGACGGCACCCTGTCCCATACTGAGGCTTGCAGAGCGGCCTTAGGCCACATATTCGATCTGGAGCACAGGCACGTGGATCGGCTGGCATCGGCGTTCCGTGACATCGACGGAATCAAAGTCTATGGCCCAGCCGGCAACAGGCTTCGCGTGGCTACCTTGTCGATCAACGTCGGTGAATTGCCGGCGGATCAAACGGGGGCGATGCTGGACGCGGATTACCATCTCTGCGTGCGCGCGGGCCTGCACTGCGCACCCCTCGTCCACGAAGACGAGAAGACCGTCGGACAGAACGGCGCCGTGCGTCTGTCGCCGGGCTACTTCACCGACGACGACGACATCGAGCAGGCCATTACCGCTGTCACCGAGATCGCCAGCTTCTCATCCGCCGCTTGAATAAATGGGGACAGATCTATTTACTCTGCGCGAACAGCTGTTCGCGCAGAGTAAATAGATCTGTCCCCATTTTATTTCTGGGGTTGTTTGCACTTGTTGGTACGGGTTGTGTGTCGCCCAACGAGATCCGGCGGCCATGCTGCTACGAAGGTGAGCTTACTCTGGCGCCTCTAGAGGAGATCCGCTTCGTCATGGATGACGGCTCGAAACTGCCGTTCGATCAAGTGTACAAGGGATTCAAACCGCAGGAACAGGGTGCTCCCGTACGGTTCCCGTTCCGCAGGATCAATATATCCGGTCTCGTATACGATGTGCTGCCGGTGATTTTCTCGCTATACGATGCCAACAAGAACGGCTTCATCGAAGAGCCCGAACTAACCGTTCTGTACCTGCGCGAAGGCGCCCTCGGTAAGGAATTCAAAGTGTCGCATCTGGTCGTCGAGGAACGGGTGCTCGCGCTTCAGACATCCGGCGCCGATGTAGGCGGGTTGGTGAGCTATATCAATGCGCACAAGGCCGGCATGTCGAAAGACGCCCAATCCTTGTTCCGGGAGATCGATTACTTGAGCGCTCAGATAAGGCGGCGCGGCGCGGAAGCCGCGGATCAGACTTTTCTCGGCCCCTGAGCGCATCGCTTTTCTCTCGAATCCGGCTATTCTTAATGTCCCAGTCGACCCGAACTCACGGGTCGCACCGGAGCGGCACACGCTCCGCTTACATTCTCCCCTGTTCACAGAATCCAGCGAGATGGCACCATGGCCGGTATCGAGCAGCATCTGGCGAATCTGGACAAGAGGGTACGCCGCCTGGAGCAAATCGTCGAAAGGCAACTGGAGCTTACGCAGACTGGCTCGGCAGCGAGGCCGAGTTCCACGCCCGAGTCCCCGAGCCAGCAGGCGATACCGCCTGAAGCGGCCACCCCGGCACAGGCGCTTCCCGCCGGACTACGCGGCGCCGCGTCCGGCGCACGCGCGGAGACAGGGAAATCGCAAGCGCCACGTCCCGTGGGCGTTACGCAGATTCTCGGCTGGAGGGGGGCAGCCGCGCTGGTGCTTGCCGCGGCCTACTTCATTCGCCTGGCCGTGGACGCAGGCTGGCTGACACCGGCGCGCCAGGTCGGTGTCGCCGCTCTCTGCGGGATCGGGTTGATCTGGATAGGATTCGCGTTGCGAAAAGCCGATCGCCGATACGCGTCCCTGCTGCCGGCGGCGGGTATCGTCATTCTTTTCATCACCGTATTCGGTGCCCACCTCTACTAC
>CAXMNG010000162.1:0-23179 GCA_964194585.1 Salibacteraceae bacterium | reverse complement strand
TTTTTTAGATCTTCTCCTTGATGCGCGCCGCGTTACCGCGCCTGCCACGAAGATAGTAGAGCTTGGCACGGCGCACATCGCCGCGGCGTTTGACCTCGATGTCGTGAATCTGCTGGCTGTAGGTCTGAAACACGCGCTCGACGCCTTCACCGTGGGAAATCTTGCGCACGGTGAACGAGGAATTCAGTCCGCGATTACGCTTGGCGATGACCACGCCCTCGAAAGCCTGCAGCCGCTCGCGGGTGCCCTCCTTGACCTTGACCTTGACCACCACCGTATCGCCGGCACCGAATTTCGGAACCTCGCGGCCCATCTGCTCGGCTTCGATCTGACTGATGATGTTACTCATGATTACTTACCCCTTGGAACCGGACACCAGCCCGGTCTCATTCCAATGTCTCCTGCTGCTCGCTGACGAATTCCTCGAGTAGCGCTCGTTGTTCCGCGTCGAGCTGCGCCTCGCGCAGCAAGTCCGGCCGCCGCTGCCAGGTGCGACCCAGCGCTTGTTTCAAGCGCCAGCGACGAATGGCCTCATGATTGCCGCTCAACAGCACCGGCGGCACCCTCAACCCATCGCTCACTTCCGGCCGCGTGTAATGCGGACAGTCCAACAATCCGTTGGCGAAGGAATCGCAACTGGCCGATGCCTCGTGACCGAGGGCACCGGGCAGCAGGCGCGTCATCGCCTCAATCAGCAGCATCGCCGCGATCTCGCCGCCGGAGAGCACAAAATCGCCCACCGACAGCTCTTCGTCCACTTCGCGTTCCAGCAGCCGCTCGTCGACGCCCTCGTAGCGCCCGCAAACCATAATCAACCGCGGGCGGGTGGCAAGCTCGGCAATCCCCGCCTGGTCCACCCGCCGGCCCTGGGGCGACAGGTACACGGTGTGCGTGCCTTCGCCCAGCCGCGTACGCGCAGCAACGATGGCGTCGCGCAACGGCTGTACCATCATCACCATTCCCGGGCCACCACCGTAGGGCCGATCGTCCACGCTGCGGTGACGGTCGAAAGCGTGGTCCCGGGGATTGATGCAATCCAGCTCGAGAATGCCACGCTGCAACGCCCTCGACGTGATTCCCCAGCGCTCGACTGCTTCGAACATCTGCGGAAACAGCGTCACCACCGCCACCTGCATGCAAACTCCTCGCGGCGACGACCGGGCGGCTCAGAAATCCGCTTCCCAGTCCACCTCGATGCGCCGGGCTCGGGCGTCCACCGCCACCACCACTTGCTCCCGGATAAACGGGATCAGCCGCTCGCGGTCGCCGCGTACGACCAGAACATCATTGGCGCCGGTCTGCATGAATCCGGTCACCCGCCCCAGCTCCTCGCCGTCCCGGGTGACCACGCCGAAACCGATTAAATCATTCCAGTAATACTCATCCTGCGCCAGCGCCGGCAGCTGATCCCGACGGACAGCGATGTCGGCCCCTACCAGCTGCCGTGCCTGCTCGCGGTCATCGACGTTCGCGAGCTTGGCCACCAGGCCCGGACCGTGGGCTTTGCCGTCCGCCAGCACGTGGCTGCACCAGCCGGTTCCGGTTTTCAGTTGCCACGGCGAATACGCCAGCAACTGCTCCAGGGGCTCGCAGTCCGAGCGCACCCTCAGCCACCCACGCACGCCGTAAACGCCGCTCACCTGTCCCATTGTCACGCGCTCTGGCATCCCCGGCGCCCCGCTTCGCGCGCGAGATCGGCAGCCTAGGCTCCCGCCGCGGCCCGGGCCTGATTCAGGAGCTTGGTGACGGCGCTGCTGGCCTTGGCGCCCTGGGAGGTCCAATAGGCGATCCGGTCCCTGTCGATACGCAGCTTCTCCTCCTGCTCGGTGGCAATCGGGTTGTAGAACCCGACCCGTTCGATGAACCGCCCATCGCGGCTGGCGCGGCTATCGGTGACGACCAGGTGGTAGAAGGGGCGCTTCTTGGCGCCCGTGCGGGCAAGGCGAATGCTGACCATGGTTTCTCGGCTGTCCTCTGTCCGGCAATGTCATGCCGATGACCCTTAGGGGCCGGTACAAACACATTATTTTACGCTTGCCGGGGGGGTGATGTAAATTCGTTCCGGTATGGCTCAACCCGGCATGCCCGGCGGCATGCCGCCCTTCATGCCCTGCATGAGACGCATGAGCCCACCCTTCTTTTTCATCCTCTTCATCATTTTCTGCATCTGGGTGAACTGCTTCAGCAGCCGATTCACGTCCTGCACCTGGTTCCCGGAGCCGGTGGCGATACGCCGCTTTCTGGAGCCCTTGATGATGGCGGGGTGGAGACGCTCCTGACGGGTCATGGAGCCGATAATGGCGTGCATGCGCTTGAGCTCCCGATCGCCCATCTGAGCCTTGACTCCCGGCGGCATCGCCGCTCCCCCGGGGAGCTTATCGAGCATCGCCGCCATACCGCCCATCTCGCGCATCTGATCCAGCTGCTCGGCGAAGTCCTCGAGATCGAAACCCTTGCCCTTGTTGAGCTTTTTGACGAGCTTTTCGGCCTTGTCCCTGTCGACCTTCTGCTCGGCGTCCTCGATCAAGCTCAGGACGTCGCCCATACCGAGGATGCGCGAGGCCATGCGTTCCGGATGGAAGGCCTGCAGGGCATCGGTCTTCTCGCCGACGCCGATAAACTTCAGGGGCTTGCCGGTCACCTGGCGTACCGACAGCGCCGCGCCGCCGCGGGCATCACCGTCGGCCTTGGTGAGAATCACACCCGTGAGCGGCAGCGCCTGGTCGAAGGCCTTCGCGACGGTGGCGGCATCCTGGCCGCTCATGGCGTCGACGACGAACAGCGTCTCCACCGGCGATGCGGCGGCATGCACGCGGCGCACCTCGGCCATCATTCCCTCGTCCACGTGCAGACGCCCGGCGGTGTCGAGAATTACCACGTCGTAGAACTGCCGCTGCGCATGCGCGATGGCGGCTTTCGCGATTGCCACCGGATCCTGGGACGAATCGGAGGGAAAGAACACGGCACCCACTTCCGCCGCCAGAGTTTCGAGCTGCTTGATGGCGGCCGGCCGGTGCACGTCGCAGCTCGCCACCAGCACCGCCTTGGTGCCGTTTTCCATGAGCCAACGTGCCAGCTTGGCCACGGTGGTCGTCTTGCCCGCGCCCTGGAGCCCCGCCACCAGCAGCACCGCCGGCGGCGCCACCCGCAAATCGAGCGCCTCGTTGACCTCCCCCATGAGAGTCGTGAGTTCGTCGCGCACGATGCGGATGACTTCCTGACCCGGCGACAGGCTCTTGAGAACGTCCTGGCCCACGGCGCGCTCGCGCACCCGCTCGAGAAAACCGCGCACCACCGGCAACGCCACGTCGGCTTCCAGAAGTGCCATACGCACTTCTCTCAGTGCATCCTTGATGTTGGCCTCGGTGAGCCGGCCGCGCCCGCGCAGCTGCGCGAGCGTCGTCGACAGCCGATCCGTCAGGGTCTCGAACACGTTGTGGATTCCTCCAGTGCAGATTCAGGTGAATAGCGGATTCTAGCAACCCGGCGACGATCTGTGACCTACGACCGCAACTGTCCTTTGCGCACCTGGCGAATGTTGGCATCATGCCCGCATGCATTCCTGGATCCTGGCACTGGCGCTCATGAGCGTGGCGCTCTACGTCACCGCCACGGTGGTGCTGGGCCGACGCCTTTCGACCTGGCAGGGGACGCTGGAAGGCGCTACCCCGAAGCTGCCGACAGTTGCCTTCCTGGCGGTCGCGCTGCACGGCGTGCTGCTCTATGCCGGGGTCGTCACCCAGGACGGCCTGAGCCTTGGGTTTTTCGACGTTGCGTCGCTGGTGGCCTGGGTGGCGGCGCTGCTGCTCATCATCGGCACCCTGCGCCGCCCCCTGGACAATCTCGGCCTGCTGGTGCTGCCGCTGGCGGCGTTGTTGATTCTGCCGAGCATCATCTGGCCCGACGCCCGGCCGGTCAGCGCCGGGCGCAATCTCGGCACCGAAGTCCATGTGCTGGTGTCGATTCTGGCCTTCGCGCTGCTGACAATTGCTGCCTGCCAGTCGGTGCTGCTCGCCTACCAGGAGCATCGCCTGAATCACAAGCGGCCCGGTGGACTCGTGCACATCCTGCCGCCTTTGAAGATCCAGGAAGAGCTCTTGTTTCAGCTCATCGCGCTGGGTTTCTTCCTGCTCACCCTGAGCCTCGCCACCGGCGTCGCCTTCGTCGCCGACATGCTGGCCCAGCACCTGGCCCACAAGACGGTGCTGTCGGTAATCGCGTGGCTGATGTTCGGGGTTCTGCTATGGGGACGCTGGCGCTACGGCTGGCGGGGACGCACGGCGGTGCGCCTCAGCCTGGGCGGATTCACGATCCTGGCCCTGGCCTACTTCGGCAGCAAGCTGGTGCTCGAGCTATTTCTCGAGCGCCATTGGTTCCCGGGCTGATTGCCGGAAACTTCGCCCGACCTACGGATCTACGGCTCCCCGGCATCGAGCCATCTCTGGTAGTCCTCCAGCGTCCCTTCGTCGGGCGGATAGAGCCCCACCACGCTCGCGCCCTCGCCAACACGCTGCTGCACGAAACGCTCGAAGCGCTCCTGCTCGACACCAGCTACTGCAACCTCCGCCGCCATGGCCGCTGGAATTACGACCGCGCCGTCGTTGTCACAGACCATGACGTCGCCGGGACAGACCGCAACGCCGCCGCAACCGATGATTTCGTCGTAGCCCGCGAAAGACAGCCCGACGATGCTCGGTGGCGCCGCGACGCCGGCGCTGAGAACGGGCAGAGCGAGCTTGGCGATCTCATCGGCATCACGTACCGGCGCGTCGGTGACCGCGGCAATCACTCCCTTGTTCGCGAGACGTGCCACCAGGATGTCGCCCAGGGTCGCGCCTATCGCGTTACCACGTCCGTCGATGACGACCACAGAGCCCGTCGGTGCCGCCTCGATAGCATCGCGGAACGAGGGCGATCTCGCGTAGCTTTCAGGTTGCGAAAGATCTTCGCGTCCGGGCACGAAGCGGATGGTGAAGGCGGGCCCGACTACGCGACCATGGATCGGTTTCAGTGGCATGACTCCACGTAACCAGCTCGTACGTACTCCCCGCTTGAGCAGAACCATCGTGAGAGTTGCCGTGCTTAGCTGGCGAAGCTGCTCGGCGACTGATGCGTCGAGGGTAGCCGCGGCGGGCGGGCCACTATTGCTCATGGGGGCGCCTCCGGTTGAGTCATTGTTCTTGCACTCGAGGGATACGATCCTCGGGAAGATCGACGGCGAGTTCAAAAATTACAGTGCCCGATGCCCCAAATCCGCTTGACAGGCTCTCGGGCAGGCCCTAGTAAGGGCTATAGTAGTAACCATGGTGTCCCCGCGGGCTTGACCTTCACTTGAGCGACCTTCCCCTGGGTGTCCTTTTCGGGGCACTCATTGTTCTCCTTCTTCTCTCGGCGTTTTTCTCCGGCTCGGAGACCGGCATGATGGCCTTGAACAGGTATCGCCTGCGCCATCTCGCCAAGAGCCAGCACAAGGGGGCAAAACGCGCGGCGGAGCTGCTGGAACGTCCGGACCGGCTCATCGGCTTGATCCTGTTCGGCAACAACTTCGTCAATATCGTCGCCTCGATGCTGGCGGCGTTCATCGCCTGGCGCATCATGGGCGAGCCGGGTCTCGCTCTCGCGCCCTTTGTGCTCACCGTGGTGATTCTGGTGTTTGCGGAAGTGGCGCCGAAGACGCTGGCGGCGTTGCACCCCGAACGCATTGCGTTCCCCGCCGCGATCATTCTGAAGCCGCTCCTGAGATTCTTTTATCCCATCGTGGCCGCCATCAACTGGCTCGCCAACGGTGTGCTGCGCCTGCTGAGAGTCTTTCCCACCGATGTGGATCCCCAACAGCTCAGCACCGATGAGCTGCGCACCGTGGTCAACGAAGCCGGCACGCTGATTTCCCACAAGTACCAGAGCATGCTGGTGAGCATCCTGGATCTCGAGAAGGTTACCGTCGATGACATCATGGTACCGCGCAACGAGATCAGCGGTATCGATATCGAAGATGAAATGGACGAGATCATCGAGCTGCTGGTGCACAGTCAGCACACGCGCTTGCCTCTTTTTCGCGGCGACGTGGACGATGTGCTCGGCGTTTTGCATCTACGCAAAGTTCTGCAGCCGCTGGAGCACAGGGAACTCGATAAGGACTGGTTGCTGGAAAACGCCAGTGAACCGTACTTCGTGCCGCTGGGCACGCCGCTCAACACGCAGCTGCGTAACTTTCAGCGCCAGCGCCAGCGGATCGGGCTGGTAGTGGACGAGTACGGAGATGTAGACGGCCTGGTGACGCTGGAGGATCTGCTGGAAGAGATCGTGGGTGAGTTCACTACCGATCCGGCCGATCAGAGTCCCGATGTGCACCCCCAGGATGACGGCACCTATCTCATCGACGGAGGCGCGAATGTGCGCGAGCTCAATCGCAGCATGCGCTGGGAGCTGCCCACGGACGGGCCGAAGACCTTGAATGGGCTGGTGCTCGAGTATCTCGAATCGATCCCTGAGCCAGGAACCAGTCTATTGATCGCGCGGTATCCGGTAGAAATCGTGCAGGTGAGCGGCAACGCCGTCAAGACCGCCCGCGTCAAGCCTGCCATGCGGCGACCGCTGCCCCCGCCTGTGGACGACGATAGCTAAGCCAACAGCGCCAGAACATCGCCCAGGTGCGCCACCGGAGTGACCGCCAGACCCTTGATGGCTCGCCTGGGCCGATTGGCGGTGGGTACGATAGCGCGTTTGAATCCGTGCTTGGCGGCTTCGGCCAGGCGTTCCTCGCCATAGGCCACCGGCCGGATCTCGCCCGCCAATCCGACCTCGCCGAATACCACGAGATCCGCCGCCACCGGCCGCGCATTGAGACTGGAAACGATGGCCACCAGCAGCGGCAGATCAGCACCAGTCTCGGCGATGCGCATGCCCCCGACGACGTTCACGAACACGTCCTGGTCCTGGGTGGCGATTCCGGCGTGACGGTGCAGGGCCGCCAGCAACATGCCGAGACGGTTGGCGTCCGTCCCCACCGCCACGCGCCGGGGATGGGCGAGCTGGCTTGCGTCCACCAGCGCCTGGATCTCCAGCAGCAACATGCGCGTACCTTCTCGCACCACGGTGACGGTGCTGCCGGCAATGTCGGTGTCGCCACGAGAAAGAAAAATCGCCGACGGGTTGCTCACCTCCCGCAGGCCGCGCTCGGTCATGGCGAAGAAACCGAGCTCGTTGGCGGCCCCGAAACGGTTCTTGACCGCGCGGATGACGCGGTAACGGCTGTCGCTTTCACTCTCGAAATACAGTACCGCATCCACCATGTGCTCCAGCACACGCGGGCCGGCGATGGCGCCTTCCTTGGTGACGTGGCCGATGAGAAAGACTGCCGTCGAGCCCTGTTTGGCGAACTGCACGAGACGCGCGGCGCTGTCTCTGATCTGCGCGACGCTTCCGGGCGCCGACTGCAGCGCGTCGGTGTACATGGTTTGAATGGAATCGATAACCATCACCGTCGGCCGCTCGCGGGCGGCGAGGGCAAGAATCTGCTCCACCTGCGTTTCGGCGAGCAGCCGCAGTCGCTCGATGGTCAATCCCAGGCGTTGCGCGCGCAACGTGACCTGGCGCAGAGACTCCTCGCCGGTGACGTAGAGCGGCCGTTGCCCGTGATCCTTTGCGTGGGCCGCGAGTGCCTGCAGCAACAGGGTGGACTTGCCGATACCGGGATCGCCGCCGATGAGAACAACCGAACCCGGCACCAAGCCACCGCCGAGCGCCCGGTCGAGCTCGCTGATCCCGAGGGGCTTGTGGCCTTCGGCCTCGGCGGCCACGTGGCTAGCGTCGACGATGCGCGCCGGCGTCTCATCGACTCCGCGCAGTCGCCCGGCGAGGGTCTTGCGCCGGGGCGGTGGCGCTGCGCTCTCCAGCAGCGTGTTCCATTCGCCACAGTCGGGGCATTGGCCGCTCCATTTGGAGGCCTGAGCCCCGCAGGCCTGACACTGGTAAACCAGCTTTTCCCGCACGTCGATACGCCGCCGCTAAGTCGAGGATTTCCGGCGGTCACGGTAGCAGAGGGCTACCTGCCGATCTATGGGCGCCCTGCTACACTTGCCTGGATTATTCATCAACCCGCGAAGCTAGGACGTGGCCGACTCTGAACAAGACAATATTCCCGCACTGCAGCCACTGCTGGTCGACGAGGCGCATGCTCAGGCGTTGAGGCGCGCGTCCCTGGACGTGCCATCAGTGACACTCACCCAGCGACAGCTGTGTGATTTGGAGCTGCTCATGTGCGGGGCGTTCACACCGCTCACGGGCTTCATGGGTGAGCAGTGCTACGACCGGGTACTGGACGAGTCGCGCTTGCCGGACGGCAGCGTGTGGCCGATCCCCGTGACCCTGGATGTCGGCCAAGACCTGGCCGCAAGCTTGAGCGCCGGCGACGGTCTCGCGTTGCGCGACAGCGAAGGTTTCATGCTCGCCGTGTTGACGGTGAGTGACATCTGGACGCCTGACGCCCGTCGCGAGTCCGAGTCCGTTTACGGAACCGGGGACAAGTCCCATCCCGGTGTCGCTTATCTGCAGGACCACGTGCAGCCAGTCTATGTCGGTGGCACCGTCGAGGGCATCGAGCTGCCCACCCACTACGACTACGAAGACCTGCGTCACACGCCGGAGGATCTTCGCCATCTCTTTCACAAGCTGGGTTGGCGGCGGGTCGTCGGCTTTCACACTGCACGGCCCATGCACAGGTTGGCCCGGGAGATCACCTTGACGGCGGCCAAGCGATCGGAGGCACACATTCTCCTGCACCCCGTCGTCGGGATCGGCAGACCGCGTGATCTGAGCCGCTTTGCACGTGTGAAGTGCTATCAGGCGTTACGCAAATACTATCCCCACGGACTCACGACGCTTTCGCTGCTGCCGCTCGCGACACGCATGGCGGGACCCCGGGAGGCGGTCTGGCACGCCATCATTCGACGCAACTATGGCTGCACACATTTTATCGTCGGCCCCGACCACGGCAGCCCACCCGACGAGGGCCACGGGCGTTTCTATCAGCCCTACGCGGCGCAAGCTATCGTCGCCCAATGCGAGTCGCGGATTGGCATCCGCATGGTGCCCTTCAAGCGCCTCGCCTATTCGCCGGGCCGCGCGCGGCTCGTCGATGCCGATGAGGCGAAGGAGACCCACGAGCCCACCGAGGAGTTGAGCGATGACGTTCTCGCCCGGCGTCTTTCCCACGGTGAGGACATCCCCGCATGGTTCAGCTACGCGGAAGTCCTGAGTGCGTTGCGAAAGGTTTATCCGCCACGGCATCGTATGGGGATCACGCTGTTCTTTACTGGTCTTTCCGGCTCCGGAAAGTCGACACTGGCGCGCATCATGTACGGCAAGTTCATCGAAGACGGCAAACGCCCGACGACGCTGCTCGACGGCGACGTCGTGCGGCGCAATCTGTCCAGCGAGCTGGGATTTTCCAAAAGTCACCGGGATCTGAACGTGCGCCGCATCGGATTCGTCGCAAGCGAGATCACGAAAAACGGTGGCGTTGCAATTTGTGCGCCCATCGCACCCTACACCAGCACGCGGCGCGCGGTGCGCGAGCTCATCGAAGAGCACGGGGCCATGATCGAGATTTACGTGTCGACGCCGCTGGAAGTGTGCGAGCAGCGAGATCGCAAGGGACTCTATGCAAAGGCCCGCAAAGGTGTGATCCCGGAGTTCACCGGCATCAGCGACCCTTACGAGGTTCCGGAGCACCCGCAGCTTCGCATCGACACCAGCGACCGCTCACCCATGGAAGCGGCGCAGGAGATCTTTTTGTACCTGTTGCGCGAAGGCTACCTGGATTCGCCGGGCGACGGCTGTTGAACGTGCTCGTCGTCAATCGATTCGCGGGCGACACGCGGCGCGATGCGAGTGACCAGCTCGTAGGCGATGCTGCCCACATGCTCGGCGACCTCTTCCGCAGGCAGGCCGCGGCCCCACAGGATCACCGGATCGCCCGGCCGGGCGGCGGGCTGGGCGCGCAGATCCACCGTCACCAGGTCCATTGACACGCGCCCGACCAGGGCGACACGGGTGTCGTTCACCAGCACCGGCGTGCCCGCCGGCGCGTGGCGAGGATAGCCGTCGCCGTAACCGACGGCGACGACGCCCACGGGCATGTCCTCGGGACAGATCCAGGTGCCGCCGTATCCGACGGCACTGCCTTTTTGGAGCTTGTTGACCGCGATCAGGCGGCTCGTGAATGTCATCACCGGGCGCAAGCCGTGGGACTCGCCCCGGGCACCAACGAAGGGCGAAATGCCGTAGAGCATGATCCCGGGACGCACCCAGTCGCCGTGGGATTCCGGCCAGCCCAGTACGCCGGCGGAGTTTGCCAGGGAGGTCTGCGCCTGGCCGGCTTTCTCCAGGGACCGAAAGCACGCAATCTGCTCCCTGGTGCTCCCATGGTCCCGCTCGTCGGCACGCGCCAGATGGGACATCAGGCGTATCGTGGCAGCCACCGACGGGCAGATCTGGAGGCGCTGCAGGGTGCTCGCAACCTGCTCCGGGGCGAAGCCCAGACGATGCATGCCCGTGTCGACCTTGAGCCACACCGCCACTGGCTTCGGCAGGCTGACCCGCTCGAGGTTTGCTATCTGGCTTTCATGATGAACCACGAGATCCAGGTCCAGCTTCGCCGCCAGCGCCAGCTCCTCCCGCCCTGATACACCGGAAAGCAGAAGCACGGGCTTGGTAATACCGATGGCACGCAACGCCTCGCCTTCCTCGATGCGCGCAACGGCGAATCCGTCCGTCTCGCCCAGCGCCCGGGCCACGCGCGCCGCACCGTGACCGTATGCGTCGGCCTTGACGACGGCGAGTATTCTACGCCCGGGGGCACTTTTGCGTACCTGATGGAAGTTGTGGCGCAGCGCGGAGATGTCGATGAGCGCGCGCGCCGGGCGCGTCATGAATAATGTCCGCCGCCGAAATCGTCCGGTATATAGTTCTCGAATCGCGTGTGCTGGCCGAGGAAGGTCAACACGACCTTGCCGATGGGGCCATTACGCTGCTTGCTGATAATGATCTCGGCTTTGCCCTTGTTCTCGGAGTTCTCGTTGTAAACCTCGTCCCGATATATGAACAGGATCACGTCGGCGTCCTGCTCGATGGCGCCGGACTCGCGCAGATCGGACATCACCGGCCGCTTGTCCGGGCGTTGCTCGAGACTGCGGTTGAGCTGCGACAATGCTACCACCGGCACCTGCAGCTCCTTGGCGAGCGCTTTGAGCCCGCGGGAGATCTCGGATATCTCCGTAGCCCGGTTCTCCTTGGTGCCAGGAACCTGCATGAGCTGCAGGTAGTCCACCACCACCAGCCCCAGATCCTTCTCGCGTTTGAGGCGCCGGCAGCGCGCGCGCAGCTCCAGCGGCGCGAGCGCGGGCGTATCGTCGATGTAGATTTTGGTCTCGTTGAGCATGGTCAGGGCCGAGGTGAGCCGCGGCCAATCATCATCGGCGAGCCGGCCGCTGCGCACCTTGTGCTGATCGATGCGGCCGAGTGACGAGAGCATGCGCATGGTGAGCTGCTCGGCGGACATCTCCATGCTGAACACTCCCACGGTCAGGTCTCCCTTGATTGCCGCCTGCTCCACGATGTTCATGGCAAAAGCGGTCTTACCCATGGAAGGACGCCCGGCGACGATTATCAAATCCGAGCGCTGCAGTCCCGCGGTCTTGTTATCCAGGTCGGTGTAACCTGTCGCCACCCCCGTGATGGGACTGTCGCTTTGAAACAGCGTGTCGATGCGGTCCATGACACTGACCAGCACGTCCTTGATCGGTGCGAAGCCGAGCCGGCTGCGCACACCCCGCTCGGCAATCTTGAATACCCGTTGCTCTGCCTCGTCGAGCAGCTCGTCGGCGCTCCGGCCTTCGCTCTTGAAACCGGTGCTGGCGATTTCGGTACCGACTTCGATGAGACCGCGTAGAACCGCGCGTTCGCGCACGATATCGGCATAGGCAGTGATGTTGGCGGCGCTGGGGGTATTGCGCGCGAGCTCACCGAGATAGGCAAGCCCGCCGGACTCGTCCAGCTGCGCGTGACTATTCAACCACTCGGAAATGGTGACCACGTCGAAGGGACGGGTCTGGTCGGAAAGCGCGCAGATAGCCTGGTAGATGAGGCGGTGGTCGCGGCGGTAAAAATCCTGCTCCGAGACCACGCCGGCGACCCGATCCCAGGCGGCATTGTCCAGCATCAAGCCGCCAAGTACCGACTGTTCTGCTTCGATGGAGTGCGGCGGAACCTTGAGCGCCGCGGTGGCGAAATCGGCGGGGCGATTGGTCAGCACCGTCTCTGGCATCGTGAATTCCAGCGTGCTTTCCGTTTATGCGAAGTGCGCCACAGAAAAACTACTCTGCGTCTGCACTGGCGCTATGTGTCGGTCTTATTACCGACTCCAGCGCTTCCCCCAACACCCGATGCGAGCATACACCAGCGACGCACGCATCGAAAGGCACTTGCGACAGGTTGCGACGCATCAGTGATTTATGCACATGTTTTCAACACCGATGGCGTACGAAAACACGTTAAAAGGGCGACAACTACTCTTCCGCGACGATGTGCACGGTGATCGACGCTTCGACTTCGGCATAGAGGTGGACACCGACCTCGTAGTCACCGACTTGTCGCAGCGTGTCGCTGAGTAAGCGCACTTCGTGGCGAGCGACCGGAGTACCCTGCAGCGTCAACGCGTCGGCGATATCCTGCGGGCCAACCGACCCGAAGAGCTTCCCTTCCTCGCCGGTCTTGCGCGAAAGCGTCACTTGCGCGCCGTTCAGAGCCTCGGCCCTGGCCTGAACCGCTGCCAGAGATTCCGCTTCCTGACGTTCCAGATCCGCACGCCTGGCTTCGAACTCGGCCACGTTCTCCGCCGTCGCAATCACCGCTCTGCCCTTGGGGATCAAGTAGTTCCGTGCGTAACCCGGCTTCACTTTGACGGAATCGCCAAGCTCACCCAGATTCTGTACCCGTTCCAGTAATATCACCTGCATGGTCACATCCTCGATGCAGTCATCTGTCGTCGTGCCGGCGCAACCACGCGCCCGGCAACATTCATACACTGGCGCCCCAACGGCGCCGGAAATCGAACCAGGTATCCGAGAAACCGCTCAACGCCAGGCCCAGAATAGTAGCCGGCGGAATGATCACTATTCCCGCGTACACCGCCACCAACCAGGCGATGGAGGCGCCCCGTTTGTGCACCACCGCATGCACCAGCGCGATGCCCTGAATGGTGTACATGATGATCACCAGCACCAGCAGCCCGCGAAACAACCCGCCGGCGAAGTTTCCGGCGAGGATTGCGAGCAGCGCCAGCGCCACGCCCGCGTATGCCACGCCTCGGTCTAAGCGCAGTGCCCGAAATTCCTTGCCGAAGCCGCCTGGATTGTCGAGGCTGGCCTGCATCCAGCGCGCCAGCCACAGTATCAACATGGCACCAATAACCGTGGCGGCGGGCAGCGACAACATCAGCATCGACATACCGGCCATGGCCTCGTCCAGCTGTTCCAGCATCTCCGGCGCCAGGTCCGGATTGGCGTCCCGGATCGGCTGCGCCACGAAGCGCTCGAGCTTCATCCGCCACCAGGTCACCGGATCCGCCGTCAGCAAATGGATCCCGGCGAGCACCAGGGCGCCCATGGCTCCGGCCGCCGCCAGCGTGGCCCCCTGAGACTCGGTCCGTCGCAGCACCTGGGCCAGTAGAATAACCGGCAGGCCGGTGAACAAGATGAAAATTACCACCGGCTGGTAAGTCCCGAGCAACAGACCCATGGCCAGGGTCGACACCGCCATGGTCACCGCCAGCACTAGCGCTCCGTCGGCGAGCCCGTAGCGCAGGGCCGTCAAGCCGACTATGCCGCCGGTAACGAAGCTGAACGGCGGCAGCAGCATGCCCATGACGGCCACGGCGATGGCGTGGGTACGGCTGCGCACGATGAATCGCACCAGTGATCCCACCGCTACGGAGCCCGTCGTGACTGCGAATCAATGGGAGTCGCTGTAGGGCAGCAGCGCCAGGAAACGCGCGCGCTTGATGGCGGTGGCGAGCTGGCGCTGATAACGCGACTTGGTCCCGGTGATGCGGCTGGGGACGATCTTGCCGGTTTCGGTGACATACGCCTTGAGGGTATTGAGATCCTTGTAATCGATCTCCTTCACTCCCTCGACGGTAAACCGGCAGTAGCGCCGGCGTCGAAAAAAACGTGCCATGGTCAATACCTCTATGGGTTGCGGCCGTCAGTGCGTTCGGCGTCCAGATCGTGTCCGCCCCGCGACGACGCGCGGCTCGCGTCAGTCCGAGGTCGCGGACGCCTCATCGGTGCGGCTCTCCGCATCCTCGGATACGGCGACGCTCTCGGGGACGTTCTCGGGGACGTTCTCGGGGACTTCTCTATCCCGCGGGTGGCGCTCGGAGTCGTCCACATGATCGCGTCGTGGTGGCCGCTCCTCGTCGCGGTCGTCCCTGGACTTCGCCAGCGGTGACGACCCGGTCTCCGCCTCGCTGCGGGCGATGACCAAATCGCGCAGCACTGCGTCGTTGAAGCGGAAAGCGCCCTTGATCTCATCCATAGTCGAACTCAGGCACTCCACGTTCATCAACACATAGTGCGCCTTGTGAACCTTGTTGATGGGATACGCGAGCTGGCGTCTGCCCCAGTCCTCGAGACGATGGATTCGGCCACCGGCGCCCTCGATCAGAGAGCGGTAGCGGTCGATCATGGCAGGCACCTGCTCACTCTGGTCCGGATGAACCAGGAATACGATCTCGTAATGTCGCACGAATTTCTCCTCTCGGATCCGCGGCCCGGACTTGCGGGGCCGACCAGCCTCCCGCGCACGGTGAGGCAAGGAGTCAACGCAGGCCCGAGAGCCCGTGTCGCTGATTATCTCGCCGGGCAGGCCCGGCGGAAGGGGTGGGATACTATGCGATGCTCGGGGCCTTTGCAACGCTCGCCAGAGACCACTCAGCCGGCCTCAGGGCGCGTCTCCGGCCTGCGCCTGGGCCCGCTGACGACGGGCCTCGTACAGGCAAAGCGCCGCCGCCACCGACACGTTGAGACTCTCCACGCCGGCCCGCATGGGCACATGGATCAGTTGGTCGCAGAGCTCGGCGGGAAGCCGTCTCAGGCCCCTGCCCTCGGCGCCCAGGACGATAGCCGCGGGTTCCAGGAGATCCGCTTGGGTGTAGGGAATGCCGACGTTGGCGCCGGCGCCGAACAGCCGCACACCCGCCTCGCGCATGCGTCTGAGCGCCTGGGCCAGATTGGCGACGGTCACCAGAGGCACGCGCTCGCTGGCGCCGCAGGCGGCCTTGCGCACCGCCGGCGTGAGCCCGACGGCGCGGTGCCGTGGCACGATGACGGCGTCGGCGCCGGCGGCATCGGCGCTGCGCAAGCATGCGCCGAGATTGTGAGGGTCCTGAACGCCGTCCAACACCAGCAAAAGAGCGGCGTCGCCACACGCGGCCAGCAACCCGTCCAGGTCCGGGGTAGGCAACGCGCTGGTGGCCCGGTAGCGCACCGCAATACCCTGATGCCGGACACCCTCGAGCATCCGATCCAGAGTCGTGCGCGGTACCGCGTGCAGGCTGATGCCGTGGCGGGCGGCGAGCGCGACCACGCGCTCACTCATGGCGTCGTCGCGCCCATCCTGCAGCCACAGCTCCTTGATACCCGCCGGATCCCGTTCCAGCAACGCCGCGACGGCGTGCCGACCGTAGATGAGTTGCCTCGCCATGGGCACTAACGCTTCCTGCCCCGGGCACTCCGTCCTCGCTTTGCCACCCGCCGCGATCCGCCGCGTTTGCCGGCATCCACCAGCTCCAGATCGATCTTGCGTTCATCCAGGTCGACGCGCTGCACACGCACCCGTACACGATCGGCGAGCCGGAACACGGCGCCGCTGCGTTCCCCCGTCAATCGGTGTCCAATCGGATCGAAGTGGAAGTAGTCGCTGCCCAACGCGCTCACGTGAATCAACCCTTCCACGTGGATGTCGTCGAGGGTGACGAACAGGCCGAAGGAGGTAACACCCATGATGGAGCCGGCGAAACACTCGCCGACGTGATCCAGCATGTACTCGCACTTCAGCCAGCTGACGGCGTCGCGCGTGGCGTCGTCGGCGCGCCGCTCGGCCATGGTGGCATGCGCACCCAGACTCACTAAGGCGTCGGTATCGTAGTCGAAGCGTTCACCGGAACGCTTGTTTATCAGGTGTTTGATGGCGCGATGCACCAGCAGGTCCGGGTAACGGCGAATGGGGGATGTGAAATGGGCATAGCTCTTCAAGCCCAAGCCAAAATGCCCGATGTTGCGCGGACTGTAGGCAGCTTGCGCAAGGGAGCGCAGAAGAACCGACTGAATCAGCTCACCATCGTCGCGTCCGGCAGTGCGCTTGAGGAGCGCCGCAAAATGACGCGCCTCGGGTCGCGCGCCGCCCGCCAGCTTCATGCCTACTTCGTTCAAGAATTCGCGCAGCTCCGCCACCTTGTCCGGCGCCGGTCGATCATGGACGCGATACAACGCGGGAATTCGATGGCGTTCGAGAAAATGCGCCGCCGCCACGTTTGCGGCAATCATGCACTCCTCGATCAGGCGATGGGCATCGTTGCGTGTCTGGCTCCCGATTGACTCGATCTTCTGGTCAGCGCCGAAAACGATACGCGCCTCCCGGGTGTCGAGATCGATGGCGCCGCGGCGCTCGCGCGCACGCTTCAGCGCTGTATACAATGCGTGCAGCTCGTCCAAGTGCTCGATGATGTCCGACAGCGTGCGGCGCGCTTGGGCGTCCCGCTCGACGACCGCCGCCGCAACTTCCTCATAAGTCAGGCGCGCCGCCGATCGCATGACGGCTTCGAAGAACCGCGAGCGCCTGATCTGACCATCGCGGCCAACCTGCAGCTCACACGCCATACACAATCGATCTTCGTCGGGACGCAGCGAGCACAGGCCGTTGGACAATTTCTCCGGCAGCATGGGCAGAACGCGCTGGGGAAAGTACACGGACGTACCACGAAGCCGTGCCTCGGATTCCAGAGGCGTGCCCGGCTTCACGTAGGCGGCCACATCGGCGATAGCCACCGTCAACTTCCAACCCGACGGAGTGCGGGTGCAGAAGACAGCGTCGTCGAAGTCCCGCGCATCCGCCCCGTCGATTGTGACGAGCGCCTTGTGGCGCAGGTCCGTGCGGCCGCGCGAGGCTGCCGCCGTCACGCTGGACGGCAGGGCCTGCGCCTCGGCGATGACGGCATCCGGCCACTGAAAGGGAAGCTCGTGGGCGCGGATAGCGACATCGATTTCCATTCCCGGCGCCATGTGGTCGCCCATCACTTCCACGATGTGTCCGATGGGCTGGCTGCGCTTGGTGGGTTGCTCGACGATCTCGGCCACCACCACTTGTCCGTGACCCGCCTGGCCGGTAGCGGAGTCGGGGATCATGATATCCTGATGCAGACGCCGGTTGTCCGGTGTGACGAACCCCACGCCGCTTTCACGGCGATAGCGGCCGACGACCCGGTGGGTATTCCTCTCCAGCACCTCAACCAGAGCGCCCTGGCGACGGCCCTGGCGATCGATTTCGGTCACCCGCACCACCGCACGGTCACCGTGCATGAGCGCACGCATCTCGCGTGGCGACAGGAACAGGTCCTCCCCCTCCTCGTCGGGAACGAGAAATCCGAACCCGTCCCGATGGGCGATAATCCGACCCCGGATCAGATCCATTTTCCGCAACAGACCATAATCGCCGCGGCGGTTGCGGATGATCTGGCCGTCACGCTCCATGGCCCGCAGGCGCCTGGTCAGCGCGACGATATCGCGCGCCGACTCGACACCCAGTGCCGCGGACAACTCGCTCGCGGACACGGGGATACCGCGCGCTTCCAGAGTCTGCAGCACGTACTCGCGGCTGGCGACGGGATGGGAGTAGCGACGCGCTTCGCGGGCGCCCTGGGGGTCCTTGGGGGTTTTTCGCTTGGACATCGTTGACAATAATACCTCTGCTGGGTACAGTCGCGCCCTTCCCGCCGACCGCCCTTCAGGCACCAGTTTACAGTTGCCGTGAGCGGTTCCGCCTTTGCCGAGGTGGCGAAATTGGTAGACGCGCTGCGTTCAGGGCGCAGTGGGGGTAACCCCATGGAGGTTCAAGTCCTCTCCTCGGCACCAATTCCCCGGCTTCTCGACGAGTCACGCGGATCGCAGACTCGACCCTGAAATGCGCATTCTGATCTTTCAGCACATCGCCTGCGAGCACCCGGGAACAATTCGGGACTTCATGCGCGACGACGCCGTGGTTACCCGCACCGTGGAGCTGGACGAGGGCGAACCGATTCCGTGCCTCGATGGGTTCGATGCGCTGATGGTCATGGGTGGCCCCATGGACGTGTGGCAGAAAGCGATTCATCCGTGGCTCGAACCCGAGATTGTGGCTATTCGTGACTGGGTCACCGCGAGAAGGCGGCCATTTCTGGGATTCTGTCTCGGGCATCAGCTACTCGCCGAGGTGCTCGGTGGCACCGTCGAAGCTGCCGTTCGACCGGAGATCGGCGTGATGACCGTCGAGCTGACCGACGCTGGCAGAGACAGCCCATTCCTCATTGATGTTCCCCATCGAATCCCCTGCTTTCAGTGGCACTCGGCGGAAGTGACTCGCGCACCGGACGGCGCAGAGATTCTAGCTTCATCGCCGGCTTGCATAATCAACGCGATGTCCTGGGGCACGTGCGCGTTCTCCATACAGTTTCACATCGAGATTAGCGCGAAGACCGTGTCGCAATGGGGTCGAATCCCAGAGTACGCGGCCGCCCTGGAGAAGGCTCTCGGTGACGGCGCGTTCACACGACTGGAAAAGGACGTGGGAACGCAGATGGCGAGCTTCAAAGATATTTCGAAACAGCTCTATACGAACTTCATGATGGTCGCACGGCAGGCGTAGTCGCATTAGACAAGGGGACAGATTTCAAATCTGTTCCCTGCACTGTTCATCCTCGTCCAGCAGCCACACGACGGCCTCTTTTTCGTCGTCGAATACCTTGGTCGTGAATCCCTGGTTGCGCACCGTGGTTTCCCAGAATCGATTTTCTCGATAGTGTTCGGCGTGATCCAGAAGAGCCGATCTGATGGGCAGGAATCGCCGGTCGTATGAGCCCGCCACAGTGAAGCAGTCCAGAGTGCCCAGTCGAGACCCGGTAACGGCTCTGCAGTCGTGGAGCAATTTGTGGCAATCGTGCTCCTTTATCGCTTTCAGAAGAGCAGCTTCCAGTCCCATCTCACTCTCCAGATCTTCTTCTCCACGGTAGATAACACGAAGAAAATCGTGTTCTTTCCGGATCGTTATCGTGACAGGCACAATGGCACTCCATGCACGCGCGGTGACCGGTCGTGAAAGGGCCTCCGCTTGCCCCTGAATCCCGCCACGCATCGCAGTCTACTCGTTGTGAGGAAATGCGCAACGTGCCAACTTGACCGCTTCCAGCCGCCGCCCCACACTCGGCCTCGGGCGCAGACTACGGAGTTCCGAAATGGTCTCAAACGTCAAGTTCGATACCAAAGATCTCTGGCGAAAGGACAGAGACCACATTATTCATCCCTGGACGGATTTCTCCACCTTCCAGGAACAAGGCAGCGTGGTCATGGCCGACTCGGACGGCGCCTATGTCCTGGATTCCGACGGCCACCGATTTCTGGACGGCATCGGTGGTCTGTGGTGCGTGAATATCGGCTACGCGAACGGAGAAATGGCCGACGCCATCGCCGAGCAAGTGCGCCGCATTCCCTATTACTCGACCTTCACGCACATTACCACGCCCCCCGCGGCAGAGTTGGCCTCGAAGCTTGCCGAGTTGGCGCCCGGGCCGTTGAATCATGTCTTCTTCGGCACCGGCGGATCCATGTCCAACGACACCGCTGTTCGTATCATCCATTTCTATTTCAATCGACTGGGGAAAGTGAGCAAGAAAAAGATCATATCCCGTATCGATGGCTATCACGGCAGCACTTATCTGGCGATGTCGATGACCGGCGTAGCCTTCGATCACCAGGGTTTCGACGTGGACAAAGAGTTGGTGCATCACATTCCCGCACCGAATTGCTACCGCCGTCCGGATGGTATGTCGCTCGAGGAATTTTGCGATCAGACGGTGGCGGATCTGGAGAACAAGATTCTGGAGCTCGGGCCGGAAAACGTGGCCTGCTTCATCGCCGAGCCAATCATGGGTGCGGGCGGCGTCATCGTCCCGCCGCCGGGTTATCACCGGCGCACTCAAGACCTGTGCCGTAACTACGGTGTACTCTATATCTCGGACGAGGTAGTCACCGCATTCGGTCGCCTCGGCCATATGTTCGCGTCGGAAGACGCATTCGATCTGGTCCCGGACTTCATTACCCTCGCAAAGGGCATCAGTTCGGGCTACCTGCCACTGTCGGCGAACATGATCTCGGACGAGGTATACGACGTCATCAGCGTGCCTCAGGCTAAGGGAGCGTTGTTCACCCACGGATTCACCTACTCGGGACATCCGGTGTGTGCCGCGGTTGCACTCAGAAATCTGGAGTTGATGGAAGAACGCAACATCTTTGCCCACGCAGCGTCGGTGGGGAAAGTGTTTCAGGAGCGTCTCCGGGAATTTGGCGAGCATCCGTTGGTCGGTGACGTTCGCGGTGTGGGATTGCTCGGCGCCGTAGAGATGGTCGCCGACAAGGACTCCAAAGCGATGTTTGAGCCGAGCAAGGGCGTCGGCGCATATTGCACCAGCCGCTGCGAAGCGCACGGACTGCTCCTGCGCAACCTGGGCGACAGCATGGCGTTTTGCCCGCCGCTCATCATCACCGAGGATCAGGTCGATGAACTGTTATCCAAGTTTCAACTGGCATTGGACGAGACGTTGGCCTGGGCAAACGTGCCTTTGAGTCGGGGGATACCAATATGAAGGCGTCCGATCTCTTTGTGAAATGCCTCGAGGCGGAAGGCATCGAATACATCTTTGGGGTGCCCGGCGAGGAGAACGCCGACTTCATGATGTCGCTCGAGCAATCGAGCACGATTCGCTTCGTGTTGACGCGACACGAACAGGGCGCTGCCTTCATGGCCGAAATATACGGCAGGCTGACCGGCAACCCCGCGGGCTGTCTCGGCACGCTCGGTCCGGGTGCCGCCAATCTCATCACGGGGGTCGCCGACAGCAACATGGATCGCGCACCTATGTTGGTGTTGACCGGGCAAGGTGCGACCAGTCGCCTGCACAAGGAATCACATCAAGTCATGGATGTGGTAGCCATGTTCGAGCCCGTGACCAAGTGGGCGGAATCCATCCGCCATGCCGACACCATTCCGGAAGTAGTGCGCAAAGCGGTACGCATAGCCCGTTCTGAAAAGCCGGGTGCGGTACACATCGAGTTGGCCGAGGACCTGGCCAAGCTGGAGACACAAGCTATCCCGATAGTGCCTCAGCGCTACCGCCGCGCCGTACCGGACGACAAGATCTGCAACGCGGCCTTCGAGCTGTTGCTGAACGCCAAACGACCGGTCATCTTGGCCGGCAACGGCTGCATACGCCGGCGCGCCAGCAAGCAACTACGTAAACTGTGCGAGAAAACCGGCGTTGGAGTGATCAGCACCTTCATGGCCAAGGGCGCCGTGGACATGGACGCCGATTATAGTCTCTACACCGTCGGACTCGGCAGCAAGGACCGCATGAACTTGGTGATCGACCAAGCCGACCTCGTCATTACTTTGGGGTTCGACATGGTCGAATACCACCCACGGCTTTGGAACCCGAATCGCGACAAGACCATCATTCACGCGGATTTTCTGCCGGCGGAAATTGACGAGCACTACCACCCTCAAGTCGAAGCGGTCGGCGACCTCGCGCACTTTCTGTGGATGATGAACGAACGGGTCGATGCGGCAGGTGGCTTGCAATTCGATCTGCAACACCAGGCAGAGGCGCGCCAAGCCATGTTCGACGATCTGGCCGAGTACCGTGACGACACGGCCGAAGGGCTCATCAAACCGCAGAAGGCGGTGTGGGATGCCCGGCAGGTTCTGGGGCCGCACGATGTGTTGTTGTCCGATGTCGGCGCCCACAAGATGTGGATTGCCCGCCACTACCACTGCCATGAACCGAACACCTGCCTCATCCCTAACGGTTTTTGCTCCATGGGTTTTGCGTTACCCGGCGCCATCGCGGCTGCTCTGGTACTCCCGGAACGCCGAATTCTCGGTATCGCCGGTGACGGCGGGTTTCTGATGAACGTTCAAGAGATGGAAACCGCGCGACGGCTCGGTTGCAACTTGACGATGTTGGTGTGGGAAGACATGGGCTACGGGCTCATCGCCTGGAAGCAAGAAAACGAGTTCAAGCGGCATACGGAGCTCAGCTTCGGTAATCCGGACTGGATGACGCTGGCGAGTTCGTTCGGCTGGCATGGGCACCGCTGCGAGAAGAGTGCGGACCTCAGGGCGACGCTCGATACGGCGCTCGCCGAGCCAGGTCCCAGCCTCGTCGTGATTCCCATCGACTACGCAGAAAATCTCGAGCTGACCAAACAGCTCGGCGAGATCACCGCGACGATCTAGTACTCAGTGCAAAGGCAGCTTGGTCGTGTACTTGACCTGCCGTAGCGCGAACGTGGAACTCAAGTTGCCCACTTCAGGTAGATGCACCAGCGTGTGTTTCAACAAGTGTTCGTACGCAGCTACGTCGGCGACCACGACGCGCAGCAAGAAATCTTTCTCGCCGGATACGGTGTAACACTCGACGATCTCATCCACATCGAGAACCGCGTCTTCGAAGCGGTTCAACGCATTTTCTCGATGACTTCTCAGGCTCACTTGCACGAACACGTTGACGCTCAGGTTCAACTGCTCGGCGTCGAGCAAGGTTACCTTGCGTTTGATGATGCCCTGCTCTTCGAGCCGCTTGATACGCCGCCAGCATGGCGTGTGGGACAACCCAACCTTCTCGCCGAGCTCTTGCATGGAGAGATCGGCGTCGGTCTGCAGTTCGCGAAGGATTTTCAGGTCAAAAGAGTCTAGATCATCCATCCTAATATGAGCCTAGAATGTAGGATGAAATTAGGATAACACGTCCACTTTGAGCAAAAAAGCAACCTCATCCTAGCTGCTGGGCGTTAGGATAGTGCTGCGCCTCCTGCAC
>CAXMNG010000161.1:0-20204 GCA_964194585.1 Salibacteraceae bacterium | reverse complement strand
TTTCGATGAGATTGTCGTTGTCGACATCATTGAGCCACACGGTGGCCGTGCCGTCGATTCCGGATCCGTGGGGGCCTGCCGGATTGTCGCGCACCGCCGGCAACCGCTTCAGGGTACTTTGGGGATAGAAGATGAACTCCTCGACGCCCTCGGAGCCGTTGATGAGGCGCACGCCGCCTTCGTTGGTGCCCACCACTACCTTGACTACCGGGGTGGCGTTGTCGCCGCCCACGGTGAATGCCACGGCGCTCGAGTGCAGGGGATCGTAGAAGCTGTAACGATCCTCGAAGGTGTCATTGTTGGGGATCTCGTCGTCCACGTCCTGGCCGCGAATCCATTGGATGTGAGTATGGAGCGCGGTTACCAGGTCGGCACGTTGCGCAGGTGTCAACGTGGCGACCGGCATGCCGGGCCAGCCCAGCAGATCCTTCGTCTGCTGGAGCTTCTCATCGGCGGTGCCGGTGGTCAGGCCATCGAGGATACCGTCGGAATCATTGTCTTTGACTTCGTGGTGGTCTGTGGAGTTCGTGAACAGCTTGGTTCCCGCGGGCGGCACCGCCAGGTCCGTGTACGTGAACACCCGGCGAGAGAGGTGCCTGGGGGGCGCGGCATTGATGCCGGGTGCATTGCCGCCACCACCGAAAGTGACCACGAATCCGTCAGGGCGATGTGTTGGGTCGGGGTCGGGCCAGAAGCTTTCTGCGCTGGCGAGGATACGGCCATCCACGCCAATGGCAGGGTTCCCGTTCACATCCAATATCTCACCGAGAGTACAGATGTTTGCGTCCGAACAGATTTCATACTTCTTCACGTTTCCCGGCCAGGCCACCCGATGTTGCGGCTCGAACAGGGAGAAATACACTTCATTCAGGTGAAACAGCCGGTTGAAGGCATTCACTGACAGCGATGGCGTCGCAAATGACGTCGTACGTTGGAGGATATCCGAGGTGATATCGTTGAAGGTCTTGCGCAATTGCGCCGTGCTGTTGGCCTCGAAGAACTGACCGCCGCCTACCGCCGCGAGTTGCTTGAGCCAGTCATTCGAAATATTCAGACCGATGGTGTAGGTCGTAATGGTATTGGGCCCGGGAACCGCCGAGCTCTGGTCGTTCGCCGGGTCGTTCAGGAAGGACGTTAATTCGAGACCGCATTGCTCCGAGCTCGAAACGGATCCCCCCGGTGGGTTGGGTAAGCTCGACGAGCAACTGCTGTTACCAGTGAGTGACTGGATGAGGCTCTTGGAGCTGTTGCGATTGGCGAGGCCGTCGGTGAGAAGGACGATAAAATTTGCCTGACACTCGGAGGTGATGGGCGAGATGTAAGTCGGTCCGCCGGTGATGTTTTCGGTGACGCACGCTTGTGCATTCAGGTTGGTATCCGTGCAGGCAAGATTGCGCACCACGGTGCCGCCGATGTAGCTCGCCGGGTGGCTGACACGGGTGGTCCGCCGTACGGAATCACGGCTGGTGCCACGATTGAGCCCCCACTTGACCGCTTCTCCGCGGAAGTAGACCGCCGCCTCGTAGAGATTGTCCACGATGGGAGTGGTCCCCCTGTGATCGAGATCGTTTATCACTTGCTTGAGTCGTTGACGTACCGTCGTCACCGGTATATTCGGCAGGTCACCGACTTTAGCGCGCATGGTCACGCGCAGCTGCGGCGCGTCCGCGGGCGACCCGTCGTAGCTTATGGCATGGCGCGAGCCGGTGCCGGCGGAGCTGACGAGGATGGCGAGATCGTTGCCGGATGCCCAGGTTGGTACGCCATTTACGACGGCATCGATTATCGATGACAGATCCGGGCTCGTGATCGTGGCGCCGGCCACCCATGCAGGATTGACCCAGGCGACGGGTGAGGTCACCGGTGTCCGGCTGATGACGTCCGTTCCCGCCCCGGAGACGAATGCGTTGGCGGTATCGACTGAGTGGGCGGCGAAGTTGATCGTCACCAGGGCCGGATCCGTATTGGCCGCCGTGAACACCAGCCGCGCATCGATGATGGTTACGCCCGGGGGAATACCGAGCCCCTGGAAGCGCAAGCCGTTCTCCTTGGTGGCATCCATTTGCACGATATTCGCCATTGTCGACAGGGAACTGTCGGACAGGTTCTGGTCGGCGTCGTCGTTGGATATCGACGGGCGGGCCGTCACCTCCTGTATGGTGCAACCCTCGCCCGGCCCCGGCGGCTTGGTCGTGTCGAAGTCGATGCGCAGAACCGGAGCGAAACTGGGATCACCGTCGAAACTGGCCGCGATGCGCGGTCCGCTGGCGCCCAGATCATCGATGCCGAAGGTCATGGCATTGCCGCCGCACCAACCCGGGCGATTGACAATTTCCTGCACGATGGCAGTGATGTCGGGAGAGGTCTGTGCGACACCTGTTTTCCAGAGTCCGGCGGGTGCATTCCATTGCACTTTGTTGAGGGTGCCCGGGCGCGAAGAGATGTCGTTGGCGTTGGTCGTGAAGGCGGCGCTGTCATCCGAGGCTTGTCCGTGGATCTCCAGGTCCACGGCGGCGGTCGCATCCTCCACTGGAAAGAACTCGAGTACCGCGCTCTTGATGCCCTGCTTCTGGGGCACGCGCACGTCTGCGAAGCGCAATCCGATAATCTGCTTGCCGGTCAGCGTGGCCGGGTCGCCATAATCCAGCAACAGCTTAGCGGAGTGCATCCCCTGGGGAAGGAAGTCATAGGTCCGCATCTGGCGATTGCCGGTGCCCTGGAAGATGATGCTGAGGGCATTGCCTGCAGTCCAACCCGGGCGATCGACTATTTCCTGCACGATGCTTTTCAGGTTGGGTGAGCGGTCTTGTTGGCCGACGGCCCAGTCGGGCACGCCGGGCCATGTCACGCTGGCCGTGGTTGCGCCCGCCAGGCGACTCACGACATCGGTGGCACCGGTGAAGGTGGGAGAGTCATCGACGTCGTCGCCGCGAAATGTCATGGTAGTGGGGACAGTACCCGCCGCATTGGCCTCGAACACGATGTGTGCGCTCAGAATGGGGGCACTCTGTGGGATGGGAATTCCTTGAAAACGGATCCCGTTGACACGCGAACAGCAATCCATTCCCGTGCGGCTGGAGTCGAAACCACCACCGGCGGGCATCTGCTCGGCATCGTCGCTGGACGACAGCACTTCTGCAAAGTGACTCGACTCACCGCCGAAGGACGCGGTCTGGGTCATTTCCAGCTGAGTGCTGTCGAGCACCACCGCACCGGTGGCGACGAGCTCCTCGGCGTCGTTCTCGCTGCCGAGCACGCGCTGGTTGACCTCGGGAATCAACCCCTGCTCCACGTCCCGGGCGTCCTCGTCCACGAAGGAGACGGGAAACAGGATCGGTCCGCCGGGAGTATGAAAGCGCGCGAGGCCGATGTTCATGTCGTTGACGTCGTCGAGAATGGCGTTCAACGCGATTTTCACGCGATCGAGACGGTCGAGGGCCTGACCGTCGGTGGCGGCCATACTGCCGGACGTGTCGAGAATCAGCAGTAAGTTGGGCCGCACATTGGCGGAAAAGGCACGATTCCCGACATAGATTTCGGTATCGTCAGCGTGGATTGTGATTGGTAGACCGGCGACAGCACCGGTCATTGCCGCGAGTGCAAAGCTCAACGCGTGAATGCGTTTCATACCCCATTGCCGGCACGACCCACATGACGACTCCCGGGCCGTGTTATACACGGTCCCGGAGCATATAGGCCGGACCGTTCCTCCTCAGATTGTAGTGTTGTCCAGGTCCGACTACTGCTTCGGCGCTATTTGATAGGCGCCTCCATTCAAGATGATCGAAAGATTAGTTGCGCTGGTTCCTGTCGATCTGAAATTAAAATGCGCGGCCTGAAAGCTCGTCGCGCTGTAGAGCGATCCGGGCGGCGGCGGCGAGAAACCCAGGAATGTGGGAATGTAGCTCGCGCTGTCCGCGGATCCCGCGAAGGTGGTCGGCGTCGCGCCGCCGGTGTACGTGCTCGAAATGTCGTATGCAAGATTGTCGGCGAATGCCTGATTCAAGCCGGTTTCCGCGGCCTGAAACGCGTGCACCTGCTCCTGGGTGTTCGAAGCGATGCGTTCCTGCAATGAGGTCGTGTTCATGGCCGTGACGCCGAGCAGCGTCAATATGACCAGTATGATCATGGAGACGATCAGTACGGCGCCGGATTGGCGCGCACGATTCGGACAACTCATGCCTTTCATTACAGATTCCTCACCATGGTCGTGGTGGTAAACACGCGTCGGCGACGCCGATCATCGACCGGATTGAATAGGATGTTGTTGACCTGGTAGGTGTTCGTGTCGATATTGGCCACATCCGCACGGCCGTGCTCGTCGATGGTGCGCACCAGGATGGATAGGCGCACGCTCACGATGCTGGCCCAGTTGCCGACGGCATCCGCATTGGCATAATTGTCTGGCGTGCCATCGGCGTTGGTATCCTCGCCGTAGAGAAGCTGTAGGGTCTCGACACCCTCGAATAGCTCCTGAGGGGCTTCCGCCAAACCACCGGGGGTGACTATGGCGCGATACAGCGATGGATATGGGTCGGTTCCCGGGTTGGGGCTGCGCCCGTTGGCGCCGATGTAGTAGCGAACGCCCACGAACGGTGCGATCATCGGGCTCGATACTGCGTTGTAGCCGCGGCTCAGGGCGTTCGCCTGTACCGTGGTCGCCGTTGTAGCGGTATTGATCTGGAATATATCCGAGCCGCCACAGTCGGTGATGGCGACCACCTGGTTCAATGCGAATCCGGTGGTCGAGTCCACCGTGATAGCCGAGTTCGCGCCATTGATGGCATCGGCGGTGACCTGATTGTCGAGAGTGCCCGCCGCGCCGACGGCGTCATTCATGTTCCCCGCCAAATAACGCACTGTGATGCTGTCGGGTACGATCCCTCCCAGGGCGAGCACCCATCCGTCGTCGCCGTCGGTGGTCCCCGGGTTGTCCGCCACGTTGTCCACGAACGAGCCGAATCTTGCACCAGCGCCAGGGACTCCACCGCGAGAGACTCCGGCGACGTTACTCGGCAGGTAGTTCCCTGCCACATCGCCCTCCCAACCTTCCATGGGATTGGCTGGGTTCCAGAGGTCGCCGGCTGCGGCGCCGTTGTTGTCGGTCACCGTATCGAGCCGGTCGGCGCAGCCGAAGTAGCCGGCCATGCGGATGTCCTTGACCATCATGTGCAGCGCGTAGCGGGCCGTTTCCTGTAGCCGCGACAACTCGTTGGTAGTCTTGTAGGTATCGCGATTGTTCACGAACAGCGTGACCGCGCCAGCGAGAATAATGGCACCAAGTGTGATGGCGACCATCAACTCCACGAGGCTGAAACCTCGAGTACGATTGCAAGTGCTCTTTTCAGGTCTCATGGCCATACGGTCCAGGTTTGCTGCACCATGCAGGTGTTATTGCCGGTGTTCCAGAAGCGCCCGGCGATAGCGCCGCATTCTCCCGCGGTGGACGGTGCGCGCACCACGCCGCCGCCGAAGTCCCGGGGGGTACGGTCGGTCCAACGCACGGTGATGTCGAAGAAATTGGCGGTGGCATTGGCGGTGATAAGGCCGTTGCCGCCTGGAATCGCTGCTGCCAGGCCGTCGTACCAGCAGCTCAAGTCCATGTTGACCGTGGACACCGTGGGGTCACAGGCGAGATTTGGATCCGCTGCCGTATAGGCCGCGGCATTCGCAGTGTTGGCACGCATCCGATCGACGATGTCGTAGGCGATGTGTGTCGCCTGGGTGCGCACATAGGCATCGTGATTGAAGCGCAACCCCTGGGCCTGAAGGGCCGCCAGACCGAGCAATCCGATAGCCAGGACCAGCAGGGCGATCAGTACCTCGATCAGACTGAAGCCGCGTTCACGCTGGCGTCGTGCAGGTTTGAATGTTCGAAGTTTTATCATGGGCACACCAAATTGACACCACCGATGTCGTCCGTGCCGTCACCGTTGGTATCCCTGGTGAGACTCGGGTAACCAGTGGGAGAAATGACGATACCGCGTGCTTTCGCCGGGCCGCGGTCATCGCAGTACCGGAATATGGTGTTTGCCGAGACCGCAATAGCGCCTGCAGGCGGAACCAGATCCCAGCCGAGTCCCGTGTTCTCGTAGGACAAGCCACGGAGCGCACCGATCGGCGTGTTGCTCCCGGTGAGGGTCGCGAATCCGCCCATGTCCGGCTGGAAGACACGCAGTACTATATCGGTGCCGTCGACGGTTCCGCGCAAGGGGGGGCCGTCGGTGAACACTATCCAGCCGCCCGCGAAATTACCTGCGCCACCCACGCCGACGGCATCGCAAGTGGCGCCTGCCGCGCTTTTGCACACCGACACGCGCGCATTGCGGGTTATCGCCTGGCCGCGCGCATAATTCAGTGTCGTCACCATGGTATTCACGCGCGTGGCGCGTGTGTTGTTCTTGACGAACTCGGACATGTTGGGTACGGCAATAGCAGCAAGCACGCCTGCGATGACGACCACGATGACCAGCTCGGCGATGGTAAATCCGCGTTGATTCTTCATCTCATATTCGCCTTATCGGCAGGCATGCTCCGCGGCCTTCTGCACGTTCCAGGTGGCATTGCAGACGCGCTTGCCTCCGAGAGACTGGGCGCAGACGTTCTTCTCTTTTTCCTGAACGACAACGCTACCCTCAGTACCGTTTTCGCATTTCACCTGGTAGTAGTAATAATCGCCGTCCTTGCCCTGCGGCATAACGCGCTTGACGGGACCGGCGAAGGCTTGCGTTGAGAGCATCGCGGTCACGGCGCTCAACATCGCAGCCAGGAATATCGTTCTCATGGTCCTACTCCAATTCTCATGCTAAACCTATTAGCCAGTTGCGGACCTTGTTCCCGGTCGCGTTCCGTCGCGGTGCATTCCATGTTGGCGCGAGGTGCTGCCGGGGGCCAACGGCTTCCCGATAGGCAACAAATAGCATCCTTCGCTACGGGGGGCCATGGTGGAATCGACAAACGGCCGCTGGAGGCCGACGAAAGGCACCGGGACGCGCCGTTTTGTGGTCTAGCGCAGGCTTCACCAAGGGTTCGCGGTCGGGGCCAATTCCTAGACCGAACGGGAACTTAGGTCGTATACTGACAAATCAGCTCTAGATTCCGCCCGGCATGTGCGGGCACCCGGCAAACCTATGTCATCGTACAGCAAATCCCCATCGGACAGCTCAGGCGACTCCGGCAAGTCGCCATTGGCGGCCGCGCGCGCGCGCCGCCCGGACCCTCGAGTCGTGTGACATCACGCCGACTCCACAGCGCGTCGAGATTGCCAGGATCTTGCTTGCGCGGCCCCAGCACCTGTCGGCAGAGCAGGTGCTTTCCGCCCTCACGCAGGGGGACCTGACGGTGTCCAAAGCCACGGTCTACAACACCCTCGGTCTATTCGCCGAAAAAGGGCTGGTACGCGAGGTCATCGTCGATCCGAGCAAGGTGTTCTATGACTCCAACTGCAGCAATCACCACCACTTCTACGACGTTGACTCCTGCACCCTCGAGGACATCAACGCCGGGGAAATCACTCTCGGTGGGCTGCCGGAGATGCCTGCAGGAAAGGTGGTCGACCGGGTAGACGTGATCGTCCGGGTGCGCAGCCGCGGTAAGTGACGCCGGCTCTTTTCGCGTGCGGCGCGCAAGCGAAATCGAACATGCGTGATCTCACCTCCGATTCCCAATCGATCAGGTATCCGTCGTTGAATGAAGATCTCGGCGAGTTGCTGGTGGAGCGAGGTAAGCTCGAGCCCGACAAGCTCCAACAGGCGCGGCGTCTCGAGCAAGACAGTGGCGAGCGACTTGGCCCCCTGCTGGTGCAGCTCGGAATGCTCGCCGAGCGCGACCTCGCGGAAACTCTTGCGGAGGAGCTCGATCTGGAGCTTGCGGCCGCCGATGCCTACCCACAGACTCCAGCGGTTTCCGACCGCGTGACCCCGGAGTTTCTCGAGGCTGCGCGGGCGGTTCCGCTGGAAGAGACGCCGGAGCATGTACTCGTAGCAATGGCCGATCCCCTGGATCACTTCACCACCGACGCCATGGAGCTCGCGCTGGGCAAGCCTATCGTCGCGCGCGTCGGAATCATCTCGGAAATCGAGGCGGCGATTCAGCGCCAGTACAACAATGGTTCCGGGGCGCTCGCGCAGATCGCCGGCGATTACCAGGCTGACCAGCAGCTCGACGTCGACGACATTCAGTATCTCAAGGATCTGGCCAGCGAAGCACCGATAATTCGCCTGGTGAATACGCTCATCACCCGCGCTCTCAAGGTGCAAGCCTCCGACATTCACATCGAGCCCTTCGAAAACAAGCTCAAGGTCCGCTATCGTATCGACGGTGTACTGCGGGATGTGGAAGCGCCACCGGTGCGCTCCACCGCGGCCGTGGTTTCGCGCATCAAGGTGATGGCGAATTTGAACATCGCGCAGCGGCGATTGCCCCAGGACGGACGTATCATGCAGCACGTCGAGGGTCGCGAGATCGATATGCGCATTTCGACGGTTCCGACCATGCACGGTGAAAGCGTGGTCATGCGTATTCTCGACAAGGGCAGTCTGCCGCTGGAGTTCGCGCCCCTTGGCTTCGACGCCGCCGCCCGGCGGGCATTCGAAGAAATTCTCATGCGGCCCCAGGGAATCATCCTGGTCACGGGACCCACCGGCAGCGGTAAGACGACGACGCTTTATACGGCCCTGCATGCACTGAATACGCCGGACAAGAAAATTCTCACGGTGGAGGATCCGGTGGAGTATCAACTCGAGGGCATCAATCAGATCCAGGTGAAGCCGGAGATCGGATTGAGCTTCGCAAACGCCCTGCGCTCCATACTCAGACAAGATCCGGATGTCATCATGATCGGCGAGATGCGCGATCTCGAAACCGCCAAGATAGCGGTGCAGGCGGCACTCACGGGCCACAAGGTGCTGTCCACCCTGCACACGAACGATGCGGCCAGCAGCGTGACGCGCATGCTGGATATGGGTGTGGAGGATTTCCTGCTGACCTCGACCGTGAACGGCGTGCTGGCGCAGCGGTTGGTGCGTGTCTTGTGTGAACAGTGTAAGGAACCTTACGAAGTCTCCACCGAGCTTGGCCAGGAACTGGGTCTGGCACGGATTTCCGATTCCCCGGAACCGACCGTTTACCGGCCCAAGGGGTGCGAAGCCTGTGACAGGACCGGCTACCGCGGCCGTGTCTGCATTCTGGAGTTGCTGGTCATGTCCGAGGCCGTGCGCCAGAGCATTCTCGGTCGCGGCGACGCCGCGGCACTGCGCTCGACAGCGACCGCGGAAGGATTCACCAGCATGCACGAGGACGGGTTGCGCAAGGTCCTTGCCGGTATCACCAGCGTGGAGGAAGTCGAACGCGTCACGCGCGAGGCCTGAATCAAGTGCCAGTATTCGAATACAAGGCGGCGACCAATAGTGGCGATGTCGTGCAGGGCGAAATGGAGGCGGCCAGCCAGGACGCCGTCATTCGCCGCCTTCAGGCGGAAGGACACATTCCCATTCGCGCCGAGGAGATCACCCGGTCCGCACCCGGCGAGACGCCGTCCGCTTTTACTTTCCAGCGCCGCCGGCCCGGCCGCGCGGACGTCAACGTGTTCACGATCGAGCTCGCAACCCTGCTGCAGGCGGGCCTGCCGCTGGACAAGGCGCTGGAGATGCTGGTCACCATTGCCGACAAATCGCCGTTCCGGGAGGTGCTGGAAAAACTGCTGACGCAGGTGCGTGGCGGCGCTTCCCTGTCGGCGGCGCTCGAATCCCACGGGCGTTTGTTCTCGCGCTTTTATCGCAACATGGTCAAGGCCGGTGAGGCCAGCGGTGCGCTGGACGTGGCGCTGGCGCGGCTGGCGGAGTTCATGGAGCGTTCCCGGGAGCTGCGTGATTCCGTTCTGTCCGCGCTTCTCTACCCCATCGTGCTGGTGGTCGTGGGGATTCTCTCCATGGCGGTCATCCTCGGACTGGTGATCCCGAAAATCTCGCAGATGTTCGCGGAAGCGGGCCAGCAGCTGCCCTGGTTCACACGGATCGTGGTGGCCGCCGGTGGCTTGGTAGAGAACTATTGGTGGCTGATGGCGCTGGGGATTGTCGGTATCTATATATTCATGCGGCGGCAGTACGCCGATCCCGTGGCTCGATCGCGTTGGGACGGCCGCCTGCTGCGCCTGCCATTGGTGGGCGCGCTCATTGCCAGGCTGGAGGCGGCGCGCTTCACGCGCACGCTCGGCACCCTGCTCGGCAATGGTGTTCCGTTGCTCGACGCCATCGCCATCGCCAAGGAGGTGGTGGCCAATCAAGTCATCGCCGATGGCATTCGCCGCGTCACCGAGCAGGTGCGTCAGGGAGAAGGTCTGGCGCGGCCGCTGACCGAGGCGCGCGTGTTCCCTCCGCTGGCCGGACACCTGATGCAGGTGGGCGAGGAAAGTGGCAACCTGGAGGCGATGCTCATGCAACTCGCGCAGATCTACGAGCGCGAGGTGCAGTCCGCGCTGCGGCGGCTGATGGCAGTGCTGGAGCCGATCCTCATTCTCGGCCTCGCCGTGGTCATCGCGGCGATCATACTGTCCGTGGTCATGGCGATTCTGAGTATCAACAATCTGGCATTTTAGCAGTGAGTAAAATCAGGCTTTGTCGCAAACCCGGGGACAGATTTGAAATCTGTCCCCACCTGTTCCCTCGTCAAGTTCCGAGAGCATTTACCCTCATCGAATTACTCGCCGTGATCGCGATTCTCGGTCTCATTGCGGCCTTCGCCGTACCGCAGGTGCTGAAATGGGTGTCCGGTGCGCGCAGCGACTCGGCGCGCATCCAGATCGAGGCGCTGGGGACCAGCATCGATCTCTACCGTCTGGAAGTGGGGAGCTTTCCGCCGACGCTGGAGGCCCTGGTGGAGAAACCCCCCGGTGCCGACAGGTGGGATGGCCCGTACCTGAAGAAAAAGGTTATCCCCAAGGATCCCTGGGGGCACAGCTACGTTTACCGCTATCCCGGCAAGAACGGTAGCTACGATTTGATGTCTCTGGGAGCCGACAACAGCGAAGGTGGTGAGGGGGAGCAGAAGGATATCGTGAGCTGGGAGTGAGGGTCCGTGCCGACCAGGAGCCCGTCAGTGACGTGAGGCCTTTGACGACCGGGTTCACGCTGATAGAGCTACTCGCCGTGCTGTTCATTTTGGCGTTGACGGCCGCGGTCGTCGTGCCGTCCCTTGGCGGTGGCGGGGCGGTCGAGCTCGAGAGCGCGGCGCGATCCCTTGCCGCGGGACTCCGGCATACGCGCAACCGGGCGCTGAACGACAATCGCTCCGCGACCCTCGACCTCGACGTCGTCAAGCACGAGTTCCGGCTGCCCGGCGAGCAACGCGTACGCAAGCTACCGGAGCGAATTGATATCGTGCTGTTCACAGCGCGCTCGGAGCAGCAGAGCGCGCAGCGCGGCGCCATCCGATTCTTTCCCGACGGCAGCTCGACGGGCGGGCGTATCACGCTCTCCACCGATAGCATGCGTTATCTCGTCAACGTCGACTGGCTGACCGGTAAAGTCAGCGTGATCGAGTCCGTCGTCGAAGAGGCCATGGGGCGATGATTGTCAGGCGTGCCTGCCGAGGGTTCTCCCTGCTCGAAGTGCTGGTCGCCTTCACGATACTCGCCATGTTGCTGGGGGCCTTGTTCCAGGTATTCAGCGGCGGCCTGCGGGCGGCCCGCTCCGGTGATCAGTACACCCGGGCCACGATTATCGCGCAGTCGCGGTTGGCCGCACTCGGTGTCGAGCAGCCCTTGCGCGAAGGCGTATCGAGTGGCACCGACGATGATCCCTACCACTGGCGGGTCACCGTGAGCCCGTATCTCGATGACCAGATGCCGGTAGCGGATCACGTGCTGCAACCGTTGACGGTCCATGTGGAGGTGTTCTGGGAGGAGGGCGGCAGCGCGCGCAGCGTGTCCCTGACTTCGATATTGCTGGGACCGGCACCATCGTGAGGCAACGCGCCAGCAAGGGTTTTACGCTGTTGGAGGTGCTGGTAGCCATCACCATATTCTCCCTTGTAATTACGGTCCTGTATGCCGGCTACCGGGTCGCCATCCGCAGTTGGGAAAGCGGTGAGCGCACCCATGCCGCGGTCTCGGAGTTACGCCTGGCGGGATCCTTCATACGCAGACACACGACCCAGGCATTTCCTCTCGCCATCAGTAAGAGCAGTGCCTGGCGCTTGTGGTTCGAAGGCGACGCGCGCGGCCTGGTGTTCGTCACGGCCATGCCCACCTACCTCGGTCAGGGCGGCATGTACGAGATGACGCTGAAGGTCGATGAGCAGAAAGACGGCGCCACCTTGGTCGTTTCGCGGCGCCTGCTGCATCCCGATGCCGAGCCCGGCAAGCCGGGGGTCGATGATCTGGCACGGCCGTTGCTGGAAAATCTCGAGAGCGCGCAATTTGCCTACTTCGGCGCCACCCGGGACGGCGGCGAGGGATCCTGGCACACGAGCTGGCAGGACAGGCAGCGCCTGCCGCGCTTAGTAAGGCTGCGCATCGACAGCAAGCTCGTCGGCGCCTGGCCCGAGATGGTATTCCGCCTGCCCACCGATGCCGTACGTTACCAACGCTCGGCGGCGCCCGGGGGGCCGGGTCAACAGATACCGCAAGGTGATCTGACACCCAGGCAAGGGTCGATCCTGGCACCGGGTCTGGCGCAATGAGATCACGCATGCAGAGCGGCACGGATCGTGGATTCGCCCTGGTCATCGTTCTCTGGGCGGGGGTGCTGTTGAGCGTCATCGCCGCGAGCTTCGCCTTCAGCATGCGAGTAGAGACGCGTCTAGCAGGCAACCTGGTGGAGCGCGCTCGAGCCCAGGCCATCGCCGATGCGGGCATCCGGCGCGGCATTGTCGCATTGTTGGCGGACGCGTCGGGCCCGCGCTGGATCGCCGACGGGCGACTCTATGAGCTCCCCTTCGGTGACGGCAGTATGCAGATTCGTCTGCTGTCGGAAAATGGCAAGATCGATTTGAATGGTGCTCCGGAGGCGCTCATTCGCGGGCTGTTGGGCTCCCTTGCCAGAAGTGGCGAGATCTCGGACGCGGTGCGGGCGGAGCACATCGCCGGCGCCATTCTCGATTGGCGGGATCCGGACAAGCGGGTACGTCCCGATGGCGCCGAGGACCGACACTACAAGGCCAGTGGCCGCCCCTTCGGATCCCGGGATGGCGCCTTCCTGAGTGTCGCGGAGCTCAATCAGGTGCTGCCTGTGGATAGGCAAGCTTACGCGCGGCTGGCGCCCTGGATGACCGTGTACTCGTGGGCGCCCCAGGTGGATCCGATGACGGCGTCCAGACAGGTGCTGCTCGCGGTTCCGGGCCTCGACGCCGGTGTGGTGGACCGTTACATCGCCGCCCGGGAAGCGACATACGCGGGACAGTCGGCAGATGGCGGGGCGCCGTCGCGTCTGCCGGTGGAGCTGCTGTCGCCCGGAGCACGCTATTTGTCGCGGGCGGATTCGAGGGTCTACACTGTCGAGGCAGTAGGCGAGCTGCCGGCAGGTATGCGCGCGAGCCGCCGGGCCGTGGTCCAGCTGACCGGAGACGCCCGCAAACCCTTTACGATCGTTGCCTGGTTCGATTCCATTCCCGATTCCGAGATCGATTAGTGGGCGTGAGTTAGTGGGCGTAGGTGAATTCTTCCGCTGGTGGCGTTCCGAGCTTACCGGTATGTTGCCTCGGGCGTGGCAGCGCCGCTTCGAGCGGCGTCACGATACCTTGCTGCTGTCGCCCAGCCACGACGAGGTGCGGATCAGCCGGCGTGACAATGGCCGACTGGAAGAGCTCGGCCGTATCGACATGACCCTGCCCGACGCCACCGAACGCATGGCGGCAACACTGGGGGCGCTGAAAGTCGAATCCACACGCGTCGAGGTCGCCGTGCCGCCGGAAAAGATGCTGGTCAAGCAGATCCAGCTTCCCCTTGCCGCCGAAGAAAATTTGCGCCAGGTTCTGGGCTTCGAAATGCAACGGCAGACGCCTTTTCGCGCCGAGCAGGTGTATTTCAACTACCGGATCGTGGCGCGCCGGGCGCAGACGCAACAGATCGTCGTTCAGCTCTCGGTGGTGCCGCGAACCGTGGTAGAGCAGGTTCTGAATCCCATCGTCGGTTGGGATCTGGCCCCGGAACAAGGCGACGGCACGTCCGAACAGGACCATCGCGTATTCGCCTTCGTGCCCGCGGGTGCCGGAGGCCGGGCCACGAGCGGCTTGTATCGCGGACTGCTGGTCGCGAATCTCGCGCTCCTGGTTGCGGTCGTCGCCATTCCCATGCTGCAGCAACAACGCTACCTGGACCAGTCCCGGGCTCGCCTGGCCGAGATCCGTGCGGCCGCCACCACCGCGTCGAATCTGCAGCAGCGTATCGACCAGCATCAGGCTCGCTCGCGGTACTTGTTTGCGCAGAAAGTCAGGCAACCGGCGTCGGTGGAATTGCTCGAAGAGTTGAGCGCGCGACTACCCGACGATACCTGGTTGTTTCGCGTCGAGGTCCGTGGCGGCAAAGTACATTTGCAGGGCACCTCGACGAGGGCGTCCGCGCTCATTGCGGAGCTCGAGGACTCACACTTTCTCGAGGACGTGCGCTTCGCATCCCCCGTGACCCAGGACGGCGCCAGTGGCCGCGAACGGTTTCATCTTTCGGCGAGTATCGTGTCGCCACCAAGGCCCGCTCTGGCGGGCAGTCCCGGGGGCAGGGATTCGTGATCGAGCGTTTACCACGGACTCAGCGAAGAATTCTGGCCGTGCTTCTGCTGCTGTTGGCTCTGGCGGCCGTCGTGCGTGTATTGGTCTTGCCCATCTGGAGCACTTACCTCGGCAATCGTGATGCCATCGCCCAGAGCGAGGACAATATCGTCCGCTATTCACGCCTGTCGACGCAGATCGGCGCGTTACAGTCGGCGGTTGGGGAGCTCGAGCAGGCCGACAATCTGGATCCCTATGTGCTTGTCCAGGAGAGCGAGCCGCTGGCAGCAGCAGCTCTGCAAGCGCGGATGAAATCCGTGGTCACCAGCAGCGGCGGCACCCTCACGAGCACGCAGGTTCTTCCCACCGAAAGGGAACAGGGATTCAAGCGCGTCATTATCAACGTGCGCATGGCGGTTTCCACCGATGCCCTGCAACGCGTGCTCTACGAGCTGGAAAATGGTCTGCCCTATCTGCTGACCGATGACATCGTTATCCTGTCCCGGGGCGCGCGCAAACGGCGCCGGACGACACAGGGCGTCGATTTGCTGGACGTGCGCTTCAATCTCTACGGCTACATGCGTGACATGGAGGAGCCCGCCTGATGCACGCACGTTCCTCCGGCTGGTTGCTGTTGACCCTGATGGTGCTGGCTGCACTGCTGGCCGCCGAGCTGCGTTTCGAGGTCGGTGCGGGTTCCAGCCGCCAATCCGTGGGCCGGGACGGCGCGCCGGTCGCGACTTCTCCGGCGCCGCTGTTCACCCTGGCGGAGCGGGTGAGCTTCTCCGAAACCCTCGCGCGGCCGCTGTTCATGCCCAACCGCGAACCGCCAGGGGCGGAATCGGCATCTCCGCTGCCCGCACCCCGAGCCGCCAAGGCGAATGCCAATCGCTATGCGCTCTCTGCCATCATCATCGTCGATAACGAGCGCGTCGCGCTGTTGATGGACACGGCCACCGGCAGCTTGAGTCGGGTCAGGGAAGGAGAGAGCCTGGCCGGCTGGCGGGTGGAGGAGATCCACGCGGATGGCGCCGTGCTCAATAACGGCGACACCCGTGAGGAGCTGGTCCTGCGCACCTTCGGGCCGCCAGCGCTGGCAACCAGGCCATCCGATCGGCGCGCCGGTGCCGCCGACCGCCGGACCGCCGGCAGTGACTCCGAAGCGCTTCCCAAGCGGCCGCGGCGGCCAAGACGCGGCCCCCGGCAAACCCCGCAGATGCCGCGGGCCTCCAGCAACTGAGCGCTCCTGCGCCAGCTCCTTTCCGGGCCCTGCGTGGGGCTTTTCATCTGGTCCAGAAAAAATAGGATCTTCTTGAATATCAGGAGGTAAGCGACGATACTTAAGAAGACTTTTTTAAAGTAAATTGTTCGATACGAACAAGTGAAAAGCTCCAGGGCGGTAAGCGCGCATCACGCGATGCGCCGCACCGGCGGCCTGCTATGCGTGGTCGCCGGCGTTCTGCTGTCCGGCTGCGAAAACCTCCATCCCGATATCGTCAAGGGCTATACCATCGGCGAGGCGGAGCGTGCCGCCGCCGAGGCCGAGGCCAGAAGCGAAGCCGTCACGCGTCCCACAGTGGAGGCAGTCCCGGAACGCGAACCGCGCCCGGCTGCTTTCTATGAGCCCGGCACCGGCGTCTTCGTGGGCACGCCGTCCCGGGAAGCGAAGATCACCGGCGAGGGCAATATCACCCTCAATTTCGAGAACACCAATCTGCGCGAGGTGGTCAAGGTTATCCTCGGTGATCTACTGGACGTGAATTACAGCATCGATCCGGCGGTCCAGGGCAGTGTTACCCTGCAGACCAGCGATCCCCTGTCCAGGGACGATCTGATCCCGACGCTCGAACTGCTGCTTCGCATGAATAGCGCAGCGCTGGTATCCCAGAACGGGCTCTACAACGTGGTACCGCGGGAAAGCGCCATTCGCGGCATGCTGTCCCCGCAGCTGGGCAACTCCGGTGTCGCTTTGCCGCAGGGCTACCGCGTCCAGGTCGTGCCGCTGTCGTTTATCGCGGCCGAAGAGATGCAGAAGATCCTCGAACCCTTCAGCATCGCCGGCAACATCGTGCGGGTGGATACCGTACGCAACCTGCTCATCCTTGCGGGTGGTGGGCCGGAGCTCGCGCGGCTTCTCGACACCGTGCGGATCTTCGACGTGGACTGGCTCGCGGGCATGTCGGTGGCGCTGTTCACCCCGGATTTCGTCGATGCCGAAACGCTTTCCAATGAGCTCAGGGTCGTGTTCGGCGAAAGCGGCGATAGTCCCCTGGCCGGACTCATCCGATTCACCACCCTGGAGCGGCTCAACGCGTTGCTGGTGATCACGCCGCGCCCGCAGTATCTGGAGAAGGTCGGCGAGTGGGTGGAACGCCTGGACCGCGACAGCGGCGGTGTCGGCCAGCGCCTGTTCGTCTACCGGGTGCAGAACGGCAAGGCCGCCGATCTGGCCACAGTTCTGGGAGAGGTTTTTGAGGGCGAGGCGGGCAGCGCCGTCGTGCGTCCACCGGATCTGGCGCCAGGATTGGAGGCGATTGAGATCGTCTCGCCCCCGCAGCCCCAGGAGGGTGGGCAGGGCGCCCCGGTCGTTGTCGCGGAAACCGCAGCGACCGCGCCGGCCTATACCCCCGCAGCCTCGGCCGGAGGAGACGGCGTCTTGATCACCGAAGGCGCGCGCATTCGTGTCATTGCCGACGAAGTCAACAATGCACTGGTCATTCTCGCCACGTCGCAGCAGTACAAGCAGGTGGAAGCGGCGTTGCGCCGCCTGGACGTGCCGCCGTTACAGGTGCTCATCGAGGCGACCATTGCCGAGATCACCCTGAAGGGTGATCTCAAGTACGGTATGGAGTGGTTCTTCACCAGCGAGCTTGGCGACAAATCCGGCGAGGGTTTGCTCGATCTCAGCGCCACGGGAACCGGGATCGGCGCCATTATCCCGGGCTTCTCCTATTCCATCATCGACAAGGCCGCCAAGGTGCGCGCCGTGCTCAATGCCCTGGCCGAGGACTCGCGGCTCAACGTGATCTCGTCCCCGTCGCTGATGGTGCTCAACAATCAGACCGCCAGCATCGATGTGGGTGACGAGATTCCCATCATTACCCAGCAGCAGCAATCCACCGTCGCTGCGGACGCACCACTCCTCCAGAACGTCGAGTACCGTAACACGGGTGTTTTGTTGTCAGTGACGCCGCGTGTCAATGCGGGCGGTATGGTGGTCATGGACGTGGAGCAAGAAGTCAGCCAGGTCGCCAGCGAGGATGCGACGAGCCTCACGCCGACCATTTCCAAGCGCAGCATCACTACCTCGGTGGCGGTGCAAAGCGGCCAGACCGTGGTCCTCGGCGGCCTCATCCGCGAGCAGAAAGTGCAGAGCCGCTCCGGAATTCCCGGACTCTACAACATGCCCATCATCGGGCCGCTGTTCGGCACCACCGTCGAGGAGCAGGTCCGCACCGAGTTGGTGGTGCTGATCACGCCGCGTGCGGTGCGGGATCCCGCCGAAGCGGCACAGGTGACCGATGAATTCCGCAGCAAGATGGAGAGCCTGCGCCCGCTCACCATTCCCGACGACAAAAAGACCGATAAGCAGGACAAAGCAGAAACGAAACGCGCATGGCCGCGGGTGGGTCCGGACGAAGGCATTTCCGAGGCCGAGCCGGTGGAGCCCAGCGCCGAGGTACCGGCGGCAACGACGGTTTCCCCGCCGGCTGCTCTGGTTCAGGAAGACTTGTAGACGAAAATACCGCTGCCCGATCGCGTACCGGAATCGTTCGCGAACCGGGCAGTCCTCTGGAGGCGCCCGTCACGGAGCCTGGAAGCGGGGGGTGCTCTTCAGTCGTGTTGAACGCTGGAGAGTGCCCCGTGTTTTATGAACTGCCTCAGGCGGCGCGCGAGAAGTCGTCGAGGACCGATTCCAGCTCATCGGCGTCGGGTCGGAAGGACAGATCGAAAGCCGGATAATGGCTAATCAGAAATTCGCACAGATCGTGGGCGCGATCGGCGAGCTCGGGCTCATACCAGGGTACGGATGTCACCGGCAGCAGGCGATCCCGGGCTGTCTTCGAGTCCAGTGGCGTGAGCTCCGTGGTGTTTCCGTGGCGCGGAAAGCAGAGCGCCTTGAGAGGCACGCTCTCGTTTAGAGCCACTCCGGCATCGCCTGGCCACGGCGTACCGAACATGCTGAGCTTGGACCCGAAGCGCCGCAGTACAATGCGGTCGTCGCTCAAAAAGCGGGTGTTGCGGGCCTTTCCGAGCAGGCGCGAGATGGTGCTCTTGCCGCTGCCAGCAGGGCCGGCAAACAGCACGCCCTGTCCATTGATGCATCCGCCTGCGGCGTGAAGCACCAGCGAGGCTGCGCGTGCCAGGCCCACGTGAACGATCAGTATTCGATCCAGGGGGTACTGGATGATGCTGTGCGCTAAGCGTGATTTCCCGAACGGCGTAATCAGTTCCTCACTGCAATAAATGCGTCCGTGATTAAAGCCGCGGTCGACGGTGATGCTCCAAGGTGGCGTTGCGGTTTCCGGCTCGACATTCATGCGGAATACGTGACGCCGCTCGTCGCTCAATAGTGACCAGGTGTCGCCGGTGTTGAACACCATAGTGAGCAAATCCGGGCGCGGCACCTCCCCCTCGACGACCTCCATCTCGACGGTATCGATGCACGGGCCGTCCGCCGGTGATGCCCGCAGAAATGTCGAGTAACATGTGACCGGCGCTGCCAGCCGGACGCGCTCGGCACCTCGATAGTGCAGGCACAGCCCGGCGATGCTCAGGCACAGGGCGGTGGCGCCCGGCAATTCACTGGCGCGCGCTTGGCTGTGTTTATGTGGAATTGATGCGTCGTTCACTACAAATGTCCGGCACGCCTTCGCTCAAAGTCCGCTGTCGAGACCACGGTGGAACGGACAGCCGGCGCTCCAAGATCTTTCCACCGCAACTCCGGTAGCGGGAGTCCCGGGGTGCCCGAATTTCGGGGGAAGCGACTCTCCCACCACCAAATGGCGGTCCTTATCGTCAAAGACTTTAGTCCGCGTGGACATGCTGAGACAGATTCGACGTCGGCGTGAGTAGGGGGCACCCAATCCGGTGCCCTCCAGCGGAAACAACAAGTTCCCTCAGATTACCAGAGTCCTTGGCCTCGGGACTGTGCATCCTTCACGAAATCAGCTGGTTGGTAGAATCGGGCGCAGGGGGAGGGCGCGCTTTTGAACCGCCGCTCCAAGGGTGATCCTGACGTAAATGGGCCTCGGTTTGTGACGCACGTCACACGATGGTTCGAGGGGATGCCTCGCGGGGTGCTGGTGGCGACGGCCGGCCCTCCCGTACGCGGGAGAAAATTTCCCGTATGGGATATCCCCGATTACATTGTTAGGCTTTAATCACTGATAAGGTGTTTGCACTGGTCTGGACTCTCGGACATGTAAATGGGTACGCAGCCCCGGTCCTCGCTCGATCTTTCCGCGATTGTCATCCCCTCACCGGAGGTATTGGTGCAGGAG
>CAXMNG010000160.1:0-10153 GCA_964194585.1 Salibacteraceae bacterium | reverse complement strand
TGTTATTCGGCCGGGTCCTGCGTTTTCCATTGTCACAATTTCGCAAGACGTCTCAGGGAGAGATCGTCTCCATGATTACTGCGGAGACCGAGCTGCTCAGTGGTTTTATCGGCGAATGCATCTCATTACCGGCGTTTCAGGGAGGCACGCTGCTGACCATCCTGATATTCATGTTCATCCAGGATCCAATACTCGGGCTTGCCGCCATTGCCCTGTATCCGATTCAGACCTACGTTATTCCGAAGCTGCAGCGGCGTGTGAACATCTTGCGAAAGGAACGCACCGTGAAGGTGCGCAAGCTCTCCGAGCGTATCGGTGAAGTGGTCACCGGCATTCGCGAGGTGCACGCGCACGATACGTCTCAATACGAGCTGGCCGACTTTTCAGAGCGAGTTGGCGAGATTTACGGCATTCGCTACCAAACTTACAAGCTGAAATTCTTCATCAAGTTCGTCAACAATTTTCTGGCCCAGGTGACACCCTTCTTCTTTTACTCCATCGGTGGCTACCTGGTCATTAACGGCGAGCTGAGCTTCGGTGCGCTGGTCGCCATACTGGCCGCCTACAAGGATTTGTCCGATCCCTGGAAAGAGCTGCTCAACTACTACCAGATTCAGGCAGATGCTCGCGTCAAATACGGTTTACTGGTCGAAACCTTCCAACCGGCCGGCATGCTGCCGGAGGAAACACTGTCCGGCGACGTCGTTGACGACCGGCCGTTGCTCGGAGAGCTGGTGGCGGCGAACGTGGATCTCTCCGAAGAAGAGGAAGGCGATGGCGTTTTTGCCGGTAACCTGTCCATGCGGGTGCCGTTACCACAACGCGTTGCTCTGCTCGGTGGCCACGGTAGCGGCAGGGAGCGCTTTGCCGCTATCGTCACCGGCGTCTCCAAGCCCCGAACCGGCAGCGTCAGCATCAATGGTGTGGACGTGACGCAAGCACCGGAATCGGTTACCGGGCGGCGCACCTCCTACGTGGGCCAGGAACCCAGTTTCCGATCGGGAACACTCAGGGAGAATCTCTACTACTGCCTGAAACATCGCCCCGTGACACCGTGGGAGTACGACGAGGAGCAGCGCAAGATCGTCGATCAGAAACGCCAGGATTCACGTCTCGCGGCAAACAGCGATGCGGATCTGAATGCCGATTGGATCGACTATGAGGCGATCGGGGTCGAGAATCCGGCTGCGTTGACCGAACGCGCGCTCGAGGTGCTCGCCGTTGCCGAAATGGACGACGATATCTATCACTTCGGGCTCCAGGGAACTCTGGATCCGCAGTCCAAGCCTCGGCTCGCGGCGCGCATACTCGAAGCGCGAGAGGCCCTGAAGCTGCGCCTCGTGGATCCGGCGATTGGCTCGCTCGTGGAGCTTTTCGATCGCGAAAAGTACAACGACAACATGACGGTGGCGGAGAACCTCATGTTCGGTACTCCGCGTGATGATTCGCTTGCAGCCGATCAGCTCGCAGATAACGTTTACGTGCGAAGGGTGCTGCAGGAATCCAGGCTCATCCCGCCATTTCTCGCCATGGGCCGACAGATTGCCGCAGTGATGGTGGATTTATTCGCCGATGTCGAGCCGGACAGCCACCTGTTCGAGCAATTCAGTTTCATCAGCGCGGATGATCTTCCCGAGTTCAAGAGCTTGCTGACACGTACGGCTGACGGGGATCTGGAGCATCTCGAAGAGAACGACCGGCGCTTGTTGCTGAGCCTGCCGTTCAAGCTCATCCCCGCCAGGCATCGGCTGGGTCTGGTGACAGACGATTTCCAGCTGCGTTTGCTGGAGGCTCGCCGGCTTTTTGCCAAAGGATTCGGTGACGGACGGCCGGAGGTGGATTTCTTCGACGTCGAACGCTACAGCGAATCCATTTCAATACAGGACAATATTCTTTTCGGGCGGCTCGCGTATGGTAAGCCGCGCGCGGCGGCGACCATCGGTGTGCTGATCGGGGAAGTCGTCGAGAAGCTCGATCTTCGCCGTCCGATAATGGAGCGCGGACTGGATTTTTCCATTGGCATCAGCGGCGCACGCCTGACGGCCGCCCAGCGGCAAAAACTCGCCATCGCGCGAAGCGTGCTCAAACGTCCGGACTTGCTGGTGCTGGACGAGGCCACGGCAATTCTCGACGGGCCGTCTCAATCGGCGGTGATGCGCAACCTCTTCACGGAGTTCCAGGGGCGTGCCTTGATCTGGCTTGTGCACCGTGCCAGTCTTGGCAAAGAGTTCGATCACACGGTAATCCTGGAGCGGGGAAAGTTCCTGGAGCAGGGTCCGTTTACCGAACTCGATCAACCGGGTTCGGTGCTGAGCGAGCTGGTTTCGGCTGGCTGAGGTCGACGGCAGCAGAGAAAGTACGAGAAGGACGTGGACATCCAACGGGAAACGGAGGCGCTCAGCAAAGTGCCGCTGTTCTCAAAACTCGAGCAGTCCAAGCTCAAGCTACTCGCATTCACCAGCGAGCTGCAAACCTACGAAGACGGCGACGTAGTCTTCGATGAAGGCGAGGCTGCCGACTGCACGTTCGTCATAATGGAAGGCGAAGCGGATATCTATGCTAAGACCAAGGCCAAAGCCGGTGGCGGTGAGGTGGTGGTAGGCACCCTGCGGGCGAATCAATTGCTCGGTGAGCTGGGTGTGCTCACGAGCTCCCCCCGCGCTGCCTCCATTCGCGCCAAGGGGCGGCTGATGATGTTGCGTATCAGTGGCGATATGTTCCTCAAGCTGCTGGCGGAGAATCCACCTGTGGCTCTGGATGTCATGCGGCAATTGAGCGGCAAGCTGGTGCTCGCTCATCGCCAGTACGAGGAGCTGCAGGACAAGCTGCAGCAGATCGGTGATTCTTGAGCGCCGGTGTGGCTCGAAGGTGGTTCATGGCCGGATGTGACTCGCTGGTGCGCGAACCATCCCGTGAACCAGGTCGCAAATCGTGGCTCCGACGCCCGGTTTCGGGGCCGGATCGCGCGGCCGCGAAGGCCCTTGGGGTAAACTCTCAGGTTACGCGGCTGGACGCCGACAGGTGAGCCCTCGAGTGGATAAGCGACGATTTACATCTCTGTGGAACCGATGTCGGGCCGGCGAAGGCACGGGAGTGCATGCCGACGACGTCTTCAAAGAGGTGCATGATGGTTATTCTGCGCCCGGCCGGTTCTACCATACCCCCAGACACATCGAGCATTGTCTGGCCCAGTTCGATCTCGTCGTCGGTGAAATGGAGAACGCCGATGCCGTGGAAATGGCGATCTGGTTCCACGACCTCATCTTCGACGTCAACGTCAACGACAATGAGCTGCAGAGCGCTCGCCGCTTTGTCGAGTTGGCGAACGACTCGATGGATGCTGAATTCAAGACCCGAGTTTACGACTTGGTAATGGTGACGGCCCCTCCGCGGTTGCCGAAGACGAGTGATCAGGAGTTCATGCTAGATATCGATCTGTCCAGCTTCGGCCTGCCGTGGGACGATTTTGTGCGTGACAGTATTGCCGTGAGGCAGGAGTCACCTCGACTATCCGATGCGGACTTCTTTCCCGGGCAGCGCGCGTTTCTCGAATCGTTGGTAAGTCGCGAACATTTTTACTTTACCGATTTCTTTCGCTCACGCATCGAGGAGACGGCGTGCAACAATATCAATCGCCATCTCGAAAATCTGCGTGGCCAGGGCATCGCGTAATCTCGGCATGCAACGTTAAGCACGCGTTGAGCTGTCACTTCTTGCTTTCCTGGTCCTCGTCCACGGTATAGATGACAACGGGTGTCTTGCGGCCGCGTACGTTCGTCGTGCCGAGCTTTTTGAAGTGGAACTCAGCCGGACCCGCCAGCTCACGCGTGCGTTGAGAGACAACTATTCGTGTGCCGTAGTCTTTGTTCAGCTGCTCGAGCCGCGCGGCCAGATTGACGTCGTCGCCGTGAACCGTGTAGCCGAGGCGGTCACCCGTACCCACCAGGCCACCGACTATCTCACCGCTGTTGATGCCTATGCGGGAGCGAAGTACGAATCCATCGCCAAAGTTCCGATCCGAAAGCGCTGCCTGCACTGCGAGCGCCGCTCGCACTGCCTCGGCGGCATGGTCGGGCAGAGTCTCGGGAATGTTGAAGGTCGCCAGAATGGCATCACCCTGGAATTGGTTGATGACTCCGCCATGTTCGACAATGGGTTTCGTGACTACGGAAAAATAATCGTTCAACGTGGCAATCAAATCGGTCGGCGTCATAGCCTCGCTGATGGTCGTGAAACCCTCGATGTCGGTGAACAGAATCGTCGCTTCACGTACTTCTCCCTGGCCCGCCTGCATATGCTCTTCGCCGGCCTTGGCTTGTCTGGCAACTTCATCCGGCACGAACTTCGAAAGCTCCCGGGCAGTACTGCTCTCTACCACAGACTCGATCAGAAGGCGTCGCGCGCGCGCGATGGCGACAGCGAGAATTGCCGTGACCATCAGAATCGATATGACTTTGTCGAACTCGGCGCCCAGCAGGACACTGTTCGACGTCATGTATTCCACGTAGTCGCGCGTGATCATCGGATTGTCGGGATCGATGGTGATCACGTACAGGACCATGAGCAACCAGCCAAGCGCAGCTACGCCCCCGGCGATGAGCACGTAGCGAACTTCGAAGCGCAGCGCGCGCAGGGCAATGAATATAAAGACATAGAGCAGGGTGGGCACCTTCAGATAAAAGGATGCCGGTTGGTCGTACTTCAGATGGAAGGTCCAAATCAATACCAGCAGCAATGCCATGTCCATGACCACCGAGACGTACAGAAGCCAGTTCGGTAAGCGGCGCCGATAGGCGAGATTCAGGCGTGCCAACGTGAAAAGCACATAGCCTGCGAGCACCCAGGGCTCCGGGGAGATCATGGGATTGGCGCCGGGCTGTTTCGGCGAAAGGTAGTACAGCGCGGCAAAAGTGAGCACGACGCCCAGTTGAACCCAGCCGATGAGGACTTCGCTCGAGTCCTGCTCGCGGGAGATCACATCGCGCACCCGTGCCGGGAGCTTTTGAACCGGGGTCGCCGACGGGCGTCGTGGATGCGGCTCACTCATTTCAAACCCCCTTCGGCTGGCGACCGGGCAGTGAAAATCGTGCGTGGCCCGCGGGCGACTTGAACGCGACGATGAGCTCGTGGTGGTCCTTCAGGCCGTGCTCGCGTTTGAATGGTTTGTCGCGATCATCGAAAAGCACGTCCATCCGTGTCCTGAACCCCGTCGCTTCGAGCCGCGCGACGTAGTCCTGTCCGTATACCCATTGGTCGCCGTTCTCGGCGAAATACTCGTCGCCGAGTTCCGGGTGTTCGCGGCGATACTCGTCGACGGATCGTGTCCTGTCCTCGTCGTGGCTGGAATCGAGCATGGCGAGACCGTCGGTCTTCAAGATTCGGAAAATCTCGGACAGCGCTCCGGCGTCGTCCCGAATGTAGGGCAGGGTGTGATTGCACAAAATCACGTCGAAGCTGTTGTCCGCGAAGTCTGCATTCGTCACGTCCATGCGGATAAAACGATGCGGCGGCGCGATGCCAGCGTGAAATTCGAGCGTTCTCCTGTCGATGACCGTATAGCGAGACCTTCCGATGACGGCCTCGGCGCTGAATCGCTGCACGGCGACGCGCGAGCCGCCCACCTCCAGCACCTCCGAGGTCGCATCCAGTGTCGGACGTACCACCTGGCGGAGGTACCAGTGGACAGCCCGATTGCGTGGTTTGGCGCCGCAGTGGGGACAGCGGCCGGGGCGCGGCGGTACGCCAAAGGCAAAAAACTCGGCGACCGGATTTCCGCACACCCAACAGATCACCCGATGCAGTGTACGTGAGAAGCTCGGCAGGCAGCAATTGCGGGGATTTTGTTGATAGGCTAGTCTGCCGGCAGCGTTGTTAACCGGTTCCGACATGCTCGAATTGGCACGCAAAACGCCCGTGCACAGAAGCGGCGGCGCGCCCGAAGAGGTTCCGCCGCCGTTACCCTGCGCCCGCGATACACAGGCTCATGCGTCTGCATTGCGGGCAACGACTCCGACGGCTTTCACCTGAAGGCAGGGCCATGGCCGGCGCCATCGCCTTCGTCGTCAAGGGTTATCCGCGTCTGTCGGAAACCTTCGTCGCCAACGAAATCCGGGCCCTGGAAAAGCGCGGCCTGGACATACGCATCGTATCCCTGCGCCACCCCACCGATGCCGGGAGGCATCCGGTTCACGGTGAAATTCGCGCAACCGTTCATTACCTTCCCGAATACCTCTATCGTGCGCCGCGACGGGTAATCACCGCCTGGCGAAACGTACGCCGCTGGCGCGGATACCGTGACTGCCTGCACACATGGTTGGGCGATCTGCGACGGGATCCGTCTCCCAATCGGGTGCGTCGTTTCGGTCAGGCACTGGTGCTCGCCCACGAGCTCGATACGGACGTCGTGCACTTGCACGCGCATTTTCTGCATACGCCCGCCTCGGTAACCCGCTACGCGAGCATGCTGTTGGATCTACCCTGGAGTTGCTCCGCTCATGCCCGCGACATCTGGACGACGCCCGCCTGGGAGAAACGTGAAAAGCTTGCTTCGTGCCGATGGGCGGTCACCTGCACCGCCGTAAATCATCGCCATCTGCAGGATCTGGCACCGACGCCCGGTCGGATCGAGCTCGTCTACCATGGGCTGGACGCGGAACGATTTCCGGCCACGAACGCTGGCGGCTCGCCCCGAGACGGATCCGATCCGGGCGATCCGGTACGCATCCTGTCGGTGGGGCGGGCGGTGGAGAAAAAGGGCTACCACGACCTGCTGGCGGCGCTGGCGCTGCTGCCGGCGGAGCTCCACTGGTGTTTCGAGCACGCGGGCGGCGGACCGTGGTTGGGCAAGCTCGAACGCCTCGCCACCCGGTTGGGCATCGCCGGCCGCATCCGCTGGCGCGGTGCGCTTGCCCAGGGAGACGTGCGCGGCTGTTATGCCGACGCGGACATGTTCGTGCTGTCCTGCTGCATCGCCAGGGACGGCGATCGTGACGGGCTGCCCAACGTGCTCATGGAAGCCCAGAGCCAGGGCCTGGCCTGCGTGGCCACGCGTATTTCGGCGATTCCCGAGCTGGTGGAGGATCACGGTACCGGCCTGCTGGCCGAGGCGGGCGACCCACAGGCCCTGGCCGATGCCATGGCCCGGTTGATCCGCGATCCGCGACTGCGCGAGCGCCTGGGTGCTGCCGGCCGCCAACGCGTGGCGCGGGAATTCCGCTTCGACGATAGCATCGACCGGCTGCAGGACAGGTTCAACGGTCTTGCCGGACTGGCAGCTCCGTGAGGATCGCCTTCTATGCGCCCATGAAGGCGCCGCATCATCCGACTCAGTCCGGTGACCGCGAGCTCGCGCGCCTGTTTCTCCGGGCCCTGTCCGCCGCCGGCCATGACGTGGATCTGGCGTCGCGATTTCGCAGCCGCGACGGTGGCGGTGATCGCCGCCGTCAGGAACGCATACGGGACATCGGCACGCGCCTGGCCGAGCGTCTGCTGCGCCGCTATTCCGCCGCGCCCGCCGACGCGAGGCCGCAGCTCTGGTTCACCTACCATCTCTATCACAAGGCGCCGGATTGGCTGGGTCCAACCGTGGCGAAGGCGCTGGGGATCCCTTACGTCGTTGCCGAGGCGTCCTTCGCTCCCAGCCAGGCGGGCGGGCCCTGGGCTGTGGGCCATGGGGCGGCCGCTGAGGCCATCGGTGCCGCCGCCGCGGTGTTCAACCTCAATCCGGGCGACGTGGCCTGTGTCATGCCGTTGCTCGGCGATCCGCGCTGCCTGGTGCCGCTCGAGCCCTTCGTCCATGTGGCGGATTATCCCGTCAGAGATGCAGCAGGCGACGCGAGAGAAGTGCTCGCCGGGCGATACCATCTGCCGGTGGCCGAAACCTGGCTGATCGCGATCGCCATGATGCGCCCGGGCAACAAGCGCGACTCCTATCGCCTGCTGGCCGGCGCTTTGGCGATGCTCGAAGAGCGGGCCTGGCGGCTCGTCATCGTCGGCGACGGGTCGGTGCGCGCGCAGGTGGAATCATTTTTCGCACGTTTTGCGCCGGGACGGGTCGTGTTCACCGGCGCGCTGGCCGCCGATGCCCTGCGAACGTTGCTGGCGCAATGTGATTTATTCGTCTGGCCCGGGGTGCGCGAGCCCATCGGCATGGCCATGCTGGAGGCCCAGGCCGCGGGGTTGCCGGTAGTAGCCGGCGCCAGCCCCGGAATCGCCGGCATCGTCCAGGACGGCTGCACCGGTCGCCTGGTGCCCAGGGGGGACGTTGCGGCCTTCGCCGCCGCCGTGGCAAGCCTGCTCGATGCGCCGCAGGAACGGGCTGCGCTGGGGGCACGGGCACGGCATGGCGCGCTGGCGCGCCACGATATCGCCACCGCCAGTGCGACCCTGGATCGGGTCCTGACCGGTCTGGTGGCGGGCAGTTGGCCGTGAGCGACCTGCTGTTGATTCGCCACGGGCGTACCCCATGGAACGAGTGCGGGCGCATCCAGGGGCACCAGGACATCGGTCTCAGCGCGGCTGGACGCAGGTCGATTGCCGCCCGCCGTATTCCAGCCGAGTATGCAGAGTTCCGCTGGTATGCGAGCCCGCTGGGAAGAGCGGTGGAAACCGCCAGGCTTCTCGGCGCCCGGGATCTGAAAATCGATGCGCGACTGGTAGAGTTGCACTGGGGCGAGTGGCAGGGATGGACGCGGCGCGGGTTGCGCGAGCATCACGGCGATGCTTTCGCCGAGAACGAAGCCCGGGGGCTCGCGTTCCGCCCGCCCGGGGGTGAGAGTCCCGGCGAGCTCCAGCTTCGGCTGCTTGCGTGGCTCGCGGACCTGTGCGCGGCCGGTGAGCCGGTTGTTGCCGTTACCCACAAGGGGGTGATTCAGATGGCGCTCGCGCTCGCCACCGGCTGGGATCTGGTGTCCCGGCCGCCGGTGCGCCTGGATTGGCAATGCGCACAGCTTTTCAACGTCGCCGGCGCGCCGCCCCGCCTGCGGGCGGAACGGTTGAATGTGTCGCTGGCGGCCCACGACGCCGGGCCCGGCGAAGCCGGCGCTTGAGAGGACCGCGGAGAGTATGAATCCATGGCAACGATTGTCGGTGGAGCTGGACCAATGGCGGGCATCCGGGCGCGTCGCCACGCTCTGGTGGCGCGACGATGATGCCGGGGCCGTGACCCCGGCGCTGGAGCGATTGCTGGCCCTGCAGCGGGATCGCGGCGTGCCGTTGGCGCTTGCCGCCATCCCGGCACGGGCCCGGGAAGAACTGGCGTGCAGGCTTGAACACAACCCTCGAATTGCGGTATTCCAACACGGGTACGCACACAAGAATCATGCGGTTGAAGGAGAACGCGCCATCGAGCTGGGAGGAGAGCGCCGACGCGAGCGCGTCGTCGCGGAGCTGGAACAAGGGTGGCGGAGCCTGGCGGGGCTGTTTCCCGGGCGTCTGTTGCCGGTGATGGTGCCGCCCTGGAACCGCATTTCCCCCGCGCTGTTTCCCGATCTGCACGCCCTCGGCTATCGCGCCTTGTCCTGCTTCGCTCCACGATCGAGGCGAGAGCCCATCGCAGGATTGCTGCAGACGAACTGCCATGCGGATCTCATCGACTGGCGACGGGGTCGTCGATTTCGCGGCGAGGACCGGACCATCGAGCAAATTCGCGCGCACCTGGAAGCGCGGCGCGGGGGCCGGGCGGATGTTGACGAGGCCACTGGCATACTCAGCCACCATCTGGACCACGACGACGACTGCTGGCGCTTCCTCGATACCCTGTTGGAGCACTGCAACCATCACCCGGGAGCCCGCTGGCTCGAGCCCGAGGAAGCATGCCTGGCGCAATGACCTACCGGTATCCCTGGCGGGCCATGGTGCCGGACTATGCACGCGCCGTGCTCGGGGTGGCGTGCACCGCCACGCCGCTGATATTCACGGATCTGCCGGGACTGGCGGCGGCCGTGCTGGCTTTCCTGGCGATGATATTCGCTCTGTTCGGGGTCCAGGTGATCCTCAGGCACACGACCCGAATTCTGGTCAGCGAAGGGGATATCCGGGCCCGGCCCTTAGGCCCACGGCTCGCCTGGGACAGCCTGACCAGGCTCACACTGGCGTACTTCTCCGTGCGTCGTGATGGCCGCCGCGGCTGGATGGAGCTCAAGCTGCGAAGCGG
>CAXMNG010000159.1:0-5304 GCA_964194585.1 Salibacteraceae bacterium | reverse complement strand
AGCCGTGCGTGGCCGAAGCCGTGCTGGTCGAAGACCCGCGCATGGGCATCGAACACGTCGCCCATGGGCGCGCCGGGGCGGATGGCGGCTTCACAGGCCTGCAGCGCTTCTACGGTCGCGCCGTGCATGCGCTTGTGCGGTTCCGAGGCCCGGCCAATGATCAGCGTGCGCATCATGGCCGCGTGGTAGCGGTGATAGGCGCCGGCCCATTCCAGCGTGAGCTGATCTTTCGCTGAAAGATGGCGGCGTCCGGACCGATAGCGGCACAACAGCGCCGCCTGGGACGAGCCGATGATGAACTCATTGCCCGCGTAGTCGCCCCCGCCGCGAAACACCGCTCCCTGCATGGCCGCGAGGATGTCGCCCTCGTAGGCGCCGGCGCCGGTGATCGCAAGCGCGGCATCCAGGGCGTCGTCGGCGAGGCTCGCCGCTCTTCGGTGGTAATCGATCTCTCTCGCGCTCTTGTCGCGCCGTAGAAGGTTTACCAAGTCCGAGGCTTCCACCAGGGTGACGCGGGATTCCAGCGCCTGCTCCAACATACGCCAGTTGTAGGCGGTGAGACCCACGGTGCGGGTTTCCACCCCCAGGCGCTGACCCGAGAGACCCAGCGTATCGAGCAGCGTCATCAATTGCCCGGCGGGATCCACGCCCTCGCGATCCTCCCAGATATGAATGTGTTCGTCGTCCAGGGTCGACGTCTGCTGCGCCTGGCGCAGATCCGGGGCGCGGGTGAACAGATGAAGCCGCCCGTCCACCGTCAGAACCAGACACTGGAACAGGGCGAAGCCGAAGGTGTCGTAGCCACACAGGTAGTAATGGCTTTCGGGGGCGAACAGCAGGATGCCGTCGAGCTCCCGCTCGGCCAGCGCACCCACCGCGCGCTCGACCCGCGCGCGGTATTCGTCGCGGTCAAAGTGCAAGATCGCGCCCGTGGAGCCGTGCTCCTGTGTGGCGCTCATTCGGCGGCGTCCGGTCGGCCGAAGCCTCCACCGCCGGGGGTATGCATGATGATGGCGTCTCCCGCCTCGAGGAATACCCGGTCACGACCCGCGAGTCGCTCCACGCTTCCGTCGGCACGGCGCAGGTCGTTGATGCCGCATGCCCCCGGTTCACCGCCGGCGAGGCCGAAGGGCGGAATTTCCCGGTGCCCGGTGATGAGATTGATCTCCATGGGGATATCGAAGCGCAGGACCCGGGTCGCCCCGTCGCCTCCGCGGAAGCGGCCCGCGCCTCCGGACCCGCGCCGGATCGCGAAGCGCTCCAGCAGCACCGGAAAGCGGGTCTCCAGCACTTCCGGATCCGTGAGCTTCGTGTTGGTCATGTGGCATTGCACGGCGTCGGCGCCTGCAAAGCCGTGGCCCTGATTGTCGATGCCGGCACCGGCGCCACCGCAGATGGTTTCGTAATTCTGGTAGCGATCGTTGCCCCAGATGAAATTATTCATGGTGCCCTGGGCCGCCGCGTTGACGCCGAGCGCACCGAGGAGCGCGTTGGTCACCGCCTGACTGACCTCGGTGTTGCCTGCTACCACCGCGGCCGGGTATTGCGGCGACAGCATGGTGCCGTCGGACAGCACGATGTCGATGGGCTCCAGACAGCCGGCATTCATGGGAATGTCGTCATCGACGATGGTGCGGAAGGAGTAGAGCACCGCAGCGTTGGTGACCGGCCGCGGCGCGTTGAAGTTGTCCGGCTGCTGAAGGCTGGTGCCGGTGAAGTCCACCGTCGCCCGGCGCTTTTCGCGATCGCAGCGAATGGCTACCTGAACACGCCTTCCGCCGTCCATCTCCAATGTGAAGCTGGAATCCGTGAGCGCGTCGATGGCACCCCGGACCGCCTCCGCCGCGTTCTCCTGGACGTGCCCCATGTAGGCGTACACCACCTGGAGTCCGAACTGCTCCACCATCCCATAGAGCTGCTGCGCGCCCTTCTCATTGGCGGCCGCCTGTGCCTTGAGATCTGCGATGTTCTGCTTCGGGTTGCGTGCCGGGTATTCGCCGGCCGTCAAGAGCTCCCAGAGTGCCTGCTCCTGGAAGCGGCCGCCGTCCATCATCTGAAAGCACTCGATCAGCACGCCTTCCTGATCCACCCGGGTGGCGTCGGGGGAGGCGGAACCGGGGGTGAGGCCGCCGATGTCCGCGTGGTGACCACGGCTCGCGACGAAGAACAGCAGCGTCTCGGCCGAACGATCGAACACCGGCGTGACTACCGTGATGTCCGGCAGATGGGTGCCGCCATCGTAGGGCGCGTTGATGACGAACACGTCGCCTGCCGCGATTTTGCCCTGGCGGTGCCTGATCACGCTCTCGACGCTCTTGTCCATAGAACCCAGATGCACCGGCAGATGGGGTGCGTTGGCGATCAGCGCGCCTTCGGCATTGAATATGGCGCAGGAGAAATCCAGGCGCTCCTTGATGTTCACTGAGTCGGCCGTGGCTTGCAGGGTCACGCCCATCTGCTCGGCGATAGACATGAAAAGATTGTTGAAGATCTCCAGCATGACCGGATCGGCCTCGGTACCGACGGACTGCGCGCGCTCGAGCTTTTCGTGCCGGGTGAGAATCACGTGCTTGCGTGCATTCATATGCGCCGTCCAACCCGGCTCAATGACGATAGTGCCGATGGATTCGATGATCAGCGCGGGCCCCGCCACCCGCTGACCCGGTCGCATCTCGTCACGCAGAACCACCGGCGCATCGTGGAACGTGTCGCCGGAGAACAGCCGTGCCCGTTCGTGCACCGGGGCGTCCGCATCCAGGAGATCGAAGCTCGGCTCGTGGGCACTGGCGCCGCCGCCGATGCTCTCCACCTCCATGGCCTCGATGACGATGGACTTGTCCGGCGCCACGAACCCGAACTGCGCCCGATGATGCTCCTCGAAGCGTTGCAGAATTTCGGCATGGCTCCCGTGGGCGATCGCAAGAGCCGTGTCGGTGCCGGCATAGCGAAGATGAAGCCTGCGCCGGGTGTCGATTGCCGACCGGGCGACGCCCTGGCCCTCGACCTCGGCGGCCGACTCGGCACCGATGGTCTCGAAGCGCGCGGTCAGCCGTTCCACGACATCCGCCTCGAAGGGCTCTTCCACCGCCATCTGGCGATAGGCGCGGATGTCGGCGAGTCCCATGCCGTAGGCGGACAGCACCCCGGCCAGCGGGTGCAACAACACGGTTTCGATGCCGAGCGCGTCCGCCACCAGGCAGGCGTGCTGGCCGCCGGCGCCACCGAAACAGTTGAGCGCGTAGCGGGTGACATCGTAACCGCGCTGGGTGGAGATCTTCTTGATGGCGTTGGCCATGCTGTCGACGGCGATGCGCAGAAATCCCTCGGCTACCTGCTCGGAGCTTCTTCCATCTCCCACACGCTCGGCCAGCTTCTGAAACTCTTCGCGCACCGACGCATCATCGAGAGGCTGATCCTGGCCGGGACCGAAGATCCGCGGGAAGTGCCGGGGAAGCAGCTTACCCACCATGAGGTTGGCATCGGTGACCGCCAACGGGCCGTTTCTGCGGTAGCAGCGTGGTCCCGGATTGGCGCCGGCGGATTCGGGGCCGACACGGAAACGCGCCCCGTCATAGGTGAGTACCGAGCCACCACCGGCGGCGATGGTGTGGATCTGCATCATCGGCGCGCGCATGCGCACGCCCGCGACCTCGGTTTCGAAGGTGCGCTCCAACTCTCCCGCGTAGTGGGACACGTCGGTGGAAGTGCCGCCCATGTCGAAACCCACCACCCGCTCGTAGCCCGCTAACGCGGAGGTCTCGATCATTCCCACCACGCCGCCCGCCGGCCCCGAAAGAATGGCGTCCTTGCCTTTGAACAGGCTCGCGTCGGTGAGACCGCCGGAGGACATCATGAACATCAATCGCGCGGCGGTGTTCTCCAGATCCAGCTCCGAGGCCACCTGCTGCACGTAACGGCCGAGAATGGGCGAGAGATAAGCGTCCACCACCGTGGTATCGCCGCGGCTGATGAACTTGATGAGGCCGCTGATCTCGTGACTGGGTGACACCTGCGCGAAGCCCATGTCTCTTGCCATGGTTGCGGCGCGGCGCTCGTGCTGCGGATGCCGGAAGTTGTGCATGAAGACGATGGCGACCGCGTCGATACCGGCCTCCCGGGCCCCCTCGAGTGCCTCGCGCACCGCATCCTCGTCCAGCGCCTGCTCTTCGTGCCCGTCGGCGGTGATGCGACCCGCCACTTCGTAGACCTGCTCGAAAAGCATCTCGGGCTTGACGATGTGGCGGTTGAACAACTCAGGCCGGATCTGGTAGCCGATGCGCAGCGCGTCGGCAAAGCCTTCGTTGGTGATCAGTGCGAGCCGGTCACCCTTGCGTTCCAGCAGCGCGTTGGTGGCCACCGTAGTACCCATCTTGACGGCGCTGATGCGCTCGGTGGGGATGCGCCCGCCCTTTTCGACGCCCATCAGATTCCGGATGCCCTGAACCGCCGCGTCCCGGTAGGCCTCCGGGTTCTCCGAGAGCAGCTTATGGCTCAGGACGCGGCCATCAGGGGTGCGTGCCACCACGTCGGTGAACGTGCCGCCTCGGTCGATCCAGAAATCCCATCTGCCGTTTTTGCTCATGTCAGGTCTCGAACGCCGTTGGGGTTGCGGGGATTGGTGCGCTTGCGCCGATGCGGGAAACGCCCGAGTGTAGAGAATGCCTGACCGTGCGCCAACGCATGGCATGCGGAACGGGGTGCGAGCAACCGCGTTTCGATGCTACATGCAGGCTATGTGCCTCTTACGAGCACGACGATCTGACCCCGTATCGGCTCCGGGTCATTGCGCAAGACGACGTCCCGTCGGCGGACCACGGACAAGCCCGAGACAATGGCGGTATCGTCCACGTACGCCGGGGAGTGTGCATAGCGGCCGGTCGGGCACAGGTGGTAGTTGTCGCCGTCCGCCTCCTCGATGGAGAAAGCCATCAATCCGCCCGGGCTCAATGCGCGGGCGGCGCCCGCGAAGGCACTGGCGAGATCGCCGATATAGGTGAATACGTCGCCGGCGACGATCAGATCGAAGGCGCGCTCCTGCCCATCGAGCGCGTCCTCTATGCTCCCGGTAATCAACGAATCGTAAATATTGCGCTCACGACTCTTGGCAATCATGCGTGGCGACAAATCGGCCCCCGCCAGGAATGCCGCCAGCGGTCGCATGAGTTCACCGCACAGGCCTGTGCCGCATCCGAGGTCCATGATTCGCCATCCGAGTTGGTCGCTGCCTGTGACGTCTACGACCGCATCGCGAATCAGCTCGGGGACACGATAGGAAATCCGGCTCAGATGCGTGTCGAATCGATC
>CAXMNG010000158.1:0-3994 GCA_964194585.1 Salibacteraceae bacterium | reverse complement strand
GCGGTATCCAGCACGCGTTCCAGGCGTTGCTCGAATTCGCGCCGATTGACCAAGCCCGTGAGCGCATCGTAGCTGGCACGATAGGACAATTCATCGGCAAGATTATGCGCATCGGTGATGTCCTGCATGACACCCATGAGCTTTTGCACTTTGCCGTCGGGACTGCGTAGCGGGAGAAAGCTCGCGGAAAATACGCGCCGCTCTTTTTCGATTAAGGCGCCGAACTCCGCCTGGGTGGCTTCTCCTGCGCGAACACGGTCCAGAAGACCGGAGATGCGTTGCCGGTCGGCGGGAGCGACGATGTCGACGAAGGACAGACCGAACACGTGCGATCGATCGTCCTCGCCGATCATGGCGCGTCCTGCCAGATTCAGGGTTTCGAGGTGACCGCCAAGATTCATTTCGAGTATGCACACCGGCGAGTTTTCGACCAGAGCCCGGTGTCTTTCCTCACTGTCACGGAGCGCTTCTTCTATACGCTTGCGATCCGTGATGTCGACGATCATCTCGAAGACTCCGGTGACCTTGTTCTTCTCGCCGAAATGCGGCGTCAGTATGCTGTCAACATAACGGGACTCGCCGTCCAATGTCGAAATAAACCGCTCGAAACGTACGGATTCGCCTCGCATCGCTCGTTCCACGTGGCCGCGGATCGCCTCGAAGGGGCCATCGCCCAACACGTCCCGGAGGTGGCGGCCATAGAGGTCGTCGCGAGTCGCGCCAAGCCACTCTTCGAAGGCACGATTTGTCAACCTGAAGCGCCCATCGCTGTCCACATAAGACACCATGGCGGGTGAGGCATCCACGAGCTGGTGCAGCATTCGGTCGTGGGCGCGTTGCATGCGCAAATTGCGCTGATTTGCTCTGAGTGCCGCGAACTTCGTCGTTCCAAGCAACGATATGGAGCCGAGCAGGGTCGTGGTGAATGCGCCAAGCCAGAAGGCTTTGAGCATTTCGTGATCGGTGAAGTTGGCGACGGCCAGAAATATCGTCGCCATGCCGATGGCGAATCCGCCGACGGAGTTCAATACCAACGGCAACTTGAGCACGGACTGGCGAATGCCGCTGCCGAAGCTCGTGAAGATACGGCTCCCGGTTCCAGGAAGCGGATCTCTGTCGGCGTTGAGATCATGCGGTGCCACGTTAGTCGACAGTCCCCCCGAGCTATCCCCACCAACCACCGACTTGCGCATCGCCATTGACGATAAGGAATTCGCGCATCCTGCGCGTCCTTGTAGTAGCGTAGCCTGTGAGTCGAGGCTCTGGCTAGTGGAATCAGGCGGTAGGTCGAAGAAATTCCTCGGGGCTGCTGGAAATTTGTTGTGGGTGCGTTTACGGCTTCGTGTAACTGGCCATAAGCTTTTGAATACAGAACAGTAAGTGGCGTTTAGGCATTTCGTGATTATGTACTGCCCGGAGTCACCTTTTCGTTCATATGGCCCCTGCCGTATGGACGATCGAATTCGGGCGTACGGCCATTGGCCGCGGCGACAACATCTGCCGAGAGGCCCACTTCACCATACGGAATTCCGGGACACCGATTTCGGGAGGTGAGCCGACTGTGACGCGCAATATGCAGGTGGACGGTCAACGTTTGTGGAATAGCCTGTTGGAAATGGCGAAGATTGGTGAAACCGCCAAGGGCGGTGTTTGCCGACTGGCTTTGAGCGACGTCGACAAGGATGGCCGAGATTTATTCGTACGATGGTGCGAGGAGGCCGAGTTGAAAGTGCGCGTGGATAAAATCGGAAATATTTTCGCGCGACGCTCGGGTAGATTCGATGAGCGGCCGACCATCGGCACCGGTAGTCATCTGGACAGCCAGCCAACCGGCGGCAGGTTCGACGGTGTTTACGGCGTACTCGCGGGCCTCGAGGTCATGCGGACTCTGAACGACAATCAAGTGGAGACCGATGCGCCGGTGGAACTGGCAATGTGGACGAACGAAGAGGGCGCCCGCTTCGATCCGGCCATGATGGGTTCCGGTGTCTATGCCGGCGTCTTTGGTTTGGAATCCACCTGGGAGCATCTGGACCGTGAAGGCGCCAGTGTGAAAGAGGCGCTGACGAGTATCGGCTACAAAGGATCGGAAGAGATCGGCGGGCATCGCTTCGGCGCATTCTTCGAAGCACACATCGAGCAGGGTCCGATACTCGAGAACGAGAACAAGACCATCGGCATCGTCTCAGGCGTTCAGGGGATCCGCTGGTACGACGTCATTGTCACCGGCGATGAGGCGCACGCCGGACCGACGCCCATGAACGTCCGCCGCGACGCCCTTGCCGGCGCCGCCGCGTTGATTCCGGGGATCTACGCGCTGGCTCTGGACAGACCACCTTTCGGGCGCGCCACGGTCGGCGATTTCCACAGCGAGCCGGCGTCGCGGAACACCGTGCCGGGAGTCGTTACCTTCAGTGTCGATCTTCGTCACCCCGATGAGGGGCAACTCGTCGACATGGACGCCGGATTGAAAGCTGTGGCCGAAAGCGTCGTCGAGGAACGGGGATTGGCGTGCACGGTCAACGATGTCTGGTACTCGCCACCCGTGGCCTTCGATCGGCAATGCGTGGCTGCCGTGGGCAAGAGCGCCGAGTTGTTGGGTTATCCTTCGATGGAGATCGTGAGCGGTGCCGGCCACGATGCGGTTTACGTCTCCCGGACGGCTCCCACCGGCATGATCTTCATCCCCTGCAAGGGCGGGATCAGTCACAATGAGATTGAAAGCGCGACGCCGGAGGATGTAGAGGCCGGCGCCAATGTCTTGCTGCACGCGATCCTGGAACGATCGCAAGGTGCCGACGAAAACTGAACGTCAGTTGAGAAAAGGCACCGACATGCCTTTTTCGACGGCAGGGCGCTCACCGATGGTGTCGAACCAGCGTTTCACGTCGGGATAGTCGTTCAAGTCCACCTGGTGACGGGGAAAGCGCGCCACCCAGGGATAGGTCGCGATGTCCGCAATGCTGTAATTCTCACCCGCCAGGTACGCGACTTCCCCCAACCGTTTGTTCATCACCTTATAGAGACGATTGGTCTCATCACGGTAACGCTTCTTCCCGTAGGGAACGTCTTCTTTGGGTTTGAACAGGAAATGGTGCGCTTGACCGAACATGGGCCCCACGCCGCCCATCTGCCACATCAACCACTCCAGAGTGCGAACGCGTGGCAGGCCGCTACCCGGAAATAGTTTGCTGCCGGTTTTCTCGGCCAGATATATGAGAATTGCGCCGGATTCGAACAATCCCATGGGCTCGCCGTCGGGACCGTCGGGGTCGATGATGGCGGGAATACGGTTGTTCGGCGCGATCGCCAGGAAGTGCTCTTGAAACTGCTCACCCTTCGAGATGTCGATGGGGTGGACGTTGTACTCGAGCCCGAGCTCCTCGAGCATGATGGACACCTTGCGGCCGTTGGGCGTCGCCCATGTATAGAGTTCGATTGCGCTCAAGCGATTCTCCCCGTGCGTTTGTCTGCCAGAAATCAGTGAGTATGATACTTCCCGTCAGTTTGTTTTTGAATCTGTCTGGCATCCTGCCAGCGCCGCTTGACGGTGGGGCACTGTCGGGTCCAGGCGTATCGCGATGCGCAACTGCCGGCAGGCCGCCTGGGGTCGTCCCAGTCGTGACAGCGCCGTGGAGAGATTCGCGTGGGCATTGGCGTATCCGGGCGCCAGGCGCACCGCCTGACTCAAGCGCGACGCCGCCTGGTACGCGAGCCCCTGACTGAGCAGCGCCACGCCGAAATTGTTGTACGCCTGGGCGTAGCGAGGATTCAAGTCGATCGCGGTGGCAAAGTGCGCTTGCGCCTCATCGAAGCGCCCGGCCCGGGCGTGCAGGGTCCCGAGGTTGTTGTGGGGCTCGGCGTAGTCCGGCTTGATCTCAATCGCTGCGTCGAACTGCCGGGCGGCCTGCTCGCGTTTACCCTGCTCGGTGAGCACGCGTCCCAGATTGTTTCGCGCACGATGACTGGTGGGATTCTTTGATACGGTGTCTGC
>CAXMNG010000157.1:0-4483 GCA_964194585.1 Salibacteraceae bacterium | reverse complement strand
ACTGCTCGCCATGAAAGCACGCTTCCCCGACAAAGCGGTGTTGCGCGCGCAGATTTATGACGCGACCGTGATCAATCCCCAGTCGATGATGCCGCCTTTCGGCAAGCATCGCGTCTTGACGGACAAGGAAATCGATAACATTGTCGAGTATCTGTATACGCTCTGAGATTCGGAGCACCGTATCAGGAGTCTAAGTATCATGACCATTCACCGCAGAAAGTTTCTGCACACGGCCCTGGGTGTTGCCGCCGCCATCCTCGTGGTGCCGCTCAAGGTGTTTGCAGCAAGGCCCAAGGCGGCCTTCGGTGCGGAAAAGTACGACGACGTGATGAACACGCTGTACAGCAGCACGACTACGGACAGCAGCCACGTCAGCATCAAGGCGCCGGACATCGCCGAGAACGGCGCCGTGGTGCCGATTACGGTAAAAACTGACCTCGCCAATGCGGAGTCGGTGAGCATCATCGTGCCGAACAATCCGAACCCTCTGGCGGCTTCATTCGAACTGACGCCGAGCTCGGGAGGGTTGGTGTCGACACGCATCAAAATGGCTAAGACCTCGGACGTGCATGCCGTGGTCAAGGCCGGCGGCAAGCTGTACAGCGCCAGTAAGGAAGTCAAGGTCACCATCGGTGGCTGCGGGGGCTAGGCGCGCTGGCAACTCAGTCTGCAACGTGGCGAGGAATTCATAATGGCGAAGATAAAGATCAGAGCGAAGGAGAAGAACGGGACCGTGACGGTCAAGTCGCTTCTCAAGCACCCTATGGAGACCGGAAACCGCAAGGACAAGAAGACCGGCAACGAGATCCCGGCTCACTACATCACGGAAGTGAAATGTGAGGTCAACGGAAAGACGGTCATGACGGCATACCTGGGCCCGGGAGTTTCCAAGGACCCGTACATGTCGTTTGACGTCAAGGGCGCAAAAAAGGGCGAAACCGTCAAGCTCTCCTGGGTGGACAACAAGGGTGAGAGCGCCTCCGGCGAAGTGACTATCAAATAACCCGTGAGCCCCAAGTCGGGGTTCAGGGCCCTATGTTTCAGGGTCCAATGGGCTCCATCTGCGTACCAATTCCCCGGGGAGGGACCTGAAGATGCAGCGAAGAATAGCGACTATCCTGGGAATCTGTCTGGCCTTGATGACCGGCCTGGCAGACGCTGGACCACAGCAGGACATCGACGCCTTTCAGAAGTATTTCAAGGATCGGTTCGGCCTCACTCTGGCGGAAATGGGAGATGGCATTTACGCTCTCGACGAGGTTCGGCGAGATGCGTGGATGAACTTCGAAGAGTTTCCGCCGTGGGAAGAGGACGTGGAGAAGGGCGACAAGCTGTTCCACACGGCCTTCGCTAACGGCAAAGGCTATGCGGATTGTTTTCCGAACTACAAGAACGGCATACGCCAGGACTATCCCAAGTGGGATGCCGATCGCGGCGAGGTCGTGACCCTGGAGTGGGCCATCAACCTGTGCCGGGAGGCGAACGGCGAAAAGCCATTGAAGTACAAGAAGGGAGCCATCGCGCAACTGGGCGCGTATCTGACCTCCCTCTCGAAGGGTAACAAGATCAACGTGGTGATCCCCGATAATCCGCGCGCCCTGGCCGCCTACGAGGACGGCAAGCGCTTTTACTATTCCAAGCGCGGCCAGCTCAATTTCTCCTGCGCCAACTGCCATATCGGCTCGGCGGGCAGAATGGTCCGCGCCAACCTGCTCAGCACGGCCGTCGGCCAGACGAGTCATTTCCCGGTGTATCGGAAAAAGTGGAAGGGCCTCGGCACCCTGCAGCGGCGCTACGGCGGCTGCAACAAGCAGGTGCGTGCGAAGCCGTTCAAAGCCCAGAGCCCCGAGTACCGGAATCTCGAGTATTTTCACACCGCTATGAGCAACGGCGTACCCATCAATGGCCCGGCGTCGCGGCAGTGACAGCGTAACGAGGAGGGGGATGAGAATGCGTAAACTCTCAACCATTGTGGCCGTCATGGGCGCGAGTCTGGTGGTGGCTTTTGCCGGCAATACGGTGTCGGCCGACGAGAAGTCTTTCGATGCCTCTTACGAAGCCGCCGAGGCGGCCCGCAAGAAGGCGGCATCGATGAAATTCGAATGGCGCGATACCGGCAAGATTCTGAAGAAGGCCAAGGAGGCAGCCGGCAAGGGCGACTACGAGACGGCCGAGCAGCTCGCCAAGAAGGCCAAGATGCAGGGTGACATGGCCGTGGCCCAGGCCAACGAGCAGGAGCAACTCTGGCAGAGCGCGGTGGTCAAATAGCGAGCGCGAAGCTCTTAAAGGCGCGCGGGAGCGTTATCAGGCCGGCACGGCGCGAACCCGCGCGTTACCCTTTGCTTTGTTTCCTCGCCGGTTGCTTCTGGCCGGCGCTGCCGTGCGGGAAACCGGGGCGCAGTAGAGCTCGTAGAGTACCTCTAATACCTTCGCCGCTTCGTCACTGGCAAGACGATAGTGGATGTTCTTGCCGTCTCTCCGGAACTCGACCAACCCCTCGAAGCGCAGCCGTGACAGCTGCTGGGAGAGCGTCGGTTGCCGGATGCCGAGAATTTCCTGCAGCTCGGTGACGTTCTTTTCGCCCGCGGCCAGATGACAAAGAATCAGCAATCGATCCTCATTGGCGAGCGCCTTCAGCAACGCCGCGGCGGTCGCTGCTGCTTCGTCCATATCCGTCAAGTTCTTCGCCATCCGGCGCATCGGTCGATCTCGATTGTTTGTTGCGTGATGGCGGCGATTATAACCGAATTTACGCTGAGCCGATTCAGCGCGCTTTCGAAGCGAAGCGCGCGAGAACCGCTACGTGACTGGCATAAAAAAATGGTTCCTCGGCCAGGGCTGCGCCTGTCCGCCGCATTGCCGCTTCGGCTTGCTCACGCAGCTCCTGGTCGTGAAGAAACGCGGCCGTTTCCAAAGTCACGGCGAGTATCGTCGCCGACGGTGACGGCATCGGGCCATCGGATATCGCGGGCGACGGATGCAGCATAGGTATCAGAGACTCATCGGTGCGCCGCCAACCCTGCTCCGTGTGAAATCGCCGCCACGCGTCGACGAGGATTCGGCGCACCAGCTCATAGCCGGCCATCGAATGCGACGTCTTCGCCAGGCTCAGCAGACCCTCGGCGGCATAGGCATAGTCCTGCAGGGTACCCTGGCCGGAACCACTGTCGGCGCCCCGGGCGCGCAGCAGCTCCGAGCCGGTCCACAGTTCCGAGGCGAACACGTCGCCTAAGCGCTGCGCGGCCGCCAGGTAGCGAGCGCCATCGGGCCGTGCCGCGGCACGTGCAAGGGCCCCGAGGGCAATGCCGTTCCAGGCGGTGAGCTGTTTGCTGTCCCGCGGGAGCGTTCGCTTTCGGCGTTCAGCCCGCAATTTATCCCTGGCCGATTCCAGTAAAGCGTCGACGTGTTCGCCGTCTATGGCCAACTGCTCGGCAATCGTCGCCCGATCGGCACCGGCGAGAGGCAGATAGCCTGATTCGAATGGCGGCCTCCCCGCGAGCTGCCAGGCGAGGCCCGCGACTCCGCGCTCGTCCGCATCGAGCACGCGCTCGAGCGTTGCACGATCCCAGAGGTAGTACCCGCCCTCCACGTCCTTGTCGTCGACCGCCGAAAGACTGGCGTCGAAGGCGCCGTCCCGCCACAGCTCGGCCAGCATGAAATCCAGCGTGTCATGGCCGACCAGCGCCAGCGTCGGTGTCTCGAGGATCTCCGCAGCCTGCAGATAGAGATCCGCCAGCAGCGCATTGTCGTAGAGCATCTTCTCGAAATGTGGCGCCAACCAATTGGGATCCGTGGTATAGCGAAAGAAGCCGCCCCCAAGCTGGTCGCGCAGGCCTTTGTCGGCCATCTGGCGTAGCGTGAGCATCAGAAACTCGGCCAGGCGCGGATCCGGGGTCATGCTCTGCACCAGCAATAATGTGCGCAGCTGCGGTACGCTGGGAAACTTGCTGGTGTCGCCGAAGCCGCCGGCCAGCTCGTCGGCGATGTCGTTGGATTGCTGGACGAATGTCTCGAGAATGCGCGCCACGCTGGTGCGATCCAGAGTCAGCTCCACGATCTCCCGGTCGCTTGACTGCAATTCATCGGTGACTTCCGCGGCCGCCTTCTCGAGCTCGCCACGCTTTTCCTGCCACGCTGCCGTCACCCTCCGGAGCAGGGTCTGGAATTGCTCGGGCGGCAGATACACGGTGCCCAGCAACGGGTGGCCCCGGGGGGTCAGAAATACGTTGAGGGGCCAGCCCGAATATCCGCGCGTGGCCCGAACGAAAGTGTTGAGGTAATCGTCGAGGGCGGGCTCGAGCTCCCTGTCCACCATCACCGGAACGAATTCCGTGTTCAGCAGGTCCGCGATGCGCGCGTCGCTGAAGCTCTCGCGACGCATCACGTGGCACCAGTAACACGAAAAGTATCCAACGGTTATGAATACGAGCCGACCGGAGCGGCGCGCCTCTTCCATGGACGACGCTTCCCAGCGTCGCCAGTG
>CAXMNG010000156.1:0-5527 GCA_964194585.1 Salibacteraceae bacterium | reverse complement strand
AAATCCGCCTCGCCCATGCCGTAGCGGGTCATCTCCGGTGTGCCCATGCGCACGCCGCTGGATGCCGCGAAGCTCGGATCGTCGTAGAAGGCCTGGGGATTGGTGATGATGTTGTTCTGCTCCAGACGGTCCGCGGCCCACTCCCCCCTGGCCCGGGCCACGCGCAGAAGTACCTGGTGGGTCTGGGTGAAATCCACTTCCCGGTCGCCCTCCACCACCAAATCCTGATCGTGCAGCGCCCGCGCGAAGGCCTTGGCATTGGCGACGACCTGGCGCGGATACTCGTCCTTGAACTCCAGCATCTCGTAGGTGGCACCCAGCAGACCCAGTTGCGTGCCCAGATGGTGGTTGCTCACGTGACCGGGAAAGGTCCGCGACTCCACATTGCGCCAGAAGCCCTCGAAGGGCGACCCGGCCTCGATGTTACTGAGAATGACGCCGCGCTGGGGACCAAAAAAGGTCTTGTGGGTGGAGCCGGTGACCACGTCGGCGCCCTCCTCCAGCGGTGACTGAAAATACCTGCCCAGCAAGCCCAGCACGTGGGCACCGTCGTACATGATCAGTGGCCTGCGGGGATTGTCGGCGCCGAACTCCCCATGCACGAACTCGGCAATCTCGCGCACCGGTTCGGTTTGAATGATGACGCTGCGCCCGAACACGATGAGCTCCGGGCGCACTTCGGCGATCAACGCCTTGGTCGCTAGCACGTCGACGCGGTAGGGATTGTCGGCACAGAACGGGAAATGGGACACCGCCGGCCGTCCGGTCTCCGGGTCCAGCATGACGTAGTTTTTGAGCGCCCCGCCGATTTGAGCGCTCAGGTGTCCGCCTTTGTTGAGATCGTGGACCAGCACGCGGCGCAGCAGCTCGGCGGGCCGGCCGGCGCGAAAGCGATTCTTGAACTGCTTGAGGGCGTCGTAGACCGTGTCGTTGGCCATCTGACCGCTGATGACGCGGGTCTCCGCCTGGGAGCACTGGAAGAAGCTTCTGAGAGCCGCCTTGAGCTCCTCTTCCTTGTCCATGATGAATGCCGTGCCCTTGTAGTAGCGCACCTCGGGGGCACCGGCCCCGAGAGCCTTGAGGCGATTGTGCTCGTTGTAGCGGGAGGACGGATCGGCTGTGCACAACGCATCCACGAATGCCGAGGTGCATTGCTCGGACGGAATTAGATTGATGCACCGGGTCCGGCGCCAAACCGTATTCGAGCGTGCATCGGCGGCCAGCGCAGCCGCCATCTCCGACACCGTTTCCGGGCTCGCCCGGACCATCGCCGGCGCCGGCGCGAATCCCGTATAGGTGCGCGCGAAAGGTGCCGACGGCCACATGTGGCGCTCGACCAGTTCCGCCTCGGAGCTGTTACCGCGATCGTCACGCACTTTCAGAATCACCGGTTTGTCGGTGCGATAGCCGAGGTTCGAATCGATGAGCGCGAGGCCGATGGGGCGCAGGTCGTGCTCGTCGGAGGGCGTCGCCGTGATCCCCTGCCCGTAGAAGCGGGTGTAGGGAACGCTGCTGCCGGAGGTGACGTAGCCCACGTCTTTTCCGTCATGCAGGACCCGGTGGCCCGCGCGTAACGGCTTGCGTCCCTGAAAAACCGCGATGGGCTGAACGATGCGCGGCAGCACCCGCTCTGCGAGGGGCGCATGCAGCTCGCCACGCTTGATCTCGATGAACTCGTGGCGCTGGCGCTCGAGGGCGTGCTTACCGATGTAGTCGAGCTCGTCGGCGGGCCGCACCGCGAAGCGCGCAAGATCATTGGCGAAAACCGGTATCTCGTGCTCTTCCACATCGCCGCCGAGCTCGTGTCCGTACAATGGCAAGCCGGCTTCCAGACGCAGCGAGTCCCTGGCGCCCAGGCCTACGGGAGCAGCGCCCAGCGCGATCAACTTTTCCCAAAGCGCAACCGTGTAGTCGCGCGGCGGAAACAGCTCGAAGCCGACGGATTCCCCGGTGTATCCGGTACGCGCAACGATGACCGGCTGGTCATCCATGGTCACCGTGCGCAACCAGTTGCGCTTGGCTTCTGGCAGCTCGCGCTTGTCGGCGATCTGCTCCATCAAGCCGGCCGAGTTCGGACCCTGCAACGCAATCATGCCGAGTTCTTCGCTGATGTTCTCCATGCTGACGTCGGGCTGGTGATTGTGCGCGCAGAGCCAGTCCCAATCCTTGCCGCGGTTGGAGGCATTCACCACCAGCAGGTACTCGTCCTCGGCGAGCCGGTAGAGGTACGCATCGTCGACAGCACCGCCGGTCTCGGTGGCGATGAAGGTGTATTGCGCCTGACCGACCTCGAGGGCACGCGCGCTGTTGGTCAGGACCTGGAGGAGAAATGCCTGGGCGCCCTTCCCGCGCACCATGAACCGGCCCATGTGCGACACGTCGAACAGGCCGCAATCGCGCCTGGTCGCGAGATGCTCGCGGATGATGCCGGTCTTGTACTGTACCGGCATGTCCCAACCGCCGAAGGCAACCATCTTCCCCTGATGTGCCACGTGCCAATCGTGCAGCACCGTCTCCTGCAGCTGAGCTTTGTTTTCGTCCGACATGGTCTCCACCCGATTTCTGCTTCTGCTCGCCTCGATCCCGGCGAAAGCAGTATATCTGACTGGGAGGCCGATCATGAGACCGACGATCGGTCCAGTCGCCGGAAGGCTGTGGCGACAGCAAGAGGGTGGGCTCAGGTGCTGTGCTCGCGCGGGTTGAAAAATTGCGGCGGGGGAGACGGCGGCTTCAGGGGTGGTTGCGGCGGGCGGATGATACGCATGTTCATGTTGCCGAGATCATCGAATGACTTGCGCGAAAACGGATTCGCGATCGTCACCGAGGCACCGTCTTGTATCGCCTCGTCGACGAGATTCTGCAATTTCTCCGCCAGCTGTTGCTGCCACGGCAGCACGTAGTATCGCGGCTCGAGGGAATCATCCAAACGCAGCCAGAGATATATAGCCCGCCCTTCACGTACGCTGACACCGAGCAACGTCGCCTCGTCCACGTGGCGTTTGAACCACTCGTGCTGCATTGGCTTGGGCTGGCTCAGTAACTCGGTAACACCGAGATAGCCGATCGGTATGAACAGGGCAGTCAGGACAACCGCCAACGTTCGGACCGTCGCACGTCGCCGCGACCAGATGGTGATGGTCGCAAGCAGCGCTACCACGCCGAGCAGGGCAAGGAAGACGATGAACAAATCGTTCATTGCGCCGTCCTCACGGCCTCGCCGTAATGAGCCTGCGTCTCAGGGTCGTGACGCTCCCCGGCACCAGCTCGCCATCCCCGCTCAATCGGAATCTGAAGGCCGTTTCCTCCTGATTGCGGCGCTGCAGCTCGACGCTGGTCTGGAGAATCTGTCGCAGACTGTCGTACTTCGCCTTCACGCTCACCACCACGCGAACCGGCACTACCACACCGGCGGGGATCTTTCCGTACATGTGCACGTTGACCGTGTAGTCACCGGCCAGAATGCCGCGGCTGTATGACACTTCGTAGTTGCGCCCGCTGGCGTCGCCTTCAATGCCCAAATCGTCTCGCAGCAGGTTGAAGAACTGGCTGCCTTGGTTCCAGAAGCCGACCGGGACATCGTTTGGCGCCTGCACCCACAGATCGACGTCCACGGGGAGCTCGTCGGGCCAGTGCATTTCCACGACTACGTTACCTGGCGGCGTGTGCTCGTCCGTTTCATCCTGAGTCTTGCTGATGTGCGGCAGGAGCATGACCACCATGGCCACGAAACCGATGAGCGCCAGCATGAGCACGTCACGGAATACCGTACCGGAGGAATCCGCGTGAAAATCGTCAGACTCCCACACGCTGCTCTCCCAGCTCGACGATGGCGTTGAACAGGTTGGAGGTGCCGGTGGCAAGCAATCGATGATTGACCATCAGCCACACGTGCAGTACGGCGCCGACCAGTGTCGTATACAAGGCAATCGACATACCCGCGACGAGAGTGGCAACCATGGTCGCCACTTCGTCGAGTTGTGCGCTTGCCTGTGGGTCGACGCCGGACAAAGCGACGATAAATCCGATGACCGTGCCGACGAGCCCGAGAAATACCAGGCTGTCGGCGGTCTGGCGAACAATAGTGATCCGGTTTCCCAGTCGATTGCGCAGAAGGTTGGCGCTGATGGTGCGACTCTCGGCGGGACGCCCCGCCACCTTCGCCAGATAACGCCCGACGCGCGATTGATCCGGCGGGTCGGCTTGAGTGGCCGCGTTCAATTCGTCGTTCGTGCGCCAGACGCGTTGCGCGCACAACAGCAAACCAAAAACAAAAACGGCGGCGATACCGAAGGTCAACCAAGCCGTATAACCCGACATGGCGCCGTCGAGCCAACCGTGCATGAATATGGCAGCTAGAAGACCAGCGGCGACGATATTGAAGAGTGCGAAACGCAGCACCAGCAAATTACGATGCACCCAGCGTGCGGAATTCGAGTCAATAGTCATTGCGTTCCTCCAATCCTGTCAGGAACGAGAAGCATGCTAGCACTGCGCCGCCCGAGATCACTAGCCATCGGCGAAGACCGTTTTGGACAGCCGTAGGCACCTCTGGTCCGCTCTATCCACAAATTTGGGAGGAAGGTCACAGGCGGGCCATCGGAATGTGACGACCGTCCCGTCGAAGGCTATCAAGCGGCCTATCCCCGGGCCCGATAACCCTACGAACTTCAGTAAAACATAGAGAAATCAACGGACACGATTAGTTCGGGGAGAACTGTCATGAGCATCTGCATCAGAAAAGTTTTGAGCGCGGCGCTACTCGGCGTGGGGCTTGGCGCATCGCTACCGGCAACTGCCGACGTGGACTTGATGTTTGGGATTTACGCGCCCGACCAGCGCGTCAAGATGATGTGGCAGTGCGGAACTCTGGTGAGCGCGATGGAAGAGCGCATGAGCGCCGATCTCGAAGAGCCGGTGATCATCGAAGTCGACATTAATCAGAACTACGATCAAGGTGTCGACGACGTCACCGCTGGACTGGTGGACTTCGCGCGCTTTCCCAATGTCGATCACGGATGGGTTATCCATCCTGACGTTTCCGAGCGCATCGTGGTTGCCTGGCGCGAGGCTTACGAGGAACTCAACTTCGAGCGCCTGCCCTATCTTGCCAATCCGCAGATATTCGTTGAGGGCAAGTACGGCTATTGTCAGGAGTTGGAGCGGCTGGCGGCGAGCGAGAGTATGCTGGGCGCGTTATCGAATAGGTGAGCAGAATTCCGTTTCACCAGTGGCTTTGCTGGTCAGCTTCAGACTGGCGCGAGAGGCGATCTTACATGGTGTGGGTTTGTCGCTCTGACTTCAGTGCCGCGGCAAGATAGTTTTCGACCTTGTTGCGGGTCTGGCCCTTATCCAGTTCACTGAATTGAACGCCTATCCCGGCGGTGCGGTTTCCCTGGGCGCCATTCGGCGTCAGCCAGATGATGCGCCCGGCGATGGGCAGCTTCTCTTTCTCGTCCATCAGCGTCAGCAGCATGAAAACCTCATCGCCCAGCCGGTAGGACTTACTGGTGGGGATGAACAGGCCGCC
>CAXMNG010000155.1:0-3389 GCA_964194585.1 Salibacteraceae bacterium | reverse complement strand
GGCAAGGCCCATCGAATCCGTCCAGGTGCCGGCGACGGTGCAGACGGTTCTCGCGGCACGCATCGATCGGCTGCCGAGTGAGGAGAAACAGCTGCTGGAAACGGCCGCGGTCATCGGCAAGAACATTCCGTTTTCGCTGCTTCAGTTGTTGTACGGCCAAGCCGAATTCTCCCTGCGCCGGAGCCTCTCGCACTTGCAAGTCCTGGAGTTTCTCTACGAAGCGAGCCTGTTCCCGGATGTCGAGTACACCTTCAAGCACGCGCTTACCCATGAGGTGGCTTACGGAACGCTTCTGAACGAGCAGCGCCGTCGGCTGCACGCCCGCATCGTCGACGCCATTGAGACGGTTTATGACGGTCGCTTGAGCGAACAAACCGAACGGCTCGCTCACCACGCCTTTCACGGCGAGCAGTGGGACCGGGCCGTGGGCTTTCTTCGTCAAGCCAGCGCCAAAGCCGCCGCGCGCAGCGCCTACCACGAAGCAACTGCTTATCTCGAGCAGGCGCTGGTCGCTCTCGGCCATCTGCCCGAGACCCAAGAGACCATTAAGGAAGGGATCGACTTACGTTTAGCCCTGCGAAGCTCACTCCAAGCCCTCGGCGACCACGAGCGCGTCTTCGAACACCTTCGGGAGGCGGAGCAGCTGGCTTCCGGTCTGGGGGACCAAGATCGATTGGGGTGGACATCCGCCTACCTGACCCAGTACCTGTGGCGGATGGGCGATCCGCAGCGCGCCGAGGAGCAGGGCCAGCGCGCGCGCGCCATCGCCTCGGAGCTCGAAGACTTCGCCCTCGAGGTCGTGGCGAACTTCTTTCTGGGGCAGGGTTTTTTCAACACCGGAGACTATCGTCAGGCCATCGACCATTGTCAGCGAAACGTGGAGATCCTCACGGGCGAGCGGGCCTACGAACGGCTCGGCCTTACCGGCTTGCCCTCGGTGCTGTCGCGCACCTGGCTCGCCTGGTCTCTCGCCGAGCGTGGCGAGTTCCAAGACGCCGTGGTGCACGCTAAGGAGGCGCTTTCGATTGCCGAGACCGCGGGGCAGGCCTACAGCATGGCTACCGCTAATTTGAACCTGGGTCACGTCCTCCTCAGTCGCGGTGCCCACGCCGAGGCGATATCGTCGCTGGAGCAGGCCACCGAACTCTGCAAGACATTTGATCTCGGCGTCATTTACCCGACAACGGCCGCAGTGTTGGGTCTGGCGCAGGCGTTGGCCGGGCGGGATGGCGACGCCTTGCGAATCGTCAAGGAGAGTGAAGCCCTGGCTCCCGAAGTCAGGATCTTCGACACACCGACGGCGAGAACTGCTCTGGCCAGCGTGTGCCTTCTCGCCGATAGCATGGACGAGGCCGCCGGGGCCGCGTCGCGCATCGCGGAGTGGGCTGCGAACGGCGGGTTCCGGGGCACTCAGGCGAGGGCTTTCCAGATTCTCGGTGACATCAGTGCCGGCCGCGCCCCCCCGGACATGGACCAGGCCGAGGAGCACTATCATAGAGCGCTCGCCCTGGCCGATGATCTCGGCATGCGCCCGGTGGCTGCCCACTGCCACGCCGGCCTGGGTAGGCTCTATCGGCGCATGGACAAGGGGCCACAGGCCCGGGAGCAGCTGGGCACCGCGGTTGAGATGTACCGCGGGATGGATATGGGGTTCTACGCGGAGCAGGCAGAGGTGACCCTGGGCGAGCTCGACTAGAAAGGGAACCCCCTCGTTTCCAATTTCATTGTGTCTGCAGATCAATGAGTCGGTGGAAGAAGCCGACGCACTCGTCCACCTGGGACGTTTCGATGTACTCGTTGGGCTGGTGCGCCTGGTCGATGGAGCCCGGGCCACACAGGACGGTGGAGAACCCGGCCTGCTGGAACTGTCCGGCCTCGGCCAGGTAGGCGACCACATCGGTGGAGTTGTATCCGGTGAGCTGCTTGGCGAGGGTTTCGGCTTCGCCGTCGGGCTCCGGCTCCAGGGCGGGCGCGCTCGCCCAGATGTGCGTGACGATGTCGGCTTCGGGCGCTATGGCGCGCATGTCGGGGAGGATCTGATCGCCGCAGAACTCGGCAAATCGATCGAGAAAGATCTGGGGCTCGTCTTCCGGAATGCAACGCATGTCCCACGTGAAGCGACACTCGCGACTGATGATGTTGGTCGCCGTGCCGCCTTTCACGGTACCCACGTGTATCGTCGAGAACGGAGGCTCGAACGGCATCCCGGACGGCGTCCCTCCGGCATTCTCACGAGCCATGTCCTCGAGGAAGGCAATCAGACGAGCGGCCGTCATGACGGCGCTCACGCCGCGGTGGGTTTGACTCGAATGCGCCTCGTGCCCGGTCACCACCGTTTCGAGTCCGGTCAGAGATTTGTGGGCGTTGACGACGCACATGGAGGTTGGCTCGCCCACCAGCACGGCACGCGACCGCGGTAGCTCGGACGCGATTCGCTCGATCATGCGCGGCGCCCCCAGGCAACCTATCTCCTCGTCGTAGGAGAGGGCGAGATGGATGGGCCGCTGTAGCTTGCGTCCCAGCATTTCCGGCAGCAGGGCCAGTGCCACCGCATGAAAGCTCTTCATGTCCGCGGTTCCGCGTCCATAGAGCCGTCCGTCCTTCTGCACGAGCGTGAAGGGATCGGTGTCCCAGGGCTGCCCGTCCACCGGCACCACGTCCGTGTGGCCCGATACCACCACGCCTCCTTCGACCATGGGTCCGATGGTCGCGTAGAGATTCGCCTTGGCGCCGTCGTCACTGGGAACCAGACGGCTCTCGATTCCGTGCTCGTCCAGGTAGGCACGCACGAACTCGATGAGCTCGAGGTTGGAGTCCCGCGACACCGTGGCGAAGGCCACGAGCTTCGAAATCAGCTCCAGGGGGGTATAAGTCATACCGAGATCCTCTCCGGGCTTTTGTCGGCTGAACGTATCGGGAGACCCGTGCATGGTCTCCCGCGAAGCGACTGGGGTCGAATCGAGTGCCGGGACCGGCCAGGTCCGCGAGCGGCGCTCGGGCCATCATTCTTCGCCACATGTTGACTGATTCTAATGCATTGAAACCCCGGGCACCCCAACGCCTGGAAACGCCCATATGGCAGAATGAGGGTTTTCGCTGATACCCACCCGCCCCGGGGCTGGTAGGATCGACCCATGGTGACAGGCAATCCCACATCTCGTGCATCCGAGGAGCGGGCGTATTTGTGCGACCTTCCCTCGGATCAGGCGGCCATCGTCGAGCTGGCCCTGGAAGGCCCCGACGACGACGGACTGCGCCTCGCACGCGCCGTGGCCGAGATGCTGCGGGAGCTGAACCTGGACCACGAGTGCGTCACCGCCGCAATTCTGCATACCCGGCAGCAATTTTCGGAATTCAGCATCGATAACATCCGTGAGACCTTCGGCGCG
>CAXMNG010000154.1:0-7789 GCA_964194585.1 Salibacteraceae bacterium | reverse complement strand
CTGGCCATGGTGCTGGGCGCCAGGCGCGCGGCGCGCCCGTGCCTCATCATATTCAACCAGAAAAGGTCAGGCTTATCGAGCACTTACGATGAACAGCCCGCTTCGCTTGGCGTCCTCGGGACGAACTAATACCATGCTTGGCCCAGCCGGCGGGAGGGATCTTGGAATGTGTGGACGCTACGTGCTCAAGGCAACGCTTCCCGAGATCGCACGCATGCTCGGCATGGACGTCGACCTGGCCCTGGAACCCAGCTACAACATCGCGCCAACCCGCTCGGTGCCCGTCTGCAGGATGGAGGAGCCCGAGGACAAGCAGCTCGCACTCATGCACTGGGGGCTGATTCCGCACTGGGCCAGAACGCCCGACGCGAACTACCGATTGATCAACGCCCGCGCCGAAACGGTGGCCGAGAAACCCGCCTTCCGCAGCGCATTCCAAAATCGGCGTTGTCTGATCCCCGCGGACGGCTACTACGAATGGAAATCCATGCAGGGACGCAAGCAACCCTATTACTTCCATCTGAAGGACGGCACTCCGTTCTGCTTTGCAGGCCTCTGGGAACGCTGGCAGCCCACGGAAGGCGAACCCGTCCAGTCGTGTGCCATCATCACCACCGGCGCCAACGCCCTGGGCGCGGATATTCACCACCGCATGCCGGTGATCCTTCCCCGAGACGACTACGCGCGCTGGCTGGCCCCCGGAATCACCGCACCCTTGGAAGTGCTGCCCCTGCTGCAACCCTACCCACCCGAAGCCATGAGCGTCTATCCCGTCAGCACCCTGGTCAACAGCGCACGCGTCGACGAGCCGCGCTGCATCACGCCCCTGGCGGACCCGTCGTAAACACGGCTCCACCATCTACCGGCCGCGCTTCGCCCAGGAATCTCTGAGGGTGACGGTGCGGTTGAATACCGGGGTACCGGGCCGGCTGTCCACCGTGTCGACGCAGAAATAGCCCAGGCGCTCGAATTGCAGGTGCGTGCCTGGCGCGGCGTCGGCGACACCGGGCTCCATGCGGGCGGCGTCCAGAAGCTCGAGGGAATCGGCATTGATGTGCTCTGAGAAATCGCCGGATTGCGGGTCCGGCACCGAGAACAGGCGATCGTAGAGCCGCACCCGGGCCGTCAGCGCGTGTTGCGCCGACACCCAGTGGATCGTGCCCTTGACTTTGCGTCCGTCGGGCGCCGATCCGCCGCGGGTTTCCGGATCGTAGCGACAGTGCACTTCGACAACCTCCCCGCTCGCGTCCTTCACCACGTCCACACAGGTGACGAGATAGGCATAGCGAAGCCGTACCTCGCGCCCCGGCGCCATGCGGAAGAACTTTTTAGGAGGATCCTCCATGAAATCCTCCCGCTCGATGTAAATGACCCGCGAGAACGGCACCGTTCGCGTGCCCATGTCCGGATTCTGCGGGTGATTGGCGGCATCGAGTTCCTCTTCCGCGTCTTCCGGATAGTTGACGACCACCACCCGCAGCGGGCGCAGCACGCCCATCACCCGCGGGGCTCTGACATCCAGATCCGCGCGCACGCAATTCTCCAGCAACGCCACATCGATGACGTTGTCCTTCTTGGTAACGCCCACGCGATCGCAGAAATCCCGGATTGCCGCCGCCGTGACCCCACGCCGGCGCATCGCCACCAGGGTCGGCATGCGCGGGTCGTCCCAGCCGCTCACGTGGCCCTCGTCCACCAGTTTTTTCAAGCGCCGCTTGCTCATCACCGTGTAGCTGAGATTCAGGCGCGAGAACTCGATCTGGCGCGGCCGGCTGGGGACATCCAGATTCTCGATGAACCAGTCGTAGAGCGGCCGATGATCCTCGAACTCCAGCGAGCACAGCGAGTGCGTGACATGCTCGATGGCGTCGGACTGGCCCTGGGTAAAGTCGTACATGGGATAAATACACCACGCGTCACCGGTCATCTGGTGGGATGCGTGCAGAATGCGGTAGATCACCGGATCGCGCAGGTTCATGTTGGGCGACGCCATGTCGATTTTCGCGCGCAGCACGTGACTGCCATCGGGAAACTCGCCGCCGCGCATGCGGGCCAGCAGGTCCAGATTCTCCTCGACACTGCGATGGCGAAAGGGACTCTCGCGCCCCGGTTCGGTGAGCGTGCCCCGGGAGGCACGGATCTCGTCCGCGCTGGAGCTGTCCACGTAGGCCTTGCCTTCCCGCACCAGCGCCACCGCCCACTCATAGAGTTGCTCGAAGTAGTCCGAGGCGTGGCGCAGATGCTCGCCCCAGTCATAGCCCAGCCAGCGAATGTCCTCCTTGATGGATTCCACGTACTCCAGACTCTCCTTGACCGGATTCGTGTCGTCGAAGCGCAACGTGCAGTGACCGCCGTAATCCTCGGCGATACCGAAGTTGAGGCAGATGGACTTGGCGTGGCCGATGTGCAGGTAGCCGTTGGGCTCCGGAGGAAAGCGCGTGACCACACGTCCGTCGTTCTTGTTGCTGCGCAGATCCTCGTCGATGATCTGGCGGATGAAATTGGTCGGCGTCTCCCTGTCCGTCATATTCCCCTCATGATTGTCTTGGCATTCCCGTCAGCCATTCCCGTCAGCCGTTTCGTCTCAGCCGGCGCGCGCGGGCCAGCAGACCGGCGGTGGAAGCATCGTGATCGCCGCTGGTGCCGTCGGCCAGCTCCGCTCGAATATTGCGCGCCAGCCCCTTGCCGAGCTCGACACCCCACTGGTCAAAAGGATTCACGCCCCAACACACGCACTGCACGAATATCCTGTGCTCGTAGAGCGCGATCAACGCCCCCAGCCGTCGCGGCGTCAGGCACTCATATAGTAATGTGTTGCTGGGTTGGTTCCCGGTGAATACGCAGTGCGGCAGCAGCGCCTGCAAGCCCTCTCCGGCCAGCCCCTCGCGCTCCAGATGCGCCCGGGTTTCGCCCGCGTCGCGCCCCACCATCAGCGCCTCGGCCTGGGCAAGGGCATTGGCCAGCAACCCATCCTCGTGCTCCTCGAGCCCCGAGGCACCGTGCACCGGCACCAGAAAATCACAGGGCACCAGATCGCTTCCCTGGTGCAGGAGCTGGAAGAAGCTGTGCTGAGCATCGTTTCCCGAAGCGCCCCACACCACCGGGCAAGTGGCGAAATCGAGAGTCTCGCCGTCACGGCCCACCTTCTTGCCGGCGCTCTCCATCTCGAGCTGCTGCAACCAGGCTGGAAAGGCTCGCAGACAAAAATCGTAGGGCAGCACCGCGCGGCTGGCGGCGGCAAAGAAGTTGCGGTACCAGATGCCGAGAAGGCCCAGAACCACCGGCATGTTTTCCGCCAGGGGAGCGTGCAGAAAATGCTGATCCATGTCGTGGGCACCCGCCAGCAGCTCGTCGAATGCATCCATGCCCGCGCTTATCGCCACCGGCAGGCCAACGCAGGAGCACAGGGAAAAGCGCCCGCCCACCCAGTCCCACAGGGGCAGCACGTGATCATCCGGAATGCCGAAGTCGCGGGCGCCGGCAGCGTTCGCCGTGACCGCTACGAAATGATTGCCGACGGCGGCGGCGGGAAAATCACCGCGCGCCAGCAGCCAGTCCCTGGCGCTCGCGGCATTGGCCATGGTCTCGGCGGTGGAGAAGCTCTTGGAGGCGACGATGAACAGGGTCGTTTCCGCGTTCAGGCCCGCGAGGGCGCCGGCCAGGCCGTCCCCGTCGATGCTGGAGACGAATCGCAATGCCGGCGCGCCGGACGCCGCTGCCGCGAGCGCGCGGCTCGCCATCTCGGGACCCAGGTGGGAACCACCGATACCCATATGCACGATGTGGGTAATGATCTTCCCGGAGTGACCCGCCCGGCGGCCCTGGCGCAACCCGTCGCTCAGCTCGCCCATGCGCCGGCGCGCGGCCTCCACCAACCCCATGACGTCCCCTGGGGGGGCCGGAAACGGCTGTCCCGCGGGCGCGCGCAGCGCCACGTGCAAAGCGGCCCTGTGCTCGCTGCCGTTGACCATGTCGCCGGCAAACATCCTGTCGCGCCAGGTCTCCAGGTCGGATTGCCGCGCCAGCTCCACCAGCAGCGCCATCGTGTCTGCGCTAATGCGGTTCTTCGAGTAGTCGAGAAACAGATCGCAGGCCTGCAGGGAGAAGCGCTGGAAGCGGTCCTCGTCGCCGGCGAACAGTTCGCGCAAGTGCAGGGGCGCAACCTGGATCTGGTGCGCCTGCAGGGCCTGCCAGGCAGGCAGCTGATTCGGCGCGGGACTCGTCACGATAGGTTACTGCTCTCCGGTCAGGACCATCGCTAGCCTAAAGGCTTCCGGGCACAAACTGAACCACCCGCGGCCCGCCGGCGGCACGCGGCAGCATATTGGGAAAACCGCCCCGAGCGGGTATATTTCGCCGCGGTCCGCCGGCGACCAGATTCGGCATCCGGTGCTCGAGGGGCGATAGGAACACGATGAAGAATAGACGGCTGCTCAACAGTGCGATGTTGGTGATCCTGACCGTGGGGATGACCGTGGCCACCGGGGTGCGCGCCGAGGGCGATGCCAAGGTCGGCTCGGTGAAAGCCATACCCTGCATGGGTTGTCACGCCATTCCCGGCTACAGCAACGTTTATCCCACCTATCACGTGCCGCGGGTAGGAGGGCAGGACCCGGAATACATCGTCGCGGCGCTAAAAGCCTACAAGGCAAAAGAGCGCAGCCATCCGACCATGCAGGCCCAGGCGGCGAGCTTGAGTGAGGACGACATGAAGAACATCGCCGCCTACTTCTCGTCCAAGCCCGAGTAAACGGCGACCCGCGAAACCGCCCCCTGCACGGAGACCACGATGCGCATACTGCAGATCCTCGCCGCCGCCGCCGCACTGACCCTCGTCCATGCGGGTGCCCAGGCCGCCGGTGACATCGATGCCGGAAAGACCAAGTCCGCAACCTGCGCCGCCTGCCATGGCGCCGACGGCAACGGCGTCGAAGGTAACAGCCCGAGCCCCGGCTTCCCCATTCCCATTCTCGCCGGGCAGTACCAGGACTATCTGGCCCGCGCCCTGGAAGACTACAAGACGGGCAAGCGCAAGCATCCCATCATGGCCGGTTTCGCGGCCACGCTGAGCGCGCAGGATCGCGAGGACCTGGCGGCATACTTCGCCAGTCAGAAGACCAGTCTGTACACTGTCCAGTATTCGGAAGGCCTGGAAGGCCAGTAGCAACGCCTGGCCGCCGGGACCCCGGCGTCGAAACGAAAAAACGGTTCGGTCACCCGCTGCAGTCGGATATGTCTGTCAACGGGTGCCGAACCAACTCCCACAGGCCGAATTGAGATGACGACTGCTTCGGGCCGCTGCCCCGGCGGTAAAGCGCGCACCACCCGGGCGCCCGAATGCCACTTCGGCTCGGCGCAGCCGTCGATTCTTCTTATTGCACTTCTTTCCTCCGAACATCGGCGCCAGTGCCAGGCAGCGCCGCGGGAACAAGGCCTGCCGACGGGATTCCGTCGCCGACCGGCCTATGTTCCTAGACCGGGACAGGCAAGCGGATATTCCCCTGCCCGCGGGAGATCCGGTCGTAGTTCACAGTTTCGCGCTGGCCGTCGCGGGAAACGGAATAAAGCCGTGGGTTCAACGGTCTATTGGCTGTAGAAGCGCTCGATTGCCGGTTAGCTGAATGCAGAAGTCACAGGAACGATTCGAAAAGCTGGTCAACGCCGTGTCGTCTGACCTGTTCCGATACGCCTTCATGCTGTGCCGAAACAAGGCCATGGCGGAGGATCTGGTTCAGGAGACCTTCATGCGGGCGTGGCGCTTTCTGGACAGCCTGCGGGACGAGAAAAAGGCGAAGAGTTGGTTGATGACGACCTTGAGAAGAGAATTCGCGCGGCAGTTCGAGCGCTATCAGCCCCGTTTCGACGACGTGGATCTGGAACAGATCGCGGGCAATGACGGCATCAACCCCGAAGTGTGGGCGGTGCGCCGTGGCCTCACCAAGCTGCCGGACAAGTACCGCGAGGTGCTGGTGCTCCAGGTCATCGGCGGCTACAGCGGCACGGAGATGGCCAAGATGCTGGAGCTGCCGCGGGCCACGGTAAACACGCGCCTGTTTCGCGCCCGCCAGCAACTGCGGAAAGTATTGGAAAGCACGGCCGAGACATCCGTTGTGCGAGAGGGACGACGAACATGAATTGCCTCGAATTTCGCCGAATTCTGTTCACAGACCCGGGTGTCGAGGACCCTGAATTCGCCAGGCACCGGCGCGATTGCCGTGACTGCACGGACGCCATCGAGCGCAGCGCCCATTTCGAGCGGGGCCTTCGCGAGGCCGTCGCCATCGACGTGCCGGAGAACCTGGCGTCACGCATTTTGTTGAAGCAATCCTTCGAAGCACATGTCGAAGGGCCCTGGTGGCGCACACGCCGCGCTTACGCCCTGGCCGCCAGCATGCTGCTGATGGTGGGCCTGGCAACCCTGGCGCTGACCTCGCATCTGGAGCAGCGCCGCCTGAGCGAGGAGTTCGTAGCGCTGGTCAAAGGCGCCCCCTACGCCATGGCCGCCAGCAATCCGGTCAGCAGCGACGACATCTCGGCAGCCCTGAGGCCTGCGGGGCTGGATCTCGATGGCGCCATCGGCAATGTCACCTACGCCGGTCGTTGCCTGGTACGGGGCAAGCTTTCCGGGCATATCGTCCTGCAGGGCGATACGGCGCCGATAACGGTTTTCCTGATCAGCGAGCAACTGGTGACCGATCGCGGCACCATTCGCAGCGATCTCTACAGTGGCATCGTATTGCCCCTGGGTAGCGGCACCATTGCCATCGTCAGCACACCCGGAGAAGCGCTGGAGAACGTCGAAGCGCGGGTTCGTTCGGCCATACGCTGGGGCGCGACGAAGGGCGCCTGACGCCGGCAGGCCAGGCTAAGCGGCGAGGTCGGGATTCAGACTGTAGGTTCCCGTCAAGGTCGCGGTATCGAGGATGTGGCCTTCCATGGCCGCGAGCACGGCGCTGGCCGTGAATTCGCCACCCACCGGACAGCGTTCGAAATCCACCGCGTAGAGCGTGAAATGATAGTGGTGCACGATGGCGTCGTTCCACGGCGGGCAGGGACCATCGTAGCCGAAGTAATTGCCTGCCATGGCCTCGTCCCCGGCAAACCACCCGGTGTAGTCGTTGATCCCCTGACGCGTTCCGCGGGCACTGGAGGGGCCGGATTTGCCCCCGGGCGTCACGCCGTCGGAGAACTCACCCTCCTGGATACCCACGGCGTCGGCCGGGATGTCCACGAGAACCCAGTGACAGAAATCCGCGCGTTTGCGGCGGGCCGAGATTGTTTTTCCCTCGGTATTGACATTGTCGGGCCTGGCGGGGGCGTCCGGGTCGTTGCAGATGAGCACCAGGGATTTCGTGCCCTCGGGAACGTCGCTCCACGACAGGGCAGGGTTGAGGTTGGCGCCGGAGCACGCGCGTTGTTCGGGATCCGGCCTGCAGAACGCGCAGCGCTCGGGTACGGGTTGCTCGTGGGAAAAGCTCTCGCTGCGCAGCTTCATTTCTTCTTCCCCGTCGCCTCTTGCCTGGTCTGGCTGGCGCCACCGTCGGGCCGAGGACGGCGCAAGCCTAGCACGACCTCGCGCACCACCGGAAGCCGATAGGACTTCCTATTCCACTCCAAAATCACACCATAACCCGCTGATTATTCGGATGTTTTCCCGTATTTAAAGCAATTTCTCATGCGCCACGCTCCCGCAGTCGTTTGCGCAGTTCCTCGACCCGTTGGCGGGCGCCGGGAGCACCGGGGTGGATTACGAGCACCGCTTCGAAGGCAGCCAGGGCACCCGCTTCGT
>CAXMNG010000153.1:0-3699 GCA_964194585.1 Salibacteraceae bacterium | reverse complement strand
AGCGATTCTCGGCACTGACATCAACAAAGATTCGTTCCGGCGAAGAATGCTCGCCGCGGGTCAGCTGAAAGCCACCGGCAAGTACGAGTCGGCGGTCGGGCATCGACCCGCCGAGCTCTACCGGTTCACCCGGCGCTCGGCGGTCTGAGCGCCTGAACGAACAAAGCCGAAGGAGAAAATCACAATGGCAGAGATTCGAAAATTCCCCATCTGGCGACACCTGCGGGGCGACCCGAGCTTCCACATCCTGCGCTTCCGCCGTGGCGTGCTGCGCGAAAGCGGCCGTGGGTTGTCATTCTGGTTTCACCCCATGAATACCAGCATCGTCGAGGTGCCCATGGATGACCGCGAGCTTGCCTTCCTGTACCACGCTCGTTCCCGGGACTTTCAGGATGTCACGGTGCAGGGTGTGATCAGCTTCCGGGTAACGGATCCGGAGAAGCTCGCCCATCGAGTGGACTTCAGCATCGACCTGCGCACCGGTCTGCTGACGGAGCAACCCATGGACAAGCTGGCTGCGTTGGTAACGGAGCTCGCCCAGCAATCCACCTGGGACTATCTGGTGCACACCGATCTCGTGGAGATCCTGGAGCAGGGTTTCGAAGAGATACGCATGCGCATCGGCGCCGCGCTCCACGAGGACGAGAGTCTCGAAGGCATGGGTCTGGAGACAGTGGCGGTGCGAATCGCCGCGGTAAGACCGGAGGCAGAGGTGGAGAAAGCTCTGCGCACGCCCACCAGAGAGAGCATTCAGCAGCAGGCCGACGAGGCAACGTTTCAGCGTCGTGCCCTCGCCGTGGAGAAGGAGCGCGCCATTCAGGAGAACGAGCTGCAGAACCGGATCGAGCTGGCGCGCCGTGAGGCAGCTCTCATCGAGCAGGACGGTCAAAACGATCGCAACCGTGCCCGCGAGCAGGGGCGAGCGGCTCTCATCGCATCCGAGTCCGAGGCTGAGCGTACCGACATCAAGGCGCGTGCCAAGGCCGGTAGCATCGAGAGCATCGAGCAGGCCCGTGTGAATGCGGAACGCGAACGTATGAACATCTACCGTGACTTTCCCTCGCAGATGCTGCTCGGACTCGCGGCCGACAAGCTCGCCGGCAAATTGCAGCGTATCGAGCACTTGAGTCTGACGCCGGATCTCCTGGGCGGCATGTTGACGCGACTCATGCAGGCCGGCACCCACAAGCTCGAAGAGCAAGCGGACGCCTGAGATGACCGCCTCTCTGTCACGGGTGGCCCGCGTAGTGATGGTGACGAGACGCTCCGAGTACGAGGAGCTCATTGCCCGTCACGCCACCCGCGGCCAGGCGGCGTTCTTCCTCGAGCAGCGCGGTCAATGCATCGACGAGGTAGAGATGTGGCATCGGCGTCTCTACACCGCGCTGGACCATGTGACGAAGGTGATCCCGTCGGCCTGGCGCCGTGCTCGGGTAGAGCGCGCCGACTTGGACCGTTTCGTATTCGAGCCCGACGACATCGTGGTCGCACTGGGACAGGATGGGCTGGTGGCCAACCTCGCCAAGTATCTCCATGGGCAACCGGTCATCGGCTTGAATCCCATGCCGGAGCGCTACGACGGTGTGCTGGTGCGTTTTACACCCGACGCGGCGGCCGAGCTTCTGTCCATGGCGGCTGGCGACTCGCCTTCAGTGGACGCTCTCACCATGGTTCAGGCGTCACTGGATGACGGTCAGAAACTGCTGGCCCTCAACGAGATCTTCATCGGCCACCAGAGCCACCAGTCCGCGCGCTACGCCGTTCGATTCGGCAATCACCGGGAGCATCAATCCTCTTCCGGGCTGATCGTCGCTACCGGAACCGGTGGCACTGGGTGGGCGCGCTCCATTCATCTCGCATGCGCGAGCTCCCTCGAGCTGCCACGACCCACCGATGATGCGCTGGCATTCTTCGTGCGCGAGCCGTTTCCGAGCCGCAGCACCGATACCGATATCCGGGAGGGACGCATTGCCACGGGCGATACTCTGGAGATCGTCTCCGAGATGAACTCCGGAGGCGTTATCTTCGGTGACGGCATCGAGGGAGATCGCCTGGAGTTCTCCTGGGGAAGAGTCGCACGCATAGCGCTGGCGGACTTCCGACTGAATTTGTTGGCAGCGTAACGATGCAGCCCTCGAGTGTGTCGCAGACGGCGCTGCTGGGCAGTCTGCTCGGCACCGCCGTGGGTGACTCCATCGGGCTGCCCTATGAAGGTCTCTCCCGGCGCCGGGCGGCCCGCCTGTTGGGCACACCGGATCGCCACCGATTGCTTTTCGGACATGGCATGGTATCCGACGACACCGAGCATACCTGCCTGGTAGCCCAAGCGCTGATCGCCGCCGGTGGCGACCATGACGTCTTCCTCGCCCATCTCGCCCGAGGCTTACGCTTGTGGATGCTGGGTCTGCCCGCAGGCGTGGGCTTCGCGACTCTGCGTGCCTGCTTGAAGCTGTTGCTTGGCGTTTCGCCCAAGCGAAGCGGCGTGTTCTCGGCCGGCAACGGACCTGCCATGCGCAGCGCCATCCTCGGCGCGGCCGTCCCCGACCGCGACGAGTTACTGACGTTCGTGGGACTGTCCACACGTATCACCCACACCGATCCGAAGGCAGAGTACGGCGCCCTTGCCGTAGCGCTCGCAGCCCGCCTGGCGCGAGACGGGACAGCCACGGATCCAGAAACCTACCTTTCCGAGCTGCGCGCCGTCCTCCCCCACGAGGCCGATGAGCTGCTCGATCTTCTTGTCCAGGCGGCCGAAAGCGCCAGCGCCGGGGACTCTACCGCCGCCTTCGCCGAGAGCATGGGGCAAGCCACAGGCGTTTCCGGATACACCTATCACTGCGTTCCCGTGGCCATCCACGCGTGGTTGCGCAATCCCCGGGACTTCAGGACAGCGATCATCGAAACCGTCGCATGTGGCGGTGATACCGACACCACCGCCGCCATTGTTGGGGGAATCGTCGGCAGTAGCGTGGGAAAAGCGGGCATACCCCCGGAATGGATCTCCGGGATCCGGGAGTGGCCCCGAACCGTCGCCTGGATGGAGGCGCTGGAGCAGTGTCTCTATCGGGCCATGGTTAGCGGCGATGCCATGCGGGCGCCGCGTCTGCCCGTCGTGCCAGTTGTCCTGCGCAACGCTCTGTTTCTGGTCGTCGTTCTGCTCCACGGCATACGCCGATTGGGACCACCTTACTGAGGAAGGGAACTTCCAGGGGTATAGGCGCGAATACGAACATCCTGCCAAAGGTGATCAGCATTCTGTTTCGAACAAACGGCCCGCCTGATCCGACCAATACTTCATACCCATGACGCGGAATGCGTCCCGTGCCTCGTTGAACGACTGACTCCCCTCCTTCGTCCCCTCGGTTTCGACACCGGCCGAAGCGAGGCCGAAGTGACACAGTGCGGCTAGTGGGCGCATTGCGCCGCGCTCTGCCAGATCGAGTGCGATTTCATAGGCCGAGGTCACGCTCGCGATAGGTGATCGATCCGCCCTTTCGATCTCTGCCTGGGTGAACCGCGCCCACGCTTCGTGGCCGCGTTCGCCCTGCTGTCGGGCAATATCAACGGCGCGTGCCGCCGCCTCGCGGGCTTCCGATAAGCGCGCGGCACGCAGATAAGCATCGGCCAGCCAGACGAAGGGATAGCCTGAGCCTTCTGGATGATGCTGCAAGATCTCTGGCTTCACCGCGAGCTCCAGTA
>CAXMNG010000152.1:0-6344 GCA_964194585.1 Salibacteraceae bacterium | reverse complement strand
ACTCGCGGTAGACTACGCCGTCGTCCATGGAGACGATCACCTCGCTGGTGCCGCGCGCGAGCTCATCGTCTCCGACGACCCGGATGCTGTCGCGCAGGCGCCCTAGCTCCCGGTCGGTGCAGAGGCGGTCGTCGTAGGCCGCGATATCGGAGGTGCTCCTGCCGGCCAGCGCCATGGCGCTCACCAGGCGCAGGCTGAACTTCGCCTCCAGCCCGGTGCGGGGCACGTGTATGTTGCACACCTTGAGGTTTCTGGTCGGCACGCGGATTTCTACCTTGTCGACCCGTCGAGGCTCGATGCCGTGGGCGTTGCGCAGCCGCGCCAGCGCCTCGATGGAGGCGTGGGTGCCGTAGCAGGCGGCATGGTGCTTGAAAAGGATATCGCGGGTATGAAATCGCTTGCCGAGATCGTCCAGCACGCCCTCGGGGTCAACGACGGGCGACTGAGTATCGGCGAATCCCTGGCTGCATTCGATGCCGTCCCGGCGTGAGCTGAAGCCGCGCTTGGCGAGCAGGGCGGCGTACTGGCCGTTGGCGGCCGCCTTGCCTGCATGCAGCGGCTTGCACATGGTGCCGAACATCGATTTAAGGGCGGCGGCCTGGGTCGCGGCGATGCCGAGCGCCGTCGCGCATGTTTCGGCATCCAGCCCGAGCATGCGCGCCGTGCCCGCCGCCGCGGAAAAGGTTCCCAGCGTACCGGTGGCGTGGTGGCCGCGGTCGTAGTGCGCCTCGGTCACGTACTGACCGACGCGGCAACCCACCTCGACGCCGGCTACGAAGGCAGTCATCAGATCCCTGCCGTTACGGGCATCGCGCTCGGCGAGGGCCAGCACCGCCGGCAGCACCGTGACCGTTGGGTGGCCGAGAAACACGAAGTGGACGTCGTCGTAGTCGAGAGCATGGGAGGCCGTACCGTTGACGAGCGCCGCCTGCGCGATACTGGAGCGCGCGCCATCGCCGATGAAGGTCGCCTGGGGCGCGCCGCCCTGCTCGAGGGCCTCTTCCCGTACGATACGTCCGGCGTCTTGCCGCGATCCCGCGAGGGTCACACCCAGCCAGTCGAGCAGGCAGTGCTTGGCGACCGTGCGCACATCCTCCGGAATGTCGTCGAACTGTAGGCTGCTGCTGTAGCTTGCGAGAGCTCGGCTCAATCCGTTCGGTGTGGAACTCGCCGCCCGCGTTCGTTGATTATACGATTTCGTCACTTGTCTCCACCGCTTCTCGGGCCCGATTTCCTGCGCTCCGCAAACAGCGCGTCCAGTGCGTGCTCCGCCTCATGGTAACCGATGATCTCGTACAGCTCTTCACGTGTCTGCATCCGGTCGACTGAACCCCTTTGCGTCCCTGTCGCGCGCAGAGTCGCGTAGATGCTCGAAGCCGCCTGGCTCATGGCGCGAAATGCCGACAGCGGATACAGGATCATGTGTACGCCCGCGGCCCCCAGCTCGTCCCGCCCGAACAATGGTGTCTTGCCGAACTCCGTGATGTTGGCAAGCACCGGTACGCTGAGGCGCGAGGTAAAGGCACGGAACTCATCCAGCGTCGTCAGTGCCTCGGCAAATATCATGTCGGCCCCGGCCTCGACGTAGTCGTTGGCCCGTTCGACGGCTTGCGACAGACCTTCGGCTGCATAAGAATCCGTGCGCGCCATGATGACGAAGCTCGCATCGTCACGGGCATCCGTCGCCGCTTTCAATCTGTCCTGCATCTCGCCGCTCGACACCAGCTCCTTTCCCGGCCGATGGCCGCAACGCTTCGCCTGTACCTGATCCTCGATGTGTATGCCGGCGGCGCCGGCTTTGGCGAGACGCCGCACCGTGCGCGCGAGAACCAGGGCCGGTCCGAATCCCGTGTCGGCATCCACCAGCAATGGCAATGGGCAGGCGTCGGTGATCCGGCGCACGTCCTCGGCCACGTCGTCGAGGGTTGTTACACCCAGATCGGGCAAGCCGAAAGATGCGTTGGCAATGCCGGCGCCGGAGAGGTAGATGGCGCGGAAGCCTGCGCGTTCGGCAAGCAGCGCGCAGTAGGCGTTGATGGTGCCGGCGATCTGCAGCGGCCGTTCGTCATCCAGTGCGGCTCGAAAGCGGACCCCCGCTGGCTGTGTGGCAGGCACCGGTTCAGCCCCGCATGCGCGCGCCCTGGGGATCGAGCAGCGCTTCGGTGATGAGACGGGCGGGGCGGCGGTTTCCAAGGATTTCGATTTCGAACGCAGCGTCCTCGTGGGCAAGCTCCCTCGGCACCAGGCCGAGCGCCACGCTCTTATCCACGAAATGGGCGTAGCCGCCGGAGGTAACGAAGCCCACGACCTCATCGTCTTTCCAGATGGGCTCGTCGGCCCATACGTCCGCGTCCTCGGCCTCCACTACGAAGGTGCAGAGTGCGCGCTCAGGTGGGTTGTCGCGCTCGGCCACGGCCGCATCATGGCCGATGAAGTCGTTCCTGGCAAAGCTGATGAATCGATCGAGCCCCGTTTCCGCGGCCGTGTAGTCCGGCCTGTATTCCCGCAGCCAGGCGCCGAATGATTTTTCCAGGCGCAGCGACATCATCGCGCGCATGCCGAATGGCCGCAGCCCCAGATCCTGCCCCGCCTCATGCAATGCATCATGGAGCGCAAGCTGGTAGCGCGGAGCGACGTAGATCTCGTAGCCGAGATCGCCGGTGTAGGTCACGCGGCAGACGATGGCCGGCGCGAGACCCACATCCATCTCCCGAGCCGACAGGAAAGGCAGCGCCGCGTTGGAGACATCGCTAGTCGTCACCCTCGAGAGCAAGTCCCGGGCCCTCGGCCCGGCGATCTGGAAGCCGACGCGGCGCAGCGACATGTTGCGAATACCGACGCCGGATTTCGGCAAGTGCGTCTGGAACCAGCGCATATGGAAATTCTGGGCAGCGTAGGACGCGGTCAGCTGGTATCGCTCTTCGCCAAGACGGGTAATGGTGAAGTCGCCGATGAGCCGGCCCCTGGGACTCAACATGGGTGTCAGCGTCATGCGTCCCGGCCGGGGCACGCGTCCGGCCATGATGTGCCCGAGCCAGCTCGCCGCATCGCTGCCGGTAATTTCGTACTTGCCGAAATTGTGGATCTCGTTGATACCGACGGCGGTGCGTACCGCGCGGCACTCCTCGCCCACGGTGGCGAAAGCGTTGGAGCGTCGGAAGGTCGGTGTTTCCAAGGGCACTTCGCCTTTGGGCGCGAAGTAGTTCACGTGCTCCAGACCGAACCCGGATCCGAAAACGGCATTCTGCGCTTTCCAGTTGGCATAGGCAGGCGTGGTGACCATGGGGCGCGCTGCCGGCAGCTCCTCGTTGGGATAAGAGATGGCGAAGCGCCGCTGGTAGTTCTCCATCACCTTCGTGCGCGTATAGGGGCGCGTGCAGTAATCGCCGAAGCGTGCCACGTCCATGGCGAACACGTCCCGGGACGGTTCACCGTCCACCATCCATTCGGCGAGCGTGAGTCCGACGCCGCCGGCCTGACTGAAGCCCGCCATGACCGCGCAGGCGCACCAGTAGTTCTCGAGCCCCGGTACCGGCCCTACCAGTGGGTTGCCGTCGGGGGCGAAGGTAAAGGGTCCGTTGATGATGCGCTTGATGCCCGCCGCCTCCAGGCACGGGTAACGCTCGTGTGCGGTGCCGAGCTTGTCCATCATGCGTTCCAGCTTGTCGGGCAGCAGCTCGTGGCCGAAATCCCAGGGCGTACCATCCACCGCCCAGTGCTCGCAGGCTTGCTCGTAGACGCCGAGAACCAGCCCGCGTCCTTCCTGGCGCAGATAGCTCTCACCGGCCGGATCCATCACATGGGGCAGCTCCTCGCTGCGCTCGTAAACTTCGGGGATATCCTCGGTGACCAGGTATTGGTGCTCCATGGGGTGGCAGGGGATGGTGATGCCCACCATCTCGCCCACCTCCCGGGCCCAGAGTCCGGCCGCATTGACCACATACTCGGCATCCACCGTGCCCTGCTCGGTGACCACCTCCCAACTCCCGTCGGTCTTCCCATTGAGCTCGAGAACGCGATTGCGGAGCACAATCTCCGCGCCCTGCATGCGTGCCGCCTTGGCATAGGCATGGGTGGTGCCTGAAGGATCCAGGTGACCGTCCAGGGGATCGTAGAGCGCCCCGATGACGCCTTCGACATTCGTGATGGGACTCAGCTCGTGGATCTCACCGGGACCGACAATCTCCGTCTCGAGGCCCATGTAGCGGTGCTTGGCGCGCTCGGCCTTTAGAAAGTCCATCCGGTCCGGGGTGGTGGCGATGGTGAGACCGCCCACATGGTGCAGGCCACAGGACTGATCGCTGATGGTTTCGAGCTCCTTGTAGAGTTGGATGGTGTAACCCTGCAGCGCTGCCATATTGGTGTCGGCATTGAGGGTATGGAAGCCGCCCGCCGCATGCCAGGTGGACCCGGAAGTCAGCTCCGATCGCTCGATCAGCAGCACGTCCTTCCAGCCGAGCTTGGTGAGGTGATACAGAACGCTGCAACCAACGACGCCGCCCCCGATGACGGCAACCTGCACGTGGGACTTCATGCTACGCGACCTTCCGTTACTCTCGCCGCCAATCCTGCGTGAGGGGCAAATTACAGGTCAAGTCCTGGTGGCAAGAATCGCGTCGATGACCTCCGACAATTCCGGCGCCGAGTCGCAATCCTTGTAGCCCGCCAGGCGCTGGTAAATATCCGCTGCCGCCCGATGGAATCCGCCGGGAAGCCCGGATGCCTCGAAGGTGGCGGCGATCTCGCGCATCTCGCCGGAAAAGCGCCATGCTTTGAAAGCGTTGCTGCGGGCGCCGGCGGCGCTCTGCGCTTCCAATCCGGGCTTCGAGAGAGACCACTCCTCGAGCAACGCCGCTTCCACGCCCTCGGCTTGCGCCAGTGCGCGGATGGCGGTGAGCAGCGCCGCCGAGCCTTTGGTCCAGGCCGCGTAGCTCATCTTCAGCGCCGAGGCGGCGCCGGGGCGCGGGTCGATCACCACTACCTCGAGCGGGCTTCCCTGAAACGCGGACGCTACGCTGGATGCTTCGGCGCCCGAGAGGTACAGACGCGTGGTGCCCTTGCGGCAGGCCGGGGGCCCGATGATGCCGCCGTCGACGAAGTGTGCGCCGGCATCTTCGACGAAGCTGGCCAGACCACGCGCCGTGGTGCTCGATACTGCATTGGCATCCACGAAAATGCCCGTGAAGCCCGTGCCGAGGATACTTTCCGCCACGCTCCTGGCGGCCTCCGGCGGGCACACGGATATGATCACGTCGCTGCGTGCCGCAAGCGCCGCTGGAGTGTGCGCATCTTCGATCCCCGCCTCGGCAGCGCGGCGACGACTCGCATCGCTGCGCCCGGCCGACGCCCAGCTCACTCTGGTACCCGCCGCACGGGCCGCGGCGCCGATGCTGGCGCCCATCTCGCCCGGGTGCAGAAGACCGATGCGCTTACTCGTCATGATGGTGTGCGTCTCCTGTCGGAACTTCTGCCGGCCAGCTAGCCTATCCCGTCGGTTCCTGCGCCGCATACGACGGCGCACAGGTGCTCGCCGGGAGAAGGGCAATAGGCGCCGGTGTGCAACGCCGCTACCGCCGCACCGGCGCTCAGCTCCACGGCCAGGCCCATTTCGAACCACAGCCAGCGGGCTGCGTCGCGCATGTGGTCGTCTTCCACGAGCACGATGTCGTCGACGCGCTCAAGCACGATGTCCAGGTTCAGCTGCTCTGTGCGCCGGGGGGCCAGGGTGTTGGCGTCGGTGGTAATGGCATCGAGTTCCACCACGCGGCCGGCCTCGACGCTGCGTTTGAGGGTCGGGGCGCCGGTGGGTTCGACGCCAATCACCTGGACGCCGGGTTTGCTGCATTTCAGCGCGGTCGCGACGCCGGAGATCAGGCCGCCGCCGCCGATGGATACCAGCACCGTGTCGACGCGGGGGGACTGCTTCAGAATCTCGAGCCCCACCGTTCCCTGGCCCGCCATGACGGCCGCGTCGGCGAAAGGATGCAGGTAGGTCATGCCGTCGCGCTCGGCCGCCCGTTGCGCCGCCGCATTGGCGTCGTCCCACACGTCACCCTCGAAGATCACTCGTGCCCCCCAAAGCTCGAGCTTCTCCACTTTGGAGGCGGGCGTGGAAGCAGGCAGATAGACGTGCACGGGGGCGCCGACCCGGCGGCCCGCGTAGGCCACGCCGAGCCCGTGATTACCACCGGACGCAGTGACGAGCCCGCGCTCACGGGCGGCTGCCGGCAGCATCAGTACCTTGTTGCTGGCGCCCCGGGCCTTGAACGAGCCGCTGACCTGCAAGCACTCCAGCTTCAGCGACAGCGACCCGTCCGCCACCGCCGGTGCGTGAAGAAATCGCG
>CAXMNG010000151.1:0-34675 GCA_964194585.1 Salibacteraceae bacterium | reverse complement strand
ATGGGTTGATTCGCCGCGTGGCGATGATTTATGAGTACGATGGCAACTACTACGAATCGTTGTCGATGGCGGTGGCGCGTAGTGTGCTGGGAGTCGAGAGCGTCGTACCCGGCTATCCCGATGGGTCCCGACCCGGTAGCGACTATTCCGGGCTCGAGTGGCTGGAGATCGGTGACACGAACGTGCCTGTGGACGCCCGCGTCAGCGCCCTGATTCCCTTTCGCGGCCGCAAAGGGAGCTTTCCCTACGTATCCGCAACCGACGTCATAACTGGAACGGCGACGTCGACCGTCCTCGAAGGCAGGATCGCCCTGGTCGGTGCAACTGCGGCGGGCCTGCTGGATCTCCGCGCGACCCCGGTACAGGCGGACTATCCCGGTGTGGAGATCCACGCCAATTTGATCGCGGGCATTCTCGATGGGACGATCAAGGAGAATCCCGCCTACGCGCTGGGTGCCGAGTTTCTGCTGGCGCTGGTGTCGGGTCTGCTGATGGCGTTGCTGTTACCCGTGTTGAGCCCGATTTTGGCCGGGGCCATGACGCTCGTACTGTTCGGCAGCGTCGTCGCGGTAAACATGCTCGTGTGGCACTACGGAAATTTCGTTTTTCCACTTGCTGCCAGCGTGCTGATGATTCTCGCGTTGTTCCTGTTCAACATGTGGTACGCCTACTTTTTCGAGGCCCGCGGTAAGCGCCAGCTGGCGGGACTTTTCGGCGAGTACGTGCCGCCGGAGCTGGTGGAGGAGATGAGCCGGCATCCGGATTCATTCACGCTGGCGAGCCAGAGCCGCGAGCTGACGGTATTGTTCTCCGATGTGCGCGATTTCACCAGCATTTCGGAGAGACTTGGCGCCGCGGAGCTTTCGGAGCTTATGAACGAGTACCTGACCGCCATGACGCGCGTCATCTATGACCATCGCGGCACCGTGGACAAGTACATCGGCGACGCCATCATGGCGTTCTGGGGCGCGCCCATTCACGACCGCGATCACGCCCACAACGCGCTCTATGCTGCGCTGCGCATGGTTTCCCAGGTGCGTGTGCTGTCGAAGCAGTTCCGCGAACGCGGGTGGCCGGAGCTTCGAATCGGTATCGGCATCAATACCGGCGACATGAATGTCGGCAATATGGGTTCACGCTATCGGCGTGCTTACACGGTGATGGGGGACGGGGTCAACCTGGGTTCACGTCTGGAGGGGCTGACGAAAAGCTACGGCGTGTCCATTATCGTCAGCCGTGAGACGCGCGATGCGGTGCCGGAGCTCGCGTATCGGGAGCTGGACCGTGTGCGCGTCAAGGGCAGGGACAAGCCCGTCAGTATTTACGAGCCACTGGGTCCACGGGACACGTTGGAGGACAAGGTACGCGACGAACTCAAATTCTACCGGGAAGCGGTGAAGCTTTATCGCGCGCAGAACTGGGAGCTGGCGGAGCTGCAATTCGTGAATCTCACCAAGCGTTCACCGAAGCGCGCTCTATACAAGCTCTACATCGAGCGTATCAACAACTTCCGCGAAAACCCGCCATCGACAGACTGGGACGGCGTCTACACACATCTGGAGAAGTAGGTTGGGCTGAGCGCATGCTAAATGGGGACAGATCTATTTATCCGTCGGACGTACTACGTCCGACGGATAAATAGATCTGTCCCCATTTAGCATGCGCTCAGCCCAACCTACGCGGAGACGAAGAACTCCATTTTCACACCCGCGAGCTCCACCACGTCGTGGTCTTTGAGCGCGTGCGCCTGGGCGCCGATAGAGTCGCCGTTGACCAGGGGATGCTTGCCTTCGACGTGGGTGATGAAGTAGCCCTGAGGCCGTCGGGTAATGACCGCCACTTGCACGCCCGGGCGGCCCAGAGTGATGAGCGCCTTCTTGAGCTCCAGCTCCTTGCCTGCCCCGGGTCCGCTCAGGACCTGAATCTTGCCGAGCGGCATGTCTTCGGCGGTGACTTGGCTGCCGATACCCGCCGGTGGCGGTGGCGCCGTCTCTTCGGCCTTGGCGGCGGCGGCGGCGTGGCTCGCCATGCCCGGCCGGATGATCATGGTTTTCTCGAAATCCTGGTCGTCGGTGGTGGCGTCGTCATTGACGTACTTGAGCTCATGCTTGCCGATGGTGATGACATCACCGTGCTTGAGCGCATGCTTTTTGACCAGCTTCCCGTTGACGAAGGTTCCGTTGGTGCTGTCCAGATCTTCGAGGAACGAGTCGTTGAGGATGGTGATAATGGCCGCATGCTGGCCGCTGACCGCCAGGTTATCCACCTGGATGTCGTTCTCCGGCTTGCGTCCAATAAGCAGTCGTTCCTTTTCGAGCGAAAACTCGCCGAGGACCGACTGGTTAAGGGTGAGTACTAGGCTCCCAGCCATATCACATCCAGCCTACGCTATTCATCAATGATTAAAACCAGTCAAGTACTTTGTTGTACCAGTTCTTTTGCGCCCCGAACGGCCTCAAACTGCGTACCAGTATAACGGATATGTTGTCTACCCCGCCGGCGGCGTTGGCCTTCTCGACGAGGTGCCGCGCCGCATCCTCGATGTTCTCGCCGTACTCTTCGAGGGTCTCATGGATGACGTCGTCTTCGACGAGATCCGTGAGTCCGTCCGAGCACATGAGGTAGAGGTCACCAGGTTGTACAACGTCTTCCTGTAAATCCGGAATCACCGCCATCTCAATCCCCATCGCCCGGGTCACGAGATTCTTGTTGAGCGATTTCTTCGCTTCTTCCGGCGTATAAAACCCTCTGTCTATGAGTTCCTGTAACAGCGAGTGATCCGATGTCACTTGCTGTAATTCTCCGCCCCGTAAGCGATACATTCTCGAATCACCCACGTGTGCGATGGACATTCTGTCGTCATAAAAGGCAATCGCCACGACCGTCGTACCCATGCCATGGCATTGGGGCTGGCGCTGGGCGGTCTGAAAAATCGTCGCATTTGCCTTCTCGATAGCGGTCTTTATCAGCAATGTCTCCCGGCAGAAGCCGGTCTCTTCATCGACGTCTCCAATCTTTCCGTGCTTCATGCCCTCGCGGAGATCGTCGAGGATCATGTTGACCGCCATGGCGCTGGCTACCTCGCCGGCCCTGTATCCGCCCATTCCGTCGGCCAGAACGGCGATGCCGAGGCCGGTATCGCTGCCGATGCTGTCCTCGTTGTGGGCCCGCTTCCGGCCCACATCGGTGACGCCGATGATCTCCAATTTGCCGTCAAGATTCATCGGCTCGCATGCTCAGGCAGCGACCAGCTTGGCGCATGCCCGCAGATTGCTTGCCATTTCCGCACCCCGCGAGTATCGGTCGTTCACGGGCTTCGCCAGCGCCTTATCGATTATAGACGTAAGACAGGGCGGGAGATCGGGGCGGAGGCTCATGGGGCTCGGATGGGCGTCGTTGGCAATCTTGTACATCAAGCTCGCCATGGAGTCTGCCGTGAAGGGCAACTGGCCGGTACACAGCTGGAACAGCATAACGCCCAGGGAAAACAGGTCGGAGCGCCCGTCCACTTTGCGGCCGGACAGTTGCTCTGGTGACATATAGGACGGAGTCCCGAGCACCATCCCCGTTTTGGTCCTGCTCGAATCCGTGATTCGGGCGATACCAAAATCAGTCAGCTTCACGCTCTCCGAGTCGGCTTCGTACATGATATTAGCGGGTTTGATGTCCCTGTGCACGACGTTCTCCCCGTGAGCGTAGTCCAGCGCCTCGGCGGCTTGAATGACGATCTTCAGGACTTTATCCACAGGCAGCAGGCGGTCCGGCTTGCTGTACTTCGTAAGATCTTGACCCTTCAGGAATTCCATCGCGATATAGGCGAGGTCGTGTTCCTCGCCGGCGTCGAAGATGGTGACGATATTGGGGTGATTCAGGCGCCCGGCGGTCTCCGCTTCACGGAAGAAGCGCTCCTTGACCTCGTCGAGCTCGTCTTCCTCGAAGTTCTGCGCCAGTGCCATGGTCTTGATGGCGACGACGCGGTTAATCTTCGGGTCCTTGCCCAGGTAGACGACGCCCATGGCGCCCTTGCCGAGCTCCTTGTCGACCTGGTACCGGCCGAGCATCGGTTTCTGTACTCCTTCGTCGCCGAGTAGCAGCGTGCCCGTGGGGCCGGAACTGCCGGCCGATCCGAACAGCACCGTATCCTCCATAGCCTGGCTTCGCGATCTGCGCTTGGCGATGTCGCGGAACTCCGGATCGTGGTCGGCCATGTACTGATAGACGGCCCCCGCCTTGTTGAACTGGCGCTTGCGCTCGTAGTCGAGCGCCAGGTTGTAAAGCAGGTCCATGATGGAATCATCCAGCGGGCATCTGGAGAATTTCTCGAATGCCATGTCCAGCTGGCCCTGGCCCTGGAAGGCGAGTCCCAGCATGCGATTGCTCTGCGCCGATTCCGCATCCGAGGCGAGCTTGCCGCGCTCCGTGACCAGGAAGCGCTTGGTGGTGAGCAGCGCGTGGCCGACTATGAGCAGCGCCGCCGGCATCATCAGCGACACCCACAATGCCTCGGTGGTCATGAGGACGAAATGCGTTGCCAGCAGGGCGATGAGGAGGCTGGCAGTGACCCCGAACGCGATGCCGGCTCCCAAGCGGCGAAACAGCACAATCAGGTACAGGCTGATGAGTAACCATGCGCCGAGCTGTGCATAGCCGCCCCATTCGGGGACCACGAAAAAGTCCTCGTTGAGGATGCTGGAAACGGTATGCGCAAGGGACTCCACCGGGGCCATGGCGGCGGCCACCGGAGTCTTGCTGAAGTTGCCGATCCCGGCCGCCGAAGCGCCGATGAGCACGATTTTGTCGCGGTACTTCTCGGCAGGAATGCGGCCGCTGTAGACGTCATAAAAAGAGTCCACCGGGAACGCCGGGCTGTCGTCGCCGCCGGAGTAGAAGAAGGTGTTCATCTGCAGAAAGGAGTCGGTGCCGATGTTGAGGCCCCCCAGGCGCACACCTTCGCCCAGGGTAATTTGGATATCGGCCGGGCTCAGGTTGAGGCTTTTGGCCGCCAGCTGCAGGGCGACGGACGGGAAGTATTGGTCGTAGTAGCGCAGCACCAGGGCTTCTTTGCGGCTGCCGCCGTCCACGTCCAGAAACTGCGTCAAATGACCGATGGCGAGGGCCTGCTCACCGATCTTCGGGATGGGCGGGGTCTGCGCTGCCCTGGCGGGTGGTGGCTGGGCCGGTGTGTCTTCTCCTGAGGCCCAAGTCACATCATCGACGGCGTTTCTGACCAGAAATCCGGGCAGCGGTGCGTCCGGGTTTCCCTGGGGCTCACCGATTTCGAAGGTCATGGGCAGGACCACGTTACCCGCCTTGTGGAGACTGGCGGCAAGGATCGTATCGGTGTCCAGCGCCACGCTGGCTTCGTCGAGCTGCCGGCCAAGAGCCGGGATTCTCACCCCGGCAGCCGCATAGATGGCGCGCAGCTTCTCGATGTACTCGAGGCCCGGATCGATTTGAGGCTCCGAGTAGAAGATGAGATTGCCCACGACCTTGGCGCCGCCGGCGTCCAGAGTGTCGATCATCCCCGCGTGAATATTTCGTGGCCAGGGCCAGCGTCCCAGGTTGTCGATGCTCTGCTCGTCGATGGCGATAACGGCGACGCGGTCGCTGGGTGTACGCCGGGACCCACGCACGCCGACGTCGTAGGCTATCCGTTCCAGACCTTCCAGGGTGTCGACTCGCAACCAGGCAGCGGCTCCGAAGACCAGGCAAATGACCAGGGCGACTACCCAATCGGCCGTCCAAGTTCCTTTTTTCACCGCGTTCCCACTTGCTGGAGAAAATAAACTATAGGTGACACAGTGCTGAAACGACAAGGGTTTTTCCGATTGCGCGGCGCTGATTCCGGGCCCGCGTCGCAACCCGGGGACGCCCTTGGAAGTGCCGCCCGAGCCTCCAGGCGGCACATCGCCGTTTCACTACCCGAGGCCGTCAACTGCAATGCTTGCCGATCCATGCTCTCGCGTTGGCGGCGGCTTGGAGACGCTCCTCGTCACTCATGTAGATACGTGCTCCACTCGTGTCGTGGGTGTAGACGATGTTGGCGCGCTCGAATCTGGCCAGTTCGCGGCGCGCCTTCTCGCAGTCCCTGGCGCGTTCCCGCCTGGTCGCCGCAGCCTCGGCTTTGGCCTGGTCCCGTTGGTTGCGCTCCGCTTCGAAGGCGTCCAGAAGCCGGCGTTGCTTGAGGTCGCGCTGGGCCTGGTCGGGCTCCCGGGCCGGTGCCGGGGGCAGCGATAAGGTGCGTGAGTCGACGCCGGTGGCCGGGGGGCGGTCGCCGTAATGGACGTTGCCGTCCGCGTCGACCCACTTGTAAATCTCGGGCGCGGCAACGGCGCTGGTCACGGCCAGGGCCAGAACAGGGGCCAGAATCAGGGCCAGCACCGCCTGCAGGTGTGAACGTTGCATGCTTGCAATCTACTCGACAGGTCGGGGCAACGCTCCGGCACTCGCTGGATATATTTTCGCGGCCCCGACGGTAATGACGAATTATGCGTCTCCAGGCGGCCACGGGTAAGCAACAGATGCGGGGATCTGTGACCCGTGTCGCGGGATCCCGCCCCTCACCCCATCATTTTCCGATCCGCAGGTGGCCCGCCGGGCAGGGCACCCGTCGTGCACCCGAGGGTTACCACTTCCCGCGGCATTCGCCTTTGCAATGGCGGCCGCTGTAGGTACCCTTGGCGGCCATGAAACTGGCGTTCGTCAAGATGCACGGCATCGGAAACGACTTCGTGCTGGTCGACAACATGTCGCGAAAGCTCGACCTCGGCGTCGAGCAGATTCGATTGCTGGCGGACCGGCGGCGGGGAATCGGTTGCGATCAGCTTTTGATGGTGGAACCGGCCGTTGACCGAAGGGCCGACGTGCGTGCACGGATCTTCAATCAAGACGGCAGCGAGGTGGCCCAATGTGGCAACGGGTTACGCTGCCTGGCGGCCTACTTGCGAGAGACCGGCATCGCGACCGGCGATCAGATCGCGATCGAGGCAGGGGAACGCACGGTACGGGCGCTTCTCACGAATCATCGGGTGGTCACCATGGATATGGGCGCGCCCCGGTTCGAGCCGCCGGAGATCCCGTTTCTGGCCGAAGCACGGGCGGCCAGTTACGGCGTACAGGTCGGCTCGCAACATCTGGAAATCGGGGTCGTGTCCGTGGGCAACCCTCACGCGGTGATTCGGATCGACGATTGTGAGGCGGCGCGGGTAGAAGAGCTCGGGCCGGCGGTGCAGGCTCTGGAGGAGTTTCCCGAGGGGGTTAACGTCGGATTCATGCAGGTTCTCGATGACGCCCATGTGCGCCTGCGGGTATTCGAGCGCGGCGTCGGCGAGACACTGGCCTGCGGCAGCGGCGCTTGCGCCGCGGTGGCCGTCGGTCGGGCGCGCGGCTGGTTGGGTACGCGCGTTTCGGTCGCGCTTCCGGGCGGTGAGTTGACGGTGGAATGGGATGGTGAAGGCCAGCCGCTGTGGTTGACCGGGCCGACGCAACGCGTCTTCGAGGGGGAATTCGAGCTATGAGCAGAGAGAAGGCCCAAGTCACGCCGCCAGTGCCCGGCGATGAGGACTCGATCGCGGCCTACCTGCGCGAGAATCCGGATTTTTTCGACCGCCACCCGACATTACTCGAAGATCTGGTCATCCCGCATTCCTGCGGCGGTGCCGTGTCGTTGGTGGAGTACCAGGTGAGCGTGCTGCGGGATCAGGTGCACGAAATGCGGCGACGCATGCAGTCGCTGGCCAACAACGCTCGCGACAACGAGGCCCTTTCCCAGCGCCTGCATCAGCTGACGCTGTCGTTGGTGGAGTGCACGCGGCTCGATGAAGTCTTGACGAATCTCTACCAGGCCATGTGCGAGGACTTCAAGGCCGATTTCGCCGCAATTCGCCTGTTCGCCGACCCGACATCGCAAGGTGATCAGGGTTTGGGCGAATTCGTCGGTAATAACTCCGACGGCAGGGAAGTTTTCTCCCAGGTGCTGGCATCCAGCAAGCCCATTTGCGGGCACATCAAGACCAAGCAGCTCGCGTTTCTGTTTCCCGAGCACGGACGTGAAATCGCATCCGGCGCGCTTCTGCCGTTGGGCCAGAATGCACGTTTCGGAATTCTCGCCATCGGCAGCCGGGATGCGCAGCGCTTTCATCCAGGCATGGGGACGATTTTTCTGAGGCAGCTCGGTGAAATCGTGAGCCGTATACTGGTACCCCACGTCTCGACGGGTTGATGTCGCAGTGAGTGGTTGCGCATGCATGATTGGCTAGAGCGCTTCGTGGCGCATCTCGGCAGTGAACGGCGGCTATCTCCATTGACGGTCGACGGATACCGGCGCGAGATCGTGCGGTTTCTACAGCGACTCACAGACCAGGGCGTCGAAGACTTGCGCGACGTGGACGAATCCCGGGTGCGTGAATACATCTCCAGGCGTCACAGACAGGGTGCGGGAGCCCCCACATTGCGACGGGCGCTGTCGGCTATTCGCAGCTTCTACAAGTTTCTGCTCCGCGAACAAGCGGCGACCCACAATCCCGCCGGCGGCGTAGCCGCTCCACGCGGAACGCGAAAGCTCCCCGACGTGCTGGACGTGGATCGCGTGAGCGCACTTCTGGAGATGCCGGCGAAGAGCGCCCTGGATGTCCGTGATCGCGCCATGTTCGAGCTCATGTACTCGTCGGGACTGCGCCTGGCGGAGACTGTGTCCCTGAACGTCGGCGACGTCGATCTGAAGGATGCCCTGGTGCAGGTGACGGGAAAGGGCGCCAAGCAACGGGTCGTGCCCGTGGGCGCGGTAGCCTGCGAATGGCTACGCAGGTGGTTGGGCGAACGTCCGAACACGGTCGAAGCCAACGAGACCGCGCTCTTCATCAGCCGCCGCGGCGGGCGGCTCACGGCGCGGGCGGTTCAAGCGAGGCTCGCAAGATGGGCGCGGGTCCAGGGGCTGGACCGTCCGGTGCATCCGCACATGCTTCGCCACTCATTCGCCAGTCACCTGCTCGAATCCAGCGGTGATCTGCGGGCCGTCCAGGAGTTGCTGGGCCACGCGGACATCAGCACGACACAGGTCTACACCCACCTGGACTTTCAGCACCTGGCCGAGGTGTACGACCGGACCCATCCCAGGGCCAGGCGCCGGAAGCACAAGGACTGATTAACGCAGTCCCTTGCCGCCGGAAAGGGGAAGGGGGAAGGGGGGAGGGGAGAAAAGAGTCATCGGCCGCTCTCCGTGGTGTAAAATCAGGCGCTTTCCACTACTCGGGCGCGATTCCATGCAACAGTACTCAGGCACCACCATCCTGGCCGTGCGCCAGGGCGGAGATGTGGTCATGGCGGGAGACGGCCAGGTTTCGCTCGGCGATACCGTCGTCAAGGGCAACGCGAAGAAAGTTCGTCGGGTCTACCACGACAAGGTGATCGCCGGATTCGCCGGCGGTACGGCCGATGCCTTCACCCTCTTCGAACGTTTCGAGGGGCAGCTCGAGAAGCATCACGGGAACCTGACACGAGCGGCCGTGGAGTTGGCCAAGGACTGGCGAACGGACCGGGCGCTGCGCCGCCTCGAGGCCCTGCTGCTGGTGGCCGACGTGTCGAGCTCTCTGATGATCTCCGGCAACGGCGACGTCATCGAGCCGGAATTCGACGCCATGGCCATCGGTTCCGGCGGCTCCTACGCACTCGCCGCCGCCAGAGCCATGCTCGAAAATACGCAGATGGACGCCCGCGGCATCGCCGAGAAGGCTATGGGCATCGCCGCCGACATCTGCGTCTACACCAACAATGCGCTCACGATTGAAACGTTGGGAGACAGTGCGGACTGACGAGTCTCATCCAGGATCCCGGATCAGCCCATGGAATCGTCGCGACTCTCGGTCGGCGCATCGCCCAATCGGAAAATAGAAATGTCATACATGACGCCAAGAGAGATCGTTCACGAGCTGGACAAACACATTGTCGGCCAGGGCGCCGCCAAACGCGCGGTGGCAATCGCCTTGCGCGATCGCTGGCGGCGAAGTCAGGTCGATTCTGCCATGAGGTACGAGATCACGCCGAAAAACATCCTCATGATCGGTCCGACGGGCGTCGGCAAGACGGAAATTGCCAGGCGTCTTGCGCGTCTGGCACACGCACCATTCATCAAGGTAGAGGCTACCAAATTCACGGAGGTCGGATACGTAGGCCGCGACGTTGAATCCATTATTCGCGATTTGGCGGATTCAGCGATCAAGATGAGCCGCGAGCGCGCGATTGCTAAGGTTCACCACCAGGCCGAGGACGCCGCAGAGGAACGCATACTCGATCTGCTGTTGCGTCCGGCTCGCACCGATGGTTCCGGTTCTAGTGCCGATCAGGATGACGACGCAAGCTCCACGCGTCAGAAGTTTCGCAAAATGCTTCGCGAAGGCAAGCTGGACGAAAAGCAGATTGAAGTCGAGGTAAGCGCCGCAGCTGTAGGAGTAGAGATCATGGCGCCGCCGGGGATGGAGGAATTGACCTCTCAGTTGCAGGGCATGTTTCAAAATCTCTCTGGCGGACGTACGCGCACGAAGAAGATGAGCGTCAAGGATGCGTTCAGAGTGCTTTCCGAAGAGGAGGCCGCCAAGCTCATCAACGAAGACGACATGAAAATCCATGCATTGGAGGATGTCGAGCAGAACGGGATTGTGTTCATCGATGAAATCGACAAGGTTACCCGACGATCCGAGGCGACGGGAACGGGAGCAGATATATCGCGAGAAGGAGTGCAGAGAGATCTTCTTCCCCTCGTCGAAGGCTGCACTGTGTCGACCAAATACGGCGTGGTAAAGACTGATTACATTCTGTTTATCGCATCCGGCGCGTTTCACATGACGAAGCCTTCGGATCTGGTGCCGGAGCTTCAGGGGCGACTGCCGATTCGTGTCGAGCTTTCGGCCCTGGGCGTGGACGACTTCACACGCATCTTGACCGAGCCGGACGCGTCTTTGACCGAGCAATATATTGCCTTGATCGCTACCGAAGGCGTTACGTTACGTTTTACCGATGATGCCGTGCGCAGAATCGCCGAAGTGGCTTGGCAGGTGAACGAGCGAACTGAAAATATCGGGGCGCGTAGGCTGCATACGGTGCTCGAACGGCTACTGGACAACATATCATTCGAGGCCCCCGACCATGCTGGTCAGGAGATTCAAATCGATGCTGCCTATGTGGACGAACATCTCGGCGCTCTGCTAGCCAGCGACGACTTGACCAGATACATCTTATAGCCATCTGTTGGGCGCCTACGGCCTTCTTGCTCGAGACCATCTCGCCATGAATATGAAGCAGAACGTTCCCACCGAACTCAATTACCACAAGAAATCTCGCGTGCTGGAAATCGCTTTTGGTGACAATAGGCGTTGTCAGCTTACGGCGGAATTTCTGCGAGTGTATTCTCCTTCTGCCGAGGTACGCGGCCACGGCCCCGACCAGCAGGTATTGCAAATCGGCAAAGAAGACGTCGGCATCGACCGAATCGAACCTGTCGGCAACTACGCAGTTCGCCTGTACTTCGATGACGGCCACAATACGGGGCTGTATTCGTGGGAAGAGCTTGGTCGCTTCTGTCTGCACAACGATGAACTGTGGGCGGACTATCTAGCGCGGCTAGTGGCTGCCGGACACCAGCGAAAATCCACCAACTCGTGAGCGGTACTACGTCGGAACATCGGTGCACGGGCCTATGACTGAGCGAACCACCGACTTCGGTTTCGAGAAAGTCCCGTTGCAGGACAAGTCCCGGCGCGTGTCGTCGGTGTTCACGTCTGTGGCGGAAAACTACGATTTGATGAACGATCTGATGTCGTTCGGCGTACACCGGTTGTGGAAGCGATTCGCAGTCGAACTCGCCGGCGTACGTGAGGGGCAGCGGGTCCTGGACCTGGCGGCAGGGACCGGGGATCTTGCCCGGCAATTCGTGCGTAGAGTTGGCGACACCGGCTCGGTAACGCTCGCTGACCTCAACGCCGATATGTTGGAGGTCGGTCGCCGGCGTCTCATCGATTCGGGTGTGTTGAAGGCAGTTGCCTATGTGCAAACGGACGCCGAATCGTTGCCGTTTTCCGACGATCGATTCGACCTGGTATCGATGGCATTTGGTTTGCGCAACGTTACGGACAAGGGACGCGCTCTTGCGGCCATGCTTCGTGTGTTGCGACCGGGCGGCCAGGTATTGATTCTCGAGTTTTCCACATTGAGAGTTCCGGTTCTGGACCCCCTCTACCGTGCCTATATCTTGAATCTGTTACCGCGATTGGGTCGGATTGTTGCCGGGGACTCGGACAGCTACCGGTACCTGGCGGAGTCCATACGTTTGCACCCGTCGCAGGAACAACTCCTCGAGATCATGAAAACGGCGGGATTCGAGCGATGCGGTTACCACAATTTGAGTGGCGGCATAGCGGCCGTGCATCGTGGATATAAGCTATGAGGCCGGATGCGCGCGTGACCTATGAAGGATTCGGCCGGCGGCTGCTGGCCGGGTTCGTCGATCTGACGCTCGCGCTGGTGGTGGTCGTCACCCTGGTGTTGTTGGCGCTCGCCAGCGACGAAAATCCACCGCGTGCTTCGGCATTTGTCGCGGAGCTCTCCGCGCTCCGCAACCACGTTCTTTGGTTGCTGGCGGCGATTTTTTCGGCTCAAACTTTGTTCTGGACTTTCCTGGCGGCAACACCGGGGATGCTTCTAGTCGGTTGCCAGGTTCTGCGTGCGGACAAAGGCGGGCGTTTGTCACTGTGGCGGAGCCTCGTGCGTGGCGCCGGCCTGTGGCTGGGTCTCGCCTGTCTCGGCGCGGGGGTTCTGTGGAGCATTTGGGATCCTCGCCATCAGGGCTTGCACGACAAGTTGGCCGGCTCGGTGGTGATCAAAGAGGATGAGTCTCTGATGGCGTTGGATGAGCTTCTGGAGAGTGTGAAGTGACCGCGCAATCGGTGGCAATCGCCGGACTGCAGGCGATCGTGAATCAGGTGCTCGCGCTGGACCCGGAGCTCGCGGAAGGCTTGGCCGAGCTCGAGGGAACGGTGTTGGAGGCGCACGTTCAGGGCGTCGACAAGCGCTTTCAACTGCACCCGTCGGCGACGGGCGTCGGTGTCGTGCTGGTGGACGGCGACGGGCAGCAGTCGGCGGTGGTCGCCGATGTGACAATCAGCGGCCCGCCCTTTACGCTTCTGCGCTTGCTCGGCTCGTTGGAATCGGTGGACGGGGTTCTTCCGCCCGATGTTTCCGTCAGCGGCGAGCTGGAGTTGGTGCAGAAGCTGAACAGACTGGCGAAACGCGCCAACATCGACTGGGAGGAACCGCTATCGAAACTGTTCGGCGATTCTGTTGCCCATGAAATCGGCCGCGGAGTGCGCGGATTCGTCTCCTGGGCTCGCACTGCTAGCGAGACGTTTTCCAGCGACGTGGGTGAGTATCTGCGCGAGGAACGTCGTTTGGCTCCGACACGACTCGAGGTGGACGATTTCGCCACCCACGTGGATCAGGTCCGCGACGATGTGGAGCGACTCGAGGTTCGGGTCACGAGGCTTAACCGCCGTTCCCTGGAGTCCTGAGCATTGATCCGCTTCCGCCAGGCACTGCGGCTGATTTACATCAATGCCGTTCTCATCCGGCACGGTCTGGACGAAATCATTCTGGCGACACCGTTGCTTCGGCCGGTCCGCTTTTTACTCTATCTGTTGCCCTGGAACTGGGTACGTCGAACGCGTGCCCCCCGGGCTGTCCGAATTCGCCGCGCTCTCGAAGACCTCGGGCCGATTTTTGTCAAGTTCGGACAAATTATTTCCACACGCCGGGATCTACTGCCCGAGGATATTGCCGATGAGCTGGCAAGTCTTCAGGATCAAGTGCTCCCATTTCCGGGCGTGCAGGCGCGAGCCATCATAGAGCGGGCTTTGCATGGCTCGGTAGAGGAGCTGTTTGCGGAGTTCGACGAAACACCGCTTGCCTCCGCTTCGATCGCGCAGGTTCACTCCGCGCGTTTGAAAGACGGCCGCGAGGTGGTGGTCAAGGTCGTGCGACCGGGCATCGAAGACTTGATTCGACGCGATGTGGGTCTTCTTTACCTGGTTGCCGATCTCGCCGAACGTTATTGGCGCGAGGGGCGTCGCTTACATGCCCGTGAAATCGTTGCCGAGTACGAGATTACCATTCTCGATGAGCTGGACCTGATGCGCGAAGGCGCGTCTGCCTCGCAGCTTCGCCGCAACTTTCTTGATTCGGATCTGCTGCAGGTACCGGAGGTTTACTGGGAATACACGCGCCCGAACGTCATGGTCATGGAGCGTGTATCAGGGATCCCGATCAGTGACGTCGATGCCTTGAGAGCTCTCGGAATCGACCTGCGCGTGCTAGCCGAACGTGGCGTCGAAATATTCTTTACTCAAGTGATGCGGCACAATTTCTTTCACGCCGATATGCATCCAGGCAATATATTCGTGGCACGTGGGCGTCCGAGCAATCCCTGCTACGTGGCGGTGGACTTCGGCATCATGGGTAGCCTCTCGCCCGAGGATCAGCGCTATCTGGCGGAAAATTTCATCGCTTTTTTCAATCGTGATTATCATCGGGTTGCAGAGCTTCACGTGCTGTCTGAATGGGTGCCAGCCGATACGCGCGTCAACGAGTTCGAGTCCGCCATTCGCAGTGTTTGCGAACCCATTTTCGAACGGCCACTGAAAGACATTTCCTTCGGCCAGCTCCTGCTCAGGCTCTTTCAGACGGCTCGGCGCTTTCACATGGAAGTTCAACCCCAGCTGATACTGCTGCAGAAAACTCTCTTGAATATCGAGGGTCTTGGCCGGCAGCTTTATCCTGATCTCGACCTGTGGCAAACAGCCAAGCCATTTCTGGAACAATGGATGCGCGATCAACTGGGGCCGCGCGCCTTGTTGCGCGAGCTCAAAAGCCATGCTCCGCGCTGGGGAGAGGCGCTGCCCGCCCTGCCGGGATTGGCTCACGAGGTCCTGCGCCAGGCACGAAGCGGAAAGTTGCGTGTGGAAATCGCGCCGACGGAGCTCGAGAAGATCCGCCGCGAGATGCGCCGATCGAATCAACGTACCGTGCTTGGTGTGGTTGGCACGGGTTTCGTCATCGCCGCGGTGGTGTTGTTGGCGGTGCAGGAGGGGGCCACGGCGCAACTGAGCTCGGTGCCGTTGCTGACCTGGATGCTGGGTGGGATCGGCGCCTACATGATTATCGCCGCCTTACCCTGGGACAGCGACTGATGAGGATTACCTCCGGTCTCCGATGAGTGTATGGCGCGCGTAGCGTGCGCGGTCGTCGGCGTAGCGCACCGGTTCCTTCGACGTCACCCGGGGAGCCCTGGATCTTCTCGCGATCAATTCCCTTACAGGCACCAGCTCGACGCCGTAGTACGAGGGTTTCAACAGCACGTTGCGCAGCACGCTCAGCGTTTGAGGATAGGGATGGCCGATGGCGAGCCCCGTGCCGTGCGCCCGGGCGAACTCTATGAGTCGCTGAAACTGCATGCGGATCATTTCCGGTTCCGGACTCGCGTCGAGAAACACGTCACGCCCGATGGCACGCAATCCCGCTGCCTGTGCCGCGCGCAGGGCAACGCTCCTCGAACTCGTGAGGCTGTCGACGAAATAGAGATCCCCGCTCCGGCTCACCCAATCCATGAGCCACTCCATGGCGCGCGTTTTCTGGGTCAAAGCGCTGCCCATGTGATTGTTTATTCCACTCACGTGAGGTACGGAGGCGAGCCCGGCATCGAGCACCGCCTGGATTTCCAGCCGCGTCATGCCAACGGTCACTGCCCCGGGACCGAGAGCCTTGTCCTGCTCGGACTCCATGGGCACGTGCAGCAACACTTCCTTGTCCAGCTGGAAAGCGATGCTGGCCAGGCGGCTCGCATAGGGGGTGTGAGGCAGGATCGCGTAGGCGACGGGTCCCGGAAGCTCGATGGCGCGCAGACTGTCCAGGCGGCGGTAACCCAAGTCGTCGATGATGATGCTGATGGCGGGCAGTTCACCCGGCCGGACGGTACCCTGTGCAACGCTGGGGCTTGCGATGCACAGGGAGCCGGCGAGCAAGAGTCCGTGACCCGCAATGCCCGCACACCGGCGCGAAAGAGAGGTTCCGCGAGCTACGACGCGGCGCCCGGGGCGCGTCGATGGCGGAGCCGATCGCACCGTCAGGAATTGTGTCTCTGCAGAATGTCCAGACCTTTGAGCAGATTCAACGCTTCGTAGACCGCATAGTCCCGCCGGGCGAGGGGTCGCTGATCCTTGTCGGCCTTGCTGTCTTTGGCCTTGTCCGAGCTCTCATCGGTCTTCTTCTCGCGCTCGGCGTCGCCTTGCAGGTGGCGCGCCAGATTGGCTTCCTTGATGCGCGACGTGGCAGGGGTGTCGGAATCGGCGAGCTTCAGATTCTCGAGCGTGATGTCCGGAGAAATCCCGGTGGCCTGAATGGAAACTCCCGACGGCGTGTAGTACTTGGCCGTCGTCAGCTTGAGCGCCGAGCCGTTGTCCATGGGCAGAATGGTCTGCACGGACCCCTTACCGAAGGTCTTCTGCCCCATGATGATGGCCCGGTTATGATCCTGGAGCGCGCCGGCTACGATTTCCGATGCGGACGCCGAGCCGCCGTTGACCAGAACGACCAAGGGGGCGCCGTCCAGTATATCCGTGGGCTTGGCGTTGAATTTCAGCTTCGCGTCGTCGACTCGGCCTTCCGTGTAGACGATGATGCCGTCCTTGAGAAAGGCGTCACTGACCGAGACCGCGGCACTCAATACGCCACCGGGATTGTTGCGCAGATCGAGCACCAGCCCCTTGAGCGGGCCGTCGGCCTCTTCTTCCAGCTTCGCCAACTCCTGGCGGAGATTTTCGCCGGTACGCGACTGGAACTGTGATATGCGAACATAACCGTAGCCCGGATCGAGCATGCGACTCTTAACGCTGGTGACGCGGATGACGTCACGCGTAATCGTAATGTTCAGGGGCCTGTCCACGCCATCACGAACGATGGTGAGAACGATGTCGGTGCCGGGCTTGCCGCGCATGATCTTTACCGCGTCCGACAACGCCATCCCCTTGACCGGGGTATCATCCAGGCGAACAACCAGGTCGCCAGCCTTGACGCCGGCGTGATACGCGGGCGTGTCGTCAATGGGGGAAATGACCTTGACGAATCCGTCCTCCATGCCGACCTCGATACCAAGGCCTCCGAATTCCCCGCTGGTTCCCGCCTGCAACTCTTTGTAGTCCTCGGGGACCAGATAGGCGGAGTGCGGGTCCAGACCCGCGAGCATGCCGCGGATGGCGTTCTCCAGCAGGTCCTTGTCCTCGATGGGTTCCACGTAGTCGTTCTTGATCTTGGCGAAGATCTCGGTGAACGTCCGCAGGTCCTCCAGGGGCAGGGTCTCGGTCTCGTGCTTGCCGGCGAGAACTCCTTCCCCGAGCGTCAGTGAAGCCCCCAACAGGGCCCCGAATGCCAGCACGGGCATGCTTCGGAAAAGCGATTTCATGGAATCCTCCAGGCGCTCGGCGCCGTCGGTTTTTCAAGCATACTAAATGCGTGCGCAGAAATCCGCTCCAAAGCGGCTCCGTCCCTGCGCTCCCTTGTTCAGTGTCTCCTACGGGGACACGTCCCCTGCGGGGATTTACCCCCTACGGGGACACGTCCCCTACGGGGATTTTAAGCGCTGCTGATTGTGCAGCTGGGCCCCGGCCAAACCAGCGCATCGGGTTCACCGGCGTGCCGAGATGGCGAATTTCGAAATACAGGCCGCTCATCTCGCGGCCGCCACTGTCTCCCACCTTGCCGATGAGCTCGCCGGCCTCGACCCAGTCGCCGACATCCTTGAACAGCGATTCGCTGTGTCCGTACAGGCTCATGTAGCCGTCGCCATGCTCGATAATCATCAACAGGCCGAACCCGCGCAGCCAGTCAGCAAACGCCACGCGCCCGTGGGATATCGCGTGCACCGGCGTTCCGGGTCGGGCCGTCACCAGAACGCCTTTCCAGTTTAGGTCCCCGCTTCCCCGCGGAGTTCCGAATCTGTGGCGGATTTTTCCCGCCGACGGCCAGGGCAGCTTGCCCTTGAGCGTTCGAAAGGGCACTTGCCGGGTCTGGTCCACGGGGATGTCGGCCAGCTCCCGGGCCAGCCCTGCCACCAGTTCCGCCAGCGTCTGCTCGTCCTGCCGGAGTCTCTCGCGGCGCGCGTCCTGGTTGCCGAGCTCCCGGGCCAGCCGGGCAATGACACCGCGTCGTCGCCGGCGTTGATCAGCCAGACGCTCCCGGGCTGTCGCCTTTTGCTCGTGCAGGCGTGCGAGCCTGTCAGTGTCACGGGCAATGCTGTCTTCAATATCGGCCAGCTTCTGCAAATCCATAGCCAGGGCATGGATGCGATCGGCACGTTCCCGGTTGAAGTAAGCATAGTAGGTCAGAGCCCGGGACAATGTGGCCGGGTTCTCCTGATTGAGCAGCAGCTTGAACTGATCCTGGCGGCCTGTGGCATAGGCGGCGCGCACGTAGCGGGCCAGGCTCGTGCGCACGTCCACCAGCTTGTCGCGGGTTTTCCCGCGACGCCGCTCCAGATCCACGAGGCGCGTTCGGTGCGCGGCCCTCTGCCGCTCGAGCGCCGCGAGCTCTGCCGTAACCCGCGCCACCGCGAGCTCCGTGTCGCGCAGGCCGGTGGCCAGCTTGTCGCGCTTCATCCGAGTGCGGTTGAGGCGCCGGTCGAGTTCCCGGATACGTTTTCGCACGCTTTCCAGCTGTGCCTCAGGGTCGCCGCTGGTGGCGGCCACCAGGTCCGGCGACATGCCGGTGAGGATGATGAGCGCGCCCAACGCCAGTGCCAGCGCCGAGTTCCTCGGTACGCGTCGCGGGGCCGCGGATCCGAGGCGATGCCGAGGGAGTACCATGGGTGGAATTGTAGGGTGCGGGGACCACGGTCATCCAGGCCCGGATGCAGACTCCGGGACTGTTGCCGGGGTACGCGGCGCGCAGTGCCATTGCCAGGCAATAGCGGTTCACGCTAATCTCGCCCACCATCCTGCCAGCCGCCGCGCTCGGCTGGTTAGAACCCGGAAAGACACCATGGAGCGATTGCCTGAATTCTTTTCCAATCACTCGAGCCTGGCTCTGGCCTTCGTGGTCATCCTGGGGCTGCTGATCTGGACGCTGTGGCAGACTGCCGGCCGGGGGCTGAAGAAACTCAGTCCCATGGACGCCACGCGGCTCATTAATCGAGAGGACGCCGTGGTCCTGGATGTTCGTACTGATGGAGAGTTCACCCAGGGTCACATCGTCAACGCGGTCAATATTCCGCAGAAATCCGTCCAAGAGCAGCTGGCGAAGCTCGACAAGTACCGCGGCCGGCCCATTATCACGGCGTGTCGAAATGGTCAGACCGCCACCGGTGTGGGTAACACGTTGCGCAAGAACGGTTTCGACCCGGTTTACAATCTGGCCGGGGGGTTGATCGCCTGGGAAGGCGCCAACCTTCCGCTGGTCAAGAAATGAGCAGACGAGTCCGACGCGCAACTATCGATGCTTCCATCGGGGGAGTCGCTCATGTCTGAGATGGAACGCGAGCAGCCCTGGCGGCCGAATCCACTCCACGGCCAATTCAGCATCAAGAAGATTTACATCAAGGATACGTCCTTCGAGACACCCAACTCGCCACAGATTTTTCAGGTCAACTGGGCGCCGGAAATGGACGTGCACCTGCACAGCCACTCCAGCGACCTGGATGCGGGTGAGTTCGAGGTCGTGTTGATGGTAACTGCCGTGGTCAGCGTCGCGGGGAAGACGGCATTTCTCGCCGAAGCCGCGGTCGCCGGCATTTTCGGCATCACCGGACTCACATCGGACGAGCTGGGTCCAACCCTGGGGAGCTACTGCCCGGGTATTCTGTTTCCGTACGCACGCGAGTTCATCTCCAATCTCGCGGTTCGCGGCGGATTTCCCCCGTTCATCCTGGCGCCGGTCAACTTCGAAAAGCTCTATCAAGACCACATCTCGCCACAGTTCAGCGAGCAGCAAGCGCAAGTCGAAACTTAAAAAGGGAAACTTAAAAAAGGGGACATAATAATGGGGACAAAAATAATGGGGACAGATCTATTTTTGGCAAAAAAATAGATCTGTCCCCATTTTAATATGTTGCAACATCACATCGCGGTTCTCGGGGCCGGTTCCTGGGGTACGGCGTTGGCGATTCTGTTGGCGCGCAATGGCCACGGAGTCGTGCTGTGGGGGCGCGACTGCAAGCAGGTGGCCGCGATGGCTGGCGAGCGCCGCAACCGGCGCTATCTTCCGGAGCACGAATTCCCCCGTGAATTGAAGGTTACTGCCAGTCTCGACGAAGCAGCGGCGGGTGCAAGGCTCGCCCTGGTAGTGGTGCCGAGTAGCGGATTTCAGGCGGTGTGCGCCAGTCTCGCATCTCGCGGCGCCGATCTTACTGGCATGTTCTGGGCGACCAAAGGCTTCGATCCGGGAAGCGGGCGTCTGCTGCACGAAGTGGCGGCGGAGACAACCGCCGGAAAACTACCGACGGCGGTGCTCTCTGGTCCGACATTCGCTAACGAGATCGCCCGCGGCCTGCCAGCGGCGGTGAGTTGCGCGTCTACCCACGCCGGGTTCGCCGAGCAGGTAGCTGAGCTGTTCCGCAACGAGTGGTTCAGGGTTTATACCAGCACGGACATGATCGGCGTTGAAATCGGCGGCGCGGTCAAGAATGTGCTTGCCATCGCCGCCGGCATCGCTGACGGCCTCGGTTTCGGCGCAAACACCCGAGCCGCACTCATAACTCGAGGGCTTCGCGAGATCGTGCGCCTGGGCGCCGCCATGGGCGGGCAACCGGAAAGCTTCATGGGTCTTGCGGGTCTCGGCGATCTGGTGCTCACCTGCACCGATGACCAATCCCGCAACCGGCGGTTTGGATTGGCCCTCGCCCGGGGGCTGTCGGTGGCCGCGGCGGAGCAGTCGGTAGGCCAGGTGGTGGAGGGCGTTGGCGCGGCCCGGGAAGTGATGCGACAGGCGCGCAAAATCGGAGTGGAGATGCCCATCGCCGAGCAGGTGAACAGGATACTGCACGAAGGAGCCGCACCCGCCGATGCGGTGCATGCGCTGCTCGCCCGGCCGCCGGGGGCGGAGTCGCAATAGACCAACGGGGCGACGACATGAAGCGCGTATTGATCACCGGCGCCGCCGGCAGCATCGGCTCTTATCTTCGCGAGACCCTGCGCGGCAAATACCTGCTGCGGCTGTCCGACGTGAATCCGATATCGAAGCTCGCCGACGGGGAGGAATTCGTGACTGCAGATGTCACCGACGCCGGGGCCTTAGTGGGCCTGATGGAGGAGGTTCACGGTTTGGTGCATCTGGGCGGTGTGCCCCGCGAAGACGCATGGGAACCGATCCTGGATGTCAATATTGTCGGCACTTACAACGTCTTCGAGGCCGCCCGCCGGCAAGGCGTCGAGCGATTCATATTTGCCAGCAGCAACCATGCCATCGGCTTCTATCCACGCAGTCAGCGCATCGGTGCCGACGTCACGGTGCGCCCCGATAGCCGCTACGGCGTCAGCAAGGCATTCGCCGAAGCCCTCGGAAGCCTGTACGCCGACAAGTATGGAATGCGCGTCTTATGCATTCGAATCGGCAATGTCGCCGACGAGCCCGTGGACGTCAGGCGTTTGAGCATCTGGGTGAGCCCCCGGGATCTCAGCCAGCTCGTCGAGATCGGCCTCGAGCACCCGGACCTGCGCTACGAGTTGGTGTACGGCGTGTCGGACAACGCGCGCAGCTGGTGGGACAACAGCAACGCCACGCGTCTCGGATACATTCCGGCGGATCGATCCGAGGACTATGCCGAGAAAGTGCTGGCGGAGGCGACCCGTGGGTCGCCGGACTCCATCGCCGAGCGCGTGCAGGGCGGCGATTTCGCCGTCACCGAGAAAGGCGGCGGCGCGCCTCAGCGGCGTAACGAGCGGTAACAGGCAGCGCCTACTGCGCGCTAGTGCTCCGGATGACCACCTTGAGAGCCTGCTTATCGATCATCGCGCGTAACGCCTGCTCGACTTCTTCGATCGGTCGCACGCCACTCAGCAGATGTTCGCACGCGAAGGCTTCGTCGCTCAGCATTTCCAGGGCCCGCCGCACGGTCGCCGGGCGGTGGTGATAGACGCCCTTTACCGCAATCTCACTGTAGTGGATGAGATGCGTGTCCATTTCCACGCGGGTCCCCGGCGCGCAACCGCCGAACAACAGCGCCAACCCACCGGCTCGCAGGGACTGCATGGTATCGCCCCATACCGCGGGATGGCCGGTGCAATCGATGCACACATCGGCGCCGAGCCCACGGTTGGTCGCGGCTCTGATGCGCTCCGCCTGACCGCCGCCGCGGGCGATGAGCTGCGTGCTTGCCGCACCCATGCGCTTGCCCACTTCCAGTCGCGACGCATTCGGATCGGCCAGGATGACCCGGTGGCCGTCGCGACCGAGCGCCGCGGTGAACAGCAGCCCGATGGGACCGGCGCCGAACACTACGACTTCCGAGCCACCCGGACGGCGCTCCAGCTCGCAAGCCTCGATGCCGTGTAGAACGCAGGCCAGGGGTTCGGTCAGGGCCGCCTTGTCGAAACTGAGGCCGGCGGGAATTGGATAGCTGCTGGCACTTACGAAGCGCGCGGGAACACGCAGATACTCCGCGAAGGCGCCGTTCAGGTACTGCAGGTCGGTACACAGGTTTTCCCGTTGGCCGCGACAATAGTCGCAACTGCCGCAGGCGGCGGAATTGGCCACCACCAGCGAACACCCGAGCGAGAAGCTGTCGACGCCCCTGCCCACCGCGGCCACGGTGCCGGCCATCTCGTGGCCGAACAGGGTCGGTACTTCGAGCATACGCGGATGGCCGCCGCGGCGATAAACCTTGACGTCGGTGCCACAGGTAGTGGCGGCCCGAACGCGCAGTACCAGCTCGCCGTCGGCCGGCTGTGGCACCGGCAGATCCCGGATCTCGATGTGTTCCGGTCCCAGCAGGACCGCGCCGCGCATTTGTTCGGGTAGCGACTGCATATGGGGATCCCGCGGCCCGCTACCAGGGAGTGAAAAGAATCTTGAGGGCTTCCCGTCGCCGGGCGATTTCGACGCCGGAAGCAAATTCTGCCAGAGGCAGGCGGTGACTCACCAGGGGCGATGGATCCAGCGTGCCGTCCCGCATCATGGCGAACACCCGGGACTGTTCCTCGAGTCCGCCGGAGTAGCTCCCGAGTACCCGGCGCTCGTGCTTGAACAATGTGTTGAGCTCGAATCCCGCGCGTTCGCCGGCAGGCGCATGGGCAAACAGCACAATCGTGCCTGCGTCGCGGATCAGTGCCAGCGCACTTTCGAGCGGCGCCGCGCCGCCCACGGTATCGAACACCGCATCGGCGCCGAGCCTGTCGCTCATCTCCATCAGCGCGTGCCGCGCATGCTCACCGGGAGGCACGGCGGCGCCGGCGCCCAGCTTGACCGCCAGGCTGCGCCGCTCCTCGATGGGGTCGACGACGAGGATGCGCAGCCCGGGATGCACGGCGGCAAGCACCAGAAGGTGCAGCAGGCCCATGCCGCCACCCCCCTGCACCACCGCCACACCGTCAGGGTCCACGTTGGCCTTGTGCACGCCCCGCAGCACACATGCCGCCGGCTCCATGAACACGGCCACCTCATCCGCCAGATCGTCCGGCAACTTGCGGGCCGCGTGTGAGGTGGCGCGCGCTCTCACCAAAACGTGATCCGCAAAGCCTCCCGGCGACAGCAGGTTCTCCTTGAATGCCTCGCACATGGTAGCGGCGCCGCGCAGACACAACGCACACTGTCCGCAGGCGACGTGGTGGGGAACCGCGACGCGATCGCCCTCGCGGAAGCCGCTGACGCCATCGCCGACACCCGCCACCTCTCCGACCAGCTCGTGTCCCAGCACGGTGCCCGGCGCCACCGTGCCGTTGTCGAGCTTGAACAGATCTGTTCCACACAAGCCCACGACGCGTACCCTGAGCAACATCTCGCCGGCCTGCGGGGGAGCCAGCGGTCGTTCCTCCACGGCGGTGCGATCGCCGCCGAGGCAGGCGATAACCCTTTGGCTTGGTGGAATGGACACGACTGTGGTTCCTGGCGGTGCGACCGAGCACGCTGGCGGCCATGGTAGGCGCGCCAACCGGCCAGGACAATGAGTAGCGCCCACATGTCCGCCGGCCCGGTCGTCGCAGGCCTTCTCGGATGTTAGCGATGTGTATGTTTATCCGTACCCGGGTCGACCCATATACTGGCACGCGTGCAAGACCGAATTCCGGCAGTGATATTCCAGACATGAGCGTGAGCATGGACGCCGCAACCACCGGCGACAACAGACAGCAGCCCATCGAAGCCGAAACGCTCCTCTCGAAGGTGCGGGAAATCGTCTACGAGCTGCATCCGCACATGCGCGATCGCGTGCACGTGACTCTCGACAGCGCATTGGACCGGGATCTGGGTCTGGACAGCCTGGCGCGGGTGGAGATGCTCGTGCGCCTGGAGCAGAGCTTCGGCGCAACGCTCAGCGAAGATACCCTGGCCAACGTCGAGACCCCCCGGGACCTGTTGCGTGCCCTGCTGGCCGGCAAACCGGGGATGCGCGCCAACCACGTGGTTAGCGTAGAAGTCGCGGATCTGGGGGAAATTCCCGCGCCGACCGCGGCCCGGACCCTGCTGGAAGCGCTTGACTGGCACGTGCGCGCCCATCCCGAACGCACCCACGTGCAGCTGTATGGGGACGCGGGCGAGATCCAGAACGTGTCTTACCGGGATCTGCTCGACGGCGCGCGTGCCGTCGCCGCCGGCCTGCGACGTTTGGACGTCGCAGCGGGACAGTGCGTGGCGATTATGTTGCCCACCGGCGCCGAGTACCTGCACAGCTTCATGGGGATTCTGCTGGCCGGCGGAATTCCGGTACCCATATATCCACCGGCGCGGCTGTCCCAGGTGGAGGATCATTTTCGCCGCCATGCGCGCATTCTGGAAAACGCCGGGGCCGTATGCTTGATTACCTTCGGGCCTGCGAAGCAGTTGTCGCGCCTGCTCACATCCCACGTGCCGGGATTGCGACGCATCGTCACGGTGCCGGAGCTCGGCGAGGCCGGTCTGCTGGACGAGGCCAGCGCGGCGGCGCCGGACTCGGTGGCATTTCTTCAGTACACCTCGGGCAGCACCGGTAACCCCAAGGGTGTGGTACTCACCCATGCCGATCTGCTCGCCAGCCTGCGTTCCATGGGAGAGGCGCTGGAAGTAACATCCACGGACGTTTTCGTGAGCTGGTTGCCGCTCTATCACGACATGGGGCTCATCGGCGCATGGCTTGGCAGCTTGGTGCACGGCTTCCCCCTGGTGCTGATGTCGCCGCTGACCTTTCTCGCGCGCCCGGAGCGCTGGTTGAAAGCCATTCACACGCATCGCGGCAGCATGTCCGGAGGACCGAACTTCGCCTACGAGCTGTGCTTGAGGCGTATTCAAGATGCCGACATAGAGGGGCTGGACCTTTCTTCCTGGCGGCTCGCCTTCAACGCCGCGGAACCGGTCAGCCCGGAAACCATGGAACAGTTTATCCGGCGCTTCGGCCCCTATGGATTGCGCGCCGAAGCCATCGCGCCGGCCTACGGGCTCGCCGAGGCAACCCTGGGTGTCGCCTTTACGCCGGCGGGACGCGGCATGCGGACCGAGCGCGTGCAGCGCGTGCCGATGATGGCCGGCGGTCGCGTGTTGCCCGTCGATGCCGATGATGCCGACGCCCAGGTGTTCGTATCCTGTGGCGTTACCATTCCCGGCTTCGAAGTACGCATCGTTGACGATGCCAATCGCGAAACCGCGGATCGAACCGAGGGCCGTCTGGAGTTTCGCGGTCCATCCACCACCAGCGGCTACTTCCGGAATCCGGAGGCGACCCGGGCGCTTTTTCACGACGATTGGCTGGACTCCGGCGATCGCGCCTACGTGGCCGACGGCGAGGTCTACATTACCGGCCGCGTCAAGGACGTCATCATTCGTGCCGGGCGCAATATTTATCCCTACGAGCTGGAGCAGGCTATCGCCGACATCGACGGCATACGCCGCGGTTGCGTGGCCGTTTTCGGTGGCAGCGATCCCGGGTCCGGCACCGAGCGGCTGGTCGTGGTGGCCGAGACCCGCGAAACCGACGATAGTCCGCGGGCGGCGCTGAGAGTGCGTATCGAGGCACTCACCACCGAGCTGCTGGGGATGCCGGCGAATGACGTGGTGGTGGCTTCACCGGGCACCGTGCTGAAAACCTCCAGCGGCAAGATTCGCCGCGTGGCGCTCCGCGAGCTGTACGATCGCGGCGCCCTGGAGCCCCGGCGCCGCGCCGTGTGGGTGCAGTTCCTGCGCCTGGCGCTGGCGAGCTTGTTGCCCCAGACCAGACGCTGGTGGCGGCGTGCCGGGGACCTGGCCTTCGCGGTCTATGTCTGGACGCTGTTCGCCCTGCTGTTGTCCATCGCCTGGCCGATGGTGGCGTGCACGCCGGGGCTCGCCCGCCGTTGGCGCTGGCTGGGCTGGCTCGCCGGCCGCCTGCTCGGGCTCACCGGGGCCGGCCCGACGCTGCAGGGTGTGGCGCGCATCCCGTCACAGGGGAACTACGTCGTGGTCGCCAATCACGCCAGTTACCTGGACGGTCTCGCGCTGACCAGCGTGCTGCCGAAACCGGTCGCTTTCGTCGCCAAGCAGGAGCTGCGGGAAAATTTCTTTGCCAGGGTTTTCCTGACGCGCCTCGGTTGTCTGTTCGTGGAACGTTTCGACCGCGCCCGGGGCGCCAAGGACGCCCGCCGAGTCACGGAGCGTCTGCGTAACGGCGATTCCCTGATGATTTTTCCCGAGGGGACCCTGCACCGCATGCCGGGGTTGCTGCCTTTTCATCTGGGTGCGTTCCTGGCGGCGGCCGAGACCGGTGTGCCGGTAGTGCCGGTAACCCTGCGTGGCACCCGCTCAATACTGCGTGACAAATCAATGTTCCCGCGCAAGGGCCGCATTCGCGTGCACGTGAGCGAGTCGTTGTCGCCGGCTTCCGTCGGTGGCGACGTTGACGCCAGCGATTGGGACTGCGCGATTCGGCTGCGCGCAGCGGCGCGGGTGGAAATGTTACGCTACTGCGGCGAGCCGGACCTCGCCCATCGGCGCGAGCTGTCCTGGTGATTTAGACGGCGATACGCATTTCCATGCCCGAGAAGGAAGCGAATGCCACTGCCAGCGCCGTGCTCATCGATGGGGTCGCGGATTGGTTGATGTCCCAGGCGCTGGGTGAAGCCGAGGTGCAGGGTATCGTCGGCGGATGTTGCGATCGGCTGCGGGCCGCCGGCATACCTCTGTGGCGCGCGTTCGTCAGTTTCCGGATCCTGCACCCGAAATTTGCAGCCGTGTCGATAATCTGGCGGCTGGGCCAGCGAACCGGATCCGTGGAGCATACGGAGACATTGCACGGTGAGGCGTTTACGTCCGAGGACTGGCGGCAGAGCCCCATGCATCACATGCTCAGCACGCAGATTCCGTTTCTGCGCCGCCGCCTCAGGGGCGAAGAGGCGTTGCTGGACTTTCCCGTGTGCGAGGATCTACGCGAGCAGGGTGCCAGCGACTACGTCGCCTGGATGGTGCCCTTTGCCAGGGACAACGAGCCGGGACCGCACCAGGACGGGGTCATCGGATCGTGGGCTACCGATCGGCCCTCCGGCTTCAGCGACGCGGATATTCGTACCCTGGTGCGCATCCAGCGACGTCTGGTGGTTTCGCTGAAGGTGCAGATCAAGCAGCAGATAGCGCAAACGGTTCTCGCCACTTATCTCGGTACGGACGCGGGGCGCCGGGTACTGGATGGACAGATTCGGCGCGGCGACGGCGAAATGTTGCACGCCGTCATCTGGTACAGCGACATGCGCGACTCCACGCGTCTTGCAGACAGCCTGGCCGCCGAGGACTTTCTCGAAACCGTGAACAGTTACTTCGAATGCACCGCCGGCGCGGTGCTCGCCAACGGCGGTGAGGTGCTGCGCTTCATCGGTGATGCGGTGCTGGCGATTTTCCCGATCCGCGATGGCGATCCGAAGTCGGCCTGCGAAGCCGCCATGGTCGCGGCCCGCGACGCCGAGGCGCGCCTGCGGGCGCTGAACCAGGAGCGGGCATGCAAGGATATGGAGGCTTTGGACTACGGACTCGCGTTGCACGTGGGGGACGTCATGTTCGGCAACATCGGTGTGCCGGAGCGACTGGAATTCTCCGTCATCGGCCCCGCGGCCAACGAGGTGGCGAGAATCGAAAGCCTGACCAAGACTCTCGGCCGCCGAACGCTGGCGAGCGCCGAGTTTGCCCGTAGCGTGCCCCGCTACTGGGAGAGTACGGGAGAGCACGCGCTGAAGGGCGTCGGCGCCCCCGTGGAAGTGGTGGCACTGAAAACGTAGGTGCAGTTCAGGTTTCCGCGGACACGGCGTGCACCACCGGCTGCTCGTCGATGGGCCAGTGCAGGGCTGCCGCCGCGAGTCCCAGTGCCACGGCGATCCACCACACCAGGTCGTAGGTGCCGGTGGTGTCGAAGACGTAGCCGCCCAGCCACGCGCCCAGAAAGCTGCCCAGTTGGTGACTGAAGAAGACGAAGCCGAACAGCGTCGCCATGTAGCGCATACCGAATATATGTGCCACCAGGCCGCTGGTGAGTGGCACGGTTCCCAACCACAACATGCCGATGCCGGTGGCGAACAGCAGGATGGACAGATCGCTCACGGGCGCCAGGATGAACAGGGTGATGATGACCGAGCGGCCCAGGTACAGGCCGGCGAGCACGTACTTTTTCGGGTAGCGGCCGCCGAGCACACCGCAAGCGAGCGAGCCGATGATGTTGCCGAAGCCGATGAGCGCCAGCGCCGCTGCCCCCAGGGCAGGCGTCCCGCCGCGGTCGAGGATGAACGCCGGCAGATGCGTGGCGATGAAGGCGACGTGGAAGCCGCAGACGAAAAAGCCGGCAGTGAGGTACCAGTAGCCGCCGTGCCGGCTCGCCTCGGCGATGGCCTGCCTGAGGCTTTGCTTTCGTACCCGTTCGATGCTGGCAGTCGCTTTGCCGGTGAGGACAGCGGCCAGGGGAACCATCAGCGAGGATAGCAGTGCAAACCACAGCAGGGCCGTGCCCCAGCCGAAGCCGTCCAGAAACACCTGCCCCAGGGGTACCATCAGCAGTTGCCCGGAGGATCCGCCGGCACTGGCGAAGCCCAGGAAGAGGCTGCGCCGGGACTCGTCCACGCTGCGGCCCACCACTGCCAGGATCACCGGGAATCCGGTGCCGCTCAAAGCCAGTCCGATGAGCACGCCGGCGCCGATGGTCAGATCCGTGCCGCTGGAAGCGTGGGCCATGAGCACCAGACCGAGCACGTACACGACGGCGCATACCGCTACCACCCGGCCCGAGCCGTAGCGATCCGCGATTGCGCCGGCGAAGGGTTGCGACAAGCCCCACAACAGGTTCTGCAAGGCAATGGCGAAGGCGAAGCTTTCGCGGCCGATTCCCAGGTCCATGGTCATGGGCGCCAGAAAGATCCCGAAGCTGGTGCGAATTCCAAAGGACAGGATCAGCACGATGCTGGCGCAGACGAGGATCACGATGGGGTTGCGCCAGCGCATGTCGGTCATCGCTTGCGAATGCGCCAACAATGGTGGCTGCGTGGATTGCGTGCGAAGTCGCGGGGAATGGTCTGGCGGGTGATGTCCTCGAGGTCCAGTCCGGCGGCGCTGACCGCCTCACAATCCATGCGAAATCGTTTCAAGTGGTTTGAAAATATCATCACGCCGTCGGCCGCCAGTCGCCGCGCCGCCAACTGGATGAGGGTCGCGTGGTCCCGTTGCACGTCCAGGGTGTCGGCCAGGCGTTTGGAATTCGAGAAGGTGGGAGCGTCGAGCAACACCACGCCGTAGTCCTGGTGGCTATCCGGCGCATTGGCCAGCCACTCCAGGCAATCCGCCTGAATCCGTACATGCTGATCGCCCGAGAACCCGTTGAGTTCGAGATTGCGCCGCGCCCAGTCCAGGTAGTTGGCGGACACGTCGACGCTGGTGGTCGCGGTGGCGCCGCCGGCGGCGGCCTGGACCGTGGCCGCGCCGGCGTAGGCGAACAGATTGAGAAACCGCCGGCCCGGCGCCAGGCTTCGGATCAGCTGGCGGATCTGTCGGTGGTCGAGGAACAGGCCGGTATCCATCCGATCATGGAAGTTGACCAGTAGCCGGCAACCGTTCTCGACCACCTCGTGCAGGGCGCCGTCCGTCGCCAATCGCTGGTACTGGTCGCCTCCTCGCTGCCGGCGCCGGGATTTGAACACCACGCGTTCGGCAGGGACCGAGAGCACCTCTTCCAGCGTGTCGAGAACAGTGCCGCGCCGCGCCGCCACCTGCTGCTCCGGGATGCTCGCCGGCGCCTGGTACTCCTGGGCAATGACCCAGGTGTCCGGTGTCCGATAAATATCCACGGCAAAGGCGTACTCCGGCATATCGGCGTCGTAGAGTCGGTAGCAGTCAATATCATTTCGTCGTGCCCAGCCACCGATATTACGCAAGTTCTTGCGCAGGCGGTTTGCGAACATGCTGGCGTGGGGGTCGCTGTGGTCGCGTCCCATGGGGCGGGCGTGTGGGGTCACGGCGCTGCTGCCGTTCCCGGCGGGGATTTCGTAGCGGGTGAGCTGGCAGGCCAGCGGTCCGTTGTCCAGCTTCTGGGTACGCCGGGGCTGCAGGCCCAGATGAGAACCGAGCGCCGGCGACCCCACCAGCATCACGAGACGCCAACCCGGGAAGGCGGTCCTCGAGACCTCGCCCATGGCCGTATACAGCTCGGCGAGATCGTCGCGCGCGCCCATGCGTTCGCCATAGGGCGGGTTGCACACCAGCAGCCCGGTTTGTCCCGGCCACGGCGATTGCAGCTCGACCATGTCCTGGCAGTGAATCGCGATGTGCTCGTCGAGCCCCACCCGCAGCAGGTTGTCACCGGCACGGGTTACGGCTTTCGCATCCATGTCGAAGCCCGCCATCGGTGGCAGCCGCGGGATCCCGTTTTGGCGCCGTAGCCGGGCTTCCGCCAGCAGGCGCTCCCACAGCTCTGCATCGTGCCCGCACCAGCGGTGCAGGCCGAAATACTCGCGCGTGAGTCCCGGTGCCACGTCGGCAGCCATCAAGGCCGCCTCGATGAGCAGCGTTCCGGAGCCGCACATGGGATCGAGCAGCGGCCTTCCGGCTTGCGCGATCTGCGGCCAGCCCCCATGAAGCAGGATGGCTGCGGCAACATTTTCCTTCAGCGGCGCTGGACCGCCCTGCTGTCGGTATCCGCGCCGATGGAGGCTGTCGCCGGACAGGTCGATGGCGATAGTGGCCACGTCCCTGTCCACATGGGCGTTGATACGCACATCCGGGCGCACGCGATCCACCGACGGCCGCCTGCCGGCGAGTTCCCGCAGCTGGTCGACGATGGCGTCCTTGACCTTCTGTGCGCCGAAGTGCGTGTGGCCCAACACCGAGCGCGAGCTCGTGAAGTCGACTGCCAACGTTCCGTCTATGGGGATGTGTTCGGACCACGGGATGCCGCGTACGCCCGCGTACAGCCGGGCGTCCGTGGCGGCCGGAAAGCTCTTCAGCGGCAGCAGGATACGGCTGGCGACGCGGGACCACAGACAGGCGCGGTAGGCGGTCTCCAGAGTGCCGCGAAAGCGCACGCCCGCATGCCCGGCACGCAGGTGAGCGGCGCCCAGCCCCATGAGCTCGCGGCGCAGCAGCGACACCAGGTCCCGCGGCGCGGTGGCGAAAAAAGCCATGCTCCGGTCCGGGGATCTGCCCCGAACAGCGGAAAAAGTCTTAGATTCCTCAGAAACTGTGCGCTGGTTCAAAAAAACCCGGCTCCGGCTGTGCTGAAATACTTGTCGTTCCTCAAATCAAAGTATCCAACGAGTCTATTCGAGATGCCGAATACTACCGAATGCGAAGTTCGTACCACGACCCTGGGCGGGCGGCTGACCTACAGCCGCGTCGAGAAAGGCTGGACCCAGCATCAGCTGGCGGCTGCCGTTGGCACCAGTCAGGCGGTGATTCAGCGTATCGAGGCCGGTAAGTGTAACCATCCGCGAATCTTGAGCGAGCTGGCCGAAGCGCTGGAGGTGAGCCCGGCCTGGCTGATGTTCGGCGTCAACGTCATCGAGGGCCTGGAGCAGGAAGCCATCGAGACGGCGCGCGCCTGGTCCCGGTTGATGGAGCCGCAACGCACGGCGCTCAAGGAGATGATCCTGCGCATCGCCGAGTCGGGACCGGAATCCGTGCAGCTGCCCGAGAGTGGTGTTCTAGAGACCAACGAACTCCTCGGTTTGCGCTGAGCGCAACCGCTCGTGCCGGAGTCGCCTCCACCGCGACCTTCACCCCTGATCCGCGCCCGGGCGCCGGGCGAATCCTTGCTGTCGCCATGCCTCGTAGCACACCACCGCAACCGCGTTGGACAGATTGAGGCTGCGGTTCCCGGGTTGCATGGGAATGCTGGCTCGCTCCGCAGGGCACACGCGCTCCAGCACCGGCTGCGGCAATCCCCGGGTTTCCGATCCGAACAATAATGCGTCACCCTTTCGATATTCGATGCACGCATAGTTCTGTGCACCTCGTGTCGAGAAAGCCAGCAGGCGTACGGGGCGGGCAACCTTCAAATACGCATCCAGCGAGTCGTGCGTGCGCACGCGGGCCCATTCACGGTAGTCTAACCCCGCGCGCCGCAGGCGTCTTTCCTGCATGTCGAATCCCAACGGCGCAATCAAATGCAATGCAAAGCCCGTGTTCGCGCATAGGCGTATAATGTTGCCCGTGTTGGGCGGGATCTCGGGTTGATAGAGAACGACGTCGTACATGGGACCGAAAAGTAAGTGAGCGGCGACGGCAACACCAGCAGGCTGGGTGTGGATTTCTGCGGCCTGCGCTTGAACACGCCCCTGGTTCTGTTGTCCGGCTGCGTAGGCTTCGGCGAAGAATACACACGCGTAGAGGGCTTTTCCAACCGCCAGGTGGGCGCCGTTTGCCTGAAGGGCACGACCCTCTCGCCGCGTCTGGGCAACCAGCCCCACCGGGTCTGGGAAACCCCCGCCGGCATGCTCAATTCCATCGGCCTGCAGAATCCCGGCAGCCGTCACGTGGTGGAGAACATTCTTCCCGAGCTGGATTTCGAAGAGACGCGCTTCTTCGCCAACGTCTCAGGCGCGACGCTGGAGGAATACGTTCAGGTCACGCGCATATTCGACGACTCGCCCATCGATGCGGTGGAGATCAATATCTCCTGTCCGAACGTGCGCGAGGGCGGCGTCGTATTCGGAAATGACCCGGACATGTCGGCGCGGGTGGTGGAGGCCTGCCGGGCCGCAACCTCGAAGCCGGTCATCACCAAGCTATCACCCAATCAGACGGATATCGTGGACAATGCGCGGCGCTGTATCGAAGCCGGCAGCGATGCCCTGGCGGTGGTCAATACCTTTCTGGGAATGGCCATCGACGTGGAAAGCCGGCGCCCCGTCATCGGCGCCAACCACGCGGGTCTTTCAGGCCCGGCGGTGAAACCCATGGCTTTGCTCAAGGTGCACCAGGTGTACCAGGTGGCGAAACGCCACGGTGTGCCCATCATCGGCCAGGGAGGTATCGCCAGTGCCGAGGATGCCCTCGAGTTCATCATCGCCGGCGCCGCCACCGTCGGTGTGGGCACGGCGCTGTTCTACGATCCGCTGGTGTGCACGAAAATCAACGAGGGGCTGGAGGGCTACATGCGGCGCCACAACCTCGACGATCTGTCCCGCCTCACCGGTACCCTCGAGGTAAACGACGGGGCCGAAGCCTGGTGCGCGTAGGCTGATGTAATGGGGACAAAGTAATGGGGACAGATCTGTCCCCATTACTTTGTCCCCATTACTTCAGGCGGCGCAGGAATACGCCCATGTCGTTGGCGGCCTGAATATCGCCGTTGCGATTGGCTGCGGCGATTCCCCGGGCATAGGCTTCTCTGGCTTCGTTCTCGCGTCCCGAGGCCGTCAACGCCTTGCCATAGATCTTCCAGGCCGCCGAGTATTCCGGATTCAGCTCCACGGCCCGGGCAAGGTGCTCGGCTGCCAGCCCGGGCCGTTCCTTCAGGTAGGCGTTTCCGAGACTGAAGCGCAGCAGGGCGTCGTCCTTACCCGCGGCCAGCATCGCTTCGAGGTTTTCGACGAGTGTCATCGGTACCTGCTCAACCGCGCCAGAAGCCCGGCGTCAAAACCACCAGCAGAGTAAAAATCTCCAGGCGTCCGAGGATCATGGCGAGGCTCAGTATCCATTTTGCACCGTCGCCGATGCTGCCGTAGTTGGCGCTCACGGCGCCCAGACCGGGGCCGAGGTTGTTGATGCAGGCGGCGACCGCGGAAAAGGCCGTCACCTGATCGAGCCCGAGCGCCAGCAATGCCAGCAGCATGAAGGAAAAAGTCGCCACGTAGGTGGCGAAGAATCCCCACACGGCATCCACCACGCGATTCGGCATGCTGGCACCGTTCACCTTGATGGGCACCTGTGCGTTGGGGTGGATCAGGCGCATGATTTCACGTTTTCCCTGCTTGAACAGCAGTACCACCCGGATGACTTTCAATCCACCGCCGGTGGAGCCGGCGCA
>CAXMNG010000150.1:0-8383 GCA_964194585.1 Salibacteraceae bacterium | reverse complement strand
CACTCGACGTCAACGAGGTCTTCGACATATCGGCGAGCCGCGTGCGCGACGCGCTCGCTCGCCACCCGGAGATCTCCGCCCGGGTTCGCGTCAGCATCGGCTACGGAGGTGACATTCTCGACCGTGAGCTGGCCACCGCGGACGCGGTCTTTTGCTGGGATTTCGATCGCCGTGACCTGCGCCACCGCGGACCCAATCTTCGCTGGGTGCATACTCACGGTGCCGGCGTCAGTCACATGATGCCCCTCGACTGGCTGCCGTCAGGAGCGGTGCTCACCAACAGTCGCGGCGTGCACGCTCAGCGGGCGACGGAGTACGCTTTCATGGCGATCCTCATGCTCAACAACCGGTTACCCGAGATGATTGCCAATCAGCAACGGGCGCGTTGGCAGGAGGTTTTCAACACCGGCATCGACGGCAAGACTCTGTTGATCATCGGTGTAGGCCATATCGGCAGCGGTGTCGCGGCGTGGGCCAAACGTGCAGGCATGCAGGTGCTCGGCATTCGCCGCACGGGGAAGCCGCGCCGCAACGTCGACGAAATGCACAAGCCGGAGAACCTGCACGCGCTGTTGCCGCGTGCGGACTTCGTGCTGGTGTCAGCACCGCACACCGACGCGAGTCACCATATGATCGGTGCGCACCAACTCGCCATGCTGAAATCCGGCGCGGGCCTGGTTAACTACAGCCGCGCGAATCTGGTGGACTACGATGCGCTACGTGCGAGGCTCGAGGCGGGTGAAATGAGTGCCGTGCTCGATGTCTTCGACCCGGAACCGCTGCCGGCGTCGTCCCCTCTGTGGCATACGCCGAACCTGGTCATCACGCCACACTGCTCATCCGATGACCGCGACGAGTACACACCGCGCACGCTGGATCTGGTTTTTCGAAACATGAAACGATTCATCGAAGGCCGACCCCTGATGAATCGCGTGAGTCGCAAGCATCAATATTGATTGATGGCGATCAGTCCGCTGCCAGGGCCGGACCCTTGGTGTCCGCCAGCGTTGCGATGGCCGCCGTCACGCTGCCCTTGCCGTGGGGCGCGCCGCACATCTCCAGGGCCAGCTCCACGCTTCCCAGGGCGCCCAGCATCATGGGCTCGTTGATGTCACCCATGTGGCCGATGCGGAATGCTTTTCCCGACAATCGTCCGAGGCCGCCGCCCAGGGATGTATTGAGCCGATTCTCGCAAGTTTCGCGAATGCGGTCGGCGCCGTAGCGCTCGTCCACGCGGATGGTGGACACCGAGTTCGATTGTTCCTTCGGGATCAGCGCATTCAGTTCCACGGCGCCACCTTCGGCCCATACGTTGATGCCGGCGCGCACGGCATCGGCGAGTCGCTGGTGGCGGCGAAAGATGTTGTCGAGGCCTTCTTCCTGGATCATGTCGATGGCCTCGCGGAGCGCGAACAGCAGGTGCTCCGGCGCCGTGCCGCAGAACCACATGTAGGCCTCCTCATCCAGGCGCCGGCGCCAGTCCCAGTAGTGGCGGGGCAGAGTGGCCTTGTCCGCGTGCTCCAGGGCCTTGGGACTCACCGCCACGAAGCTCAGGCCCGGCGGTGACATCAACGCCTTCTGCGACGCCCCCACCGCCACGTCCACTTTCCAGTCATCCATGCGGAAGTCCGTGGCCGCCAGGGAGGCAACCGCGTCGACCAGGAACAGGGCCGGGTGCCCGGCGTTGTCGATGGCCTCTCGAACGGCGGCCACGTCGCTGGTGATGCCGGTCGCCGTGTCCGTCTGCACCATGAGGATGGCTTTAAATTCGTGCGCCTTGTCCGCGCGTAGCCGGTCTTCCAGGGCTTGCGCATTGATGCCGTGGCGCCAGTCGCCGGTGAGGAATTCCGGCACCAGCCCCAGGGATTTTCCCATCCCTGCCCAGGCCTCGCCGAAAATCCCGGTCTCGAATACCAGGATGCGATCCCCCGGCGACAGGCTGTTGCTCAACGCCGACTCCCACGCGCCGTGGCCGTTGGCAGCGAAGATGAACGTCTCGCCCTCGCGGGTGCGGAATATCGGTTTCAGATCGTCGAGGCAGGATCTGGCGAGCCCGACGAGTTCCTCCGAGTGCAGGTCGATGGACGGCCTCTGCATCGCACGCAGCACGCGGTCGGGAATGTTGGTGGGCCCCGGCGACAACAGAAAATTGCGCCCGCGTCTAATGCTCATTTGTCAATTTCATGCGTCGGGAAGTTCCAGAAAGCCGGGACTCTAAACGGCCCGTGAGTGCGTGTACAGGGCAGGATACAATCCCGCCCATGGCTGAGAATGAAAGCTGTGGGCGGGCCGTCATCTCATTGCTCGAAGCTTATGGCGTCGACACGGTTTTCGGTATGCCCGGCGTACATACTCTGGAGCTCTACAAGGGCCTGGCGGCGAGCAAGATCCGCCATATCCTCGTGCGCCACGAGCAGGGTGCGGGCTTCATGGCCGACGGCTATGCGCGGGCCACGGGACGGCCGGGGGTGTGCGTTCTGATTACCGGCCCCGGGGTTACCAACGCCGCCACCGCCATGGGCGAGGCCTATTCTGATTCCGTGCCCATGCTGGTGCTCACCAGCGTCAACGCCACCGCCGATCTCGGCATGGGACGTGGCCGCCTCCACGAGATCACCTCCCAGGAGGCTGTGACTGCCCCGTTGACGGCCTTCAGCGGGACTGCGCTACGCGCCAGCGAAGTGCCGGGGCTGCTGGCCCGGGCCTTTACCGGGTTTGCCAGCGCGCGGCCGCGGCCGGTGCATATTGCTCTGCCATTGGACGTGCTGACAGAGCCGGCGAATTTCGCCATCGAGGCGCGAACGCCGCCGCCGCTGCCGTCACCGTCGGCCGAAGCGATCCGCGAAGCAGCCGGATTGTTGCAGAAGGCAAGCCGGCCCGTATTCATCGCCGGCGGCGGCAGTATCGCCTGCGCCGATACCCTGGAGCGTTTCGCGGTCGCTCTGCGGGCGCCGGTTATCGTCACCAACGCGGCCAAGGGCGTTATCGCTGACGATCATCTCCTCTGTCTGGGTGCCACGCTGTCCCTTGGGCCGGTGCAGGATCTGCTCGCGTCGGCGGATCTGGTGGTGGCGGTGGGTACCGAGCTCGCGGAGACGGATTCCTGGATAGAGCGCCTGCCCATCAATGGCAAGCTCATTCGCATCGATATCGACGCCATGGCGGCGCAGCGCGATTATCCGGCCGGCGTCGCCCTGATCGGTGACGCCGGTCACGCGCTCGAGGCCCTCGAAGATGCCGTGGGCGGAACGGCTTGCACCGTCACTACCACCGAGCTCGACACCGTGCGCAGACAGAGCGTAGAGGCGATGTCGCCGTTGTCCCGCACCCACATGCAGGTGCTCGATGGCATGCGCGGCGCACTGCCCGCGGACGCCATCGTGGTCTCGGACATGACGCAGATCGCCTACACCGGGAACACGTACTACGCTTGCGCCAAGCCGCGTAGCTGGTTCCACCCCAACGGCTACGGCACCCTCGGCTATGCTCTGCCCGCTGCCATCGGCGCGCGGTTGGGTGCACCGCATCGCGCGGTGGTGGCCCTGGCAGGCGACGGTGGACTGCTGTTCACGATTCAGGAGCTGGCTACGGCCGCCGAGTTGCGGCTGCCATTGGTGATCGTTCTGTGGAACAACGACGGCCTGGGCCAGATCCGTGACGACATGATCGCGAAAGGCATTCCGGAGGTCGGCGTCAATCCGCGCAATCCCGATTACCAGGCCCTTGCGCGCGCATTCGGTTGCCACGCGGTGCGTCCCGATAGTCTCGATGCCTTCGCCGGCGCCATTGCGCACGCTCTGTCTGCCGACGTGCCGACCCTGATAGAGGTGCGCCAGGACGCGCCCTATTTGTCTACAGGCGCCTAGCGGAGCAATCCGTATTCTTCCAGCGCCGTGCGCAATCGTGACGCCGATCGAAAATGATGCGTCAACAGCCCCGCCTTCATTGCCCCTTCAATATAGGATGCAGTGTCGTCGATAAACAACGTCTCTCCCGGATCCACTTGCAGACGATGGACCAGGCGCAGAAACACCCGAGGGTCGGGCTTGCAGACGCCGAACTCGAAGGAGAAATGCGCGCGCTCAGCGAAAATCTCGGCGACCTGGGGAAATACCCGGTGGATGGATTCCTTGAGCAGGGGGCCGTTGTTGGTCAGCAGTGACAGGACCGCGTTGCGCTTGACCCGACGCGCCATGTCCAGCACCTCGTGGTCGGGTTCCATGGAGATGGTTCTTGCTTCCAGCCACTGTTCTTTGCTCAAGCTTGCGCCGATACGCTCGCAGAACAAACGATGGTACTCCTCGGCGGTGTAGCGGCCGGCGTCGGCTTCCTCGTCGAAGCCCTGTTTCCAGATGACCTCGTTGATGATCTCTGCCGCCACTCCCGTCATCTTTGACAGCCGCACCAGGCGTTTGTCGAAGTGATACCGGCAAAGAACGTCGTCCATGTCGAATATCACAGCCGTCAGAGTCTTGCCCATGTCGTTTCCATTGTCGTGTCAATGGCCTGCCATGATCGGAGATCCGGCGGCGCTTCGCCATGCGCCAGGTCGACAGCTACCGGGTCCAGATGCGTGGTACCCGTGCGGGGATCCCGGCAAGCATTCGATAAACGCCACCCCCTGCCCGGGCGAGCTCTTCGAGGTCGATTTCTACATTGCTCTGCCGGCCCAGTAGCACGGCCTCGTCGCCGGCCCTGGCCGAGTCGATGGCGGTCACGTCCACGAGGGTGGTATTGGCACTGAGGGCGAGCACCGAACAGCGGCGGCCGCTCACCAGTACGCAGCTTTGTCCTTCCGGCGACCCCGAGTAGCCGTCGGACCAACCTGCCATCAAACTCGCCACGCGGGTATCTTCGGCCAGCGGAAATCGCTGCCCGTAACCCACATGCTCACCGGCCGCCACCGTCTTCACGCCGGATATGCGCGTCTTCCAGGTGGCTACGGATCTCAGATCCGCGCGGGCGACCCGATCCGCATCCATTCTCGACCGTTCGCTGGGCGGGAAGCCCAGCAGCATGACCCCCGGGCGCACGACGTCAAGGCTACTCTCGGGCATGGTCAGAATTCCGTGGCTGGACGCAAGGCTCCAGGCGGCGTCGAAGGCGGGCGGGAGCTGTTGGCGCAGTGCGAGTAAGCGCGCGAGCTGCTGCCTGTCGCGATCACGGTCCTCGGTCAAGGTACTGTAGATGCCCGTGATGTCCAGGGGCGTGTCGCGAAGAATGCCGTCGACGAAAGCAACGGCTTCTTCGATGGGCACGCCCAGCCTGCTGAGACCCGTGTCTACCTTTACCCAGACGCGCAAGCGCCCGCCGGTTTCGCGGGCAATCGCAGCCAGGGTCGACACGCCGCCTTCCGAAAACACCGTGAACGTCAGATCATGGTGTCGAATCGCCTCTGCATCGCTGCGGTCGAAGTAGGTGAGACACAGAATGTCCCCGCCGATTCCGGCTTCGCGTAGCGCAACAGCTTCGTCCACCGTGGCAACCGCAAAGCGGGTCACCCCGCCATCCTGGAGAACGCGGGCCATGCCGGTGGCCCCCGCGCCATAGGCATTGGCCTTGACCACCGCCATGATCTGCGCGGGCTCCACCAGGCGTCTGACGCCAGCCAGGTTATGGTGAAGTGCCGCGCGGCTCAGCTCCAGCCAGCCGCCGTATTCTTTTATCTCGGTCACTGTCGGTGTAATCGGTTCTGCGGTTAAGCTATGCGGGCCCTGCACATTCCCTTGCCAAGGTGACCGTGAATCATGGGAATCTACTTCAGCCATCGGTACGACGTCCACGCACGGGGAACCGTGCGCCAGGCGGGGCACTGATATGGGATTTTCTCTGCTGCCCGAATGGTCGTCGCTGAGCGTGTTCATGGTCGCGGCTCTGGCGGTGGGGATATCGCCGGGGCCGGGTATGCTCTATGCGGTCGCTCGCGGCGTCGGGCAGGGCAGCGGTGCTGCGTTCGTATCGGTATTGGGTCTCTCCACCGGGTCATTCATCAATTGTCTGATCGCCGCTCTGGGAATGTCGGCGATACTCGCGGCGTCGACACTCGCCTACGACATCGTGCGTTACCTGGGCGCTGCTTACCTCTGCTACCTGGCCTACCGGATTCTGCGCACGCCCAACGACGAAATCGCCGTCGGCAAGCTTCGCACGGAAGGCCTGAGCCGAATTTACGTGCAGGGCATCGTCACCAACATCGTCAACCCGAAGTCGGCGTTGTTTTACTTATCCTTCATGCCACAGTTCATCGACCCGGCCCGCGGCAGTCCCTTCATGCAATTCATCCTGCTGGGATTAATATTCAACGTCGGCGGTAACACCGTCAATCTTCTGGTGGCGCTGTTCTTCGGTCGCATCGGCGATTGGTTATCCATGCATCCGCGCGTGTGGCAGTACCAGCGCTGGTTCACTGCTTCGGTGCTGGGTGGGCTCGCGTTGCATCTGGCGCTGTCGACCAGGCGCTGACGTGTTTTCAACCGATGGCGTTTATTCGGCGAGGCTTCTGCGATTGCCGCGTATTTCCGCGTGGCGCTCCATGGCCAGTTCGATGAGCTTGTCGATGAGCGCGGGGTAAGGGATCCCGGATGCCTCCCAGAGCTTCGGATACATGCTGACGGTGGTGAAGCCAGGCATGGTATTCACTTCCGAGAGGTAAATTTCCAGGGTCTCCCCGTCTATCAGGAAGTCCACCCGCGCGAGTCCCGCACAATCCAGGGCCAGAAATGCTTCCACGGCGATCTCTCGAACCCGGTTCGCCACCGATTCGGGCAGATCCGCCGGAATGATCAGCCGGGTCGCCTTGTCCAGGTACTTGGACTCGTAGTCGTAGAACTCGTGGCTGGGAAGAATTTCTCCCACCACCGATGCCGCCGGCTCGTCGTTACCCATGACCGAGACCTCGATCTCACGGACATGGGCTACCGCTTCTTCCACCACCAGCTTGCGGTCGTAACGGGCCGCCTCGTCCATGGCCGGACCCAGCTCACTTGCGTCGTGGACCTTTGAAATCCCGACGCTGGATCCGAGGTTGGCGGGCTTCACGAACCAGGGATAGGCGAAGGCGGCCTCGCACTCGGCCTGCACGGCTTCGGCGTCGTTCTGCCAGTGCTTGCGCAGGAATACGCGGTAGGGCGTGATGTTCAATCGCCGTTGCAGAAACAGTGCCTTCATGGCGGCTTTGTCCATGCCCACGGCGGATCCCAGGACACCGGATCCCACGTAAGCGATGTCGGCGAGCTCCAACAACCCCTGCACCGTGCCGTCCTCGCCCAAGGGTCCATGCATGACGGGAAAAACCACATCCAGGGGCTTTTGCGGGCCTGCCGCGACACCGGCTCCGTTGTCCAGGGGTACCAGTGACTGGTCCTCCGGGTGAGGCAGCAGCGCCACGCGCTCGCCTTGCAATATCAGGGTCTGGGCGGATCCTTCCAGGGCGTTGCTGTCCAAACGCAGCCATTCACCGGCCTTGCTGACGCCGATGGGGACGAGCTCATACTTGGCCCGATCCATGGCCTGCATGATCGACTGCGCTGAACGCAGCGACACTTCGTGCTCCGCCGAGCGGCCGCCGAACAGGATACCGACACGTAGTCGTTTCTCTGGCAAGGCCAAGTCCTCATCTGCTGGTCTTACAAGCGTGGTGGGGGAAAGTGGCAGAATTCTGGCCAATCGCCGCCCAATCGTGACTGTAGACCAGTATCGGTGGATCAGCGCGAAATCTTCGCGTGTCATCGTCGAAGCTCCGCACTGACAGAGGCGACATCAAGGTAATTTCGAGGAAACGCTTCCGCGGGAACATTTCCTCGAAATTACTTTAGTATCGGCTACAAACGGATAGGGAGGCCACCATGAGCATGTATCATGACGGAATGCGCGAGCTGCAGGACCGTTACGGCGGGCGCAAGGTCGCCGACCGTCTCGAGCAGCACCGCAGGCACACGACATTCACCGATGACGACAAAGCATTCATCGAGAGTACGCCTTTTTTCTTTCTCGCCACGACTTGGCAAGACAGCGTCGATTGCTCAATCAAAGGGGGCATGCCGGGGTTTGTCCGGGTAACGGCACCGAACGAGCTTGCCTGGCCGGACTACGACGGAAATCGGATGTACAGGAGCCTGGGCAACATTCTGAAGAACCCCAACGTTGGGATCCTGTTCGTCAAGTTTGACGCGAAAAGCACACGACTGCGAATCAACGGGCGGGCCCGGATTATCGAAAACGAAGAAGAGTATGCCGACTTGCCTGGAGCGAAACGACTCGTTTGCGTTATTGCCGATCACATCTACTACAATTGCCCGCGAAGTGTGCCGAAGATGGAATTCGTCGAGCCGTCGATCTACTCACCCCGCCCTGGTTATACACCGCCGGAGCCGGAATGGAAAAG
>CAXMNG010000149.1:0-4128 GCA_964194585.1 Salibacteraceae bacterium | reverse complement strand
AGCCGCGTGCGTTGAAGGCGATGCAGCGGTAGCGTCTGGCGAAGTGGCGCATCTGTGGCTCGAAGCTGCGAAGATCGCCGGCGAACTCGTGAACGAACAGCATCGGCACGCCTTCGCCGGCCTCTTCGCAATACAGCTCGATTCCGTCGTCGGTGGTAATCGTTGCCATAGTTTCCCCCTGGCATTAATCAGACAAGCCGAGAATGCTATTCTGCCACCAAACTATCTGCGTGCGATGAGAAAAAGACCCACGGCCACCAGCAGCATGCCTGCCCACAGGTGGCCGGCAATTACGTCGCCCAGCAGCCACGCGCTCAGCAGCACGCCGGCGATGGGAGAGATGAAGTTGAAGCTGATGATGACACTGGGCGCGTAGCGCTTCATGAGATAAAAGGACACCGAAAAGCCCAGACCCGCTACGATCACGCCCTGGTAGGCGAGCCCGGCCAATGGTTCCCAAGCGATTGCGTGCCACTGGATGGTTTCGAACAAAAAACCGCCCAGGGCGAACAGGGGCAGCGAAAGGATCATCTGCCACAACACCACTCGCGCCGGGTCCATTCGCTGTAGCACTTTCGCGCTAACGATCAGGCGTCCACCCAGCAGACAGGCGCTCATCAGCAGGATCACGTTTCCCCAAGCACCGTGGGCCAGCTGCAGGTCGCCGCTGCCGCGCATCAACACCAGCGCCGAGCCGGCGAAGGCAACCAATAGACCGATACTCTTGACGGCACTCAGCCTGTCGCCGGCAATCAGAATATGCGCGAACAGCGCCGCGAATATCGGATTGGTGGCAATCAGTACCGCACCCATGGATCCGGTGGTGAGATCGAAACCGATGTTCATGGCCGCAATCTGCACGGTGAACAGCGTGCCGATGAGCGCAAGCGGCCGCCATTCGTGACGCGCCGGCCAGATGGAGACCCCACTCATCTTCGCCCAGATCGCGACGCACACGATAGCTATCGCGAATCGGAAGAAGGCTGTCCACAGAGGCGGAAATACCAGCAGGCTGTACTTGACGGCAACGGGATTGCCGCCCCACAGGATGTGAATGAGCACGGCGATGACGATGGCCTGCAGAGGAACGGCCATGACTGCACGGGATGTGGACGGCATCGGTGAGCAAAAAGGGGGCGCCGTGCCTAAAGCGACAGGCCGAGCAGACCGCGCGTCAGTTGAAACTGGCTGTGTCCCTGGCCGAAGAGCTTCGGTACATAGCGTCGCGAGGCGGTCTCAGCGATGCAGGAAAGAACGGATTCTTCGACGGAATCGGCGGCGGCCGCGGTAGAAAATGTCAAATCCAGGTCGGCTCCGAACCGTTCACAAATTTCCGCGTCGCTGGCCACCTGTATAAGCGGAATCATGGGGTGCGACTGCAGCGGTGCGCGCCCGACATGCGCGAGCGTGATCTCCACGCCGGTGCCGCCGAGACCAGTCAGCGCCTCCGCCGCGTTTTCCGTGGGCGCTTCCATCACATGGCAGCCTGCGGCTGCAGCTGGCTGACCGTAAGCAAGACTGGCAGTCCATTCGTCACACTCGAAGAGCGCGTCGGTAAATGCACTATCCGCCAGCACTGAGGCGTTCTCTGCGATGACCACCGTTGCGCCGGCTGCCACGAGTCCCTGAACGAGCCGAGCGAGGGCGAGAGAAACAGTTTCGGGAACGGGGCCAACGGTAGTGAGCCCTAGGCGCAGGGCCTCTGCGCCCACGGTTTCGGTGGCGAGCTCGCGATCCTCACCTAGCTCGCGGGCAAACCATTCGCCAATCTTGTGGCGCACTTTCTCCAAGCCTCCGTCCATCTGCACGCTGGCGAAGCCCAGATGACTGGAATCGATGTCGCGGGAATCCAGATAATGCCGCACCGCATCGTTGTGAACTTTCTCGCAGCCGTGCTCCAGCAGCATCGCGTGTCGCACAGAAGGATGCTCGACGTGGCCGAGCAGCGTCCGCAGATAAAGATTCTCCGCGTTGACGGTGCAGCAGCCTTCGGTATGCGCGAGCGCCACGAAACGCGACACACCCGGTAGCTTGCGCGCATTGAGATCCTCCGCCACTAGGCGCGCCACCTGTCCGGAGCACAGACTCGTGGGCATGACCAGGCCGACCCGATCACAGGCGTGGCCCCGTCGGGTCACGTAGGCGTCGAAGCGGATATTTGCAGGCTCCCCCGGTGCAATACTCAACGGCTCGCCATCGGGTACCGGCGCGCTTCGTATGGCCTCCAGCAGGTGCCCGTCTTTCTGGGGCCAGTCCCGCCAGATGGCAACCTGAGAGTGCCCCGCCAACTCCCCTTTGCTGCGCTCCCCCGATGCGATGCGGAGCGACAGCCCGAAGGTCTCCGCTCCCAGGTCCTCCATGGACTCACCGTCGTTGTAACGCCCGGCATTCACGTCCATTTCATTGGCGAGCAGCGCGAATCGACCGCTGGTCGTGACGAACTTGAGCGTCGGTACGAAAGGAAAGTTGGTGATCGATCCGTTGCCGGTGATGAAAAGAATGACGTTTGCGCCGGATGCCACCTGCCCGGCGATGCTTTCCAGATCGTTGCCGGGACTGTCCATGAAATAATAACCGTTCGCCGTCATGGGCGCAGCGTAGTCGATGACATAGTCGAGCCGCACCTGCGGGTCGCGTTTGCGCGCCGCGCCGATGGATTTCAGTGCGATATTGTAGAGGCCACGGAAATTGTTTCCGCCGGAGGGATTGCCTTCTGCCGTGGTGCCGTGATCCGCAGCACGCGCTTTGAATTCGGCAATTTTGTCGAGAAAGCGTTTTGCTGTCGCCTCGTCACGGACGTTCTCGAGGACGTAGGGCTCGGCACCGATGAGTTCATCGGTCTCGGCGAGATTGGCGCTGCCGCCATTGCGTATCACCTCCTTGGCGACCCAACCGGCCAGTGCATTCCCGGAAATGCCCGAGAATGCGTCGGAGCCGCCACACTGCAGAGCCAGGCGCAGATTGGCGACGCTCTCGACGCTACGCTCGCAGGAATCCACTTGCGGCAACCAGCCGCGTACGATGCCGACGGCCCTTTCGAGCTCCGTTTCACGATCCGCGCCGAGATCCATGAACGCGTGGGCCACGTCATCGACGGCGTAATCGCCATTTTCCATGAAGTCCTGCAGGGTCTCGTTGCCGAAGCTTCCGGTGCCGTAGTCCACGAGCAGGACGGCGCCGACGTTAGCGTGCAACACGAATCCCGCCAGGGTGCGCAGCACGAAATCCAGATTGTTGGGCCGATGCTCGCCGCCGCCCTCGGTGTGAGTCACCGCCACGACCCCGTCGATCTGCCTGTATGTGTCGGCGACATCCTGGAAGCGCGCCGCCACCGATTCGGCGAAGGCGGCGGCATCCGACGTAGTCGCCAGGATAACCACGAAGTTTCGCGTGCCGACGCCCCGGGCACCGGGCCGGCGATACCCCATGAAGGTCGCCGGGTCTTCCACGGGGGGAACCTGCTGTCCCGACCGAAAGGTTTTCGCGTCGAATTCGTAAGTCTCCATGTGATCGCGGAAGTTCGCCTCACGGGGAAGCGCAAAGTCGATGTCACGCTCGGAGAGCGCTTTGAGAATCTTCTCGTTACAGACGTATTCGCCGGGCGACAGGTCGCGCAAAGCCCGGCCGAAGGGCAATCCCCACGAAAGCAACGGCTCACCGGCAGAAACGGGCTGCAAGACGAAGCGGTGACCCTCGAGCACCGTATGCGACAGTGGCCACTGCCGGTCGCCATGGACGATGACGGTGCCCGCTTCCAGCCGGCGGGTGGCGATGGCGACATTGTCCCCTGGCGCGGGTATGCGGCCTACCTCGTCGAATGCCCGGGTACTCGTGTCTGACACCATCAGTCGGAATGATACCACCAGTCAGCTGATCACGGAGCTGGCGCGCCCTCAAATCTCGATCTCGAGGCCGAGAATCAAACTGCTCCATGACTTTCCGTGTCCGTCCAGGTTCAGGGATTCGTTGACTCCGCCTTCCAGCGCATTCTGCATGACGAAGTTGAAGCCGTCTAGGCCGGGAAGCTCGTAGCGCGTGATGTCGCCGGTGAACAGTGCACCGAAGTTGCGCTTCAAGTACTCCGCGGTCAGTTGCTCCGCAATCGCCGCATAGTGATTGCTATCGTAT
>CAXMNG010000148.1:0-11406 GCA_964194585.1 Salibacteraceae bacterium | reverse complement strand
TTCGTACGATTTTTCCACGGCATGCTGCGCGAGGGAGTTTACCTGGCCCCGTCGGCATTCGAGACAGGCTTCGTATCCAGCGCCCACGACGAGCAGGCCATCGACGCCACCCTGGAGGCCGCCGAACGCGTATTTTCGACTCTGGGCGCAGCGTCAGGCGACTGACGCGGGAAATAACCGACCTTTTCCGGCGGGCGGGCAATTCGATATACTGTCGCACTAACATTCGCCCGATTTATCAGAACATTACGACATACCAGAAGGGAGCGAGAGCCGGGTCAAAATTGCGCCCGGTGGTCCACAATCACATGACTTTCAAGACCGAAGACCTGCGAATCCAGTCCATAGACGACGTCATACCGCCTGCGCAGCTGCATGAGGAGTTCCCCATCAGCGAGTCGGCGGCCAGGCTCACCCACGAGACGCGCCTCGCCATCCACCATCTACTGCACGGCGAGGACGACCGCGTGCTGACAATCGTCGGACCGTGCTCGGTGCACGACCCGAAAGCAGCCGTTGAGTACGCCACCGGCCTCGAGGGCCTGGTGGGTGAGCTCAGCGAGCAATTGATCATCGTGATGCGGGTGTACTTCGAGAAGCCGCGCACCACCGTCGGCTGGAAGGGCCTCATCAACGATCCCGATCTCGACGGAAGCTTCAACATCAACAAGGGGTTGCGCAGCGCGCGCAAGCTGCTTCTCGATCTGAACGATATGGGAGTACCGGCCGGTAGCGAGTTTCTCGATATCGTCACGCCACAGTACTTCACCGATCTCATCAGTTGGGGTGCCATCGGCGCGCGCACGACGGAGAGCCAGGTGCACCGCGAGCTCGCCTCCGGGCTTTCCTGTCCGGTCGGATTCAAGAATGGCACCAATGGCGATATTCAGATCGCCATGGATGCGATTCGTGCGGCCCGCCACCCGCACCATTTTCTGTCATTCACGATGACGGCAAATTCGGCGATTTTTTTCACCAGTGGCAATGAGGACACGCACATGATTCTGCGTGGTGGCAAGCAACCCAACTTCGATGCCGCCAGTGTCGATGCTGCCGGTCACGCCCTCGCGGGCGCGGGCTTGAGCGATCGATTGATGATCGACTTCAGTCACGCGAACAGCAACAAACAACATGAACGCCAGCGCCACGTGTGTCGTGACGTGTCCGGCCAGATTGCCGGCGGAGAAAACCGCATCATGGGTGTGATGATCGAAAGTAACCTCCAGGCCGGAAGGCAGGACGTGTCACCCGGAAAACCGCTGGTCTACGGTCAGAGCATCACGGACGCCTGCATCGGCTGGGAGGATACCCGGGAGATGCTCAAAGAGCTTGCCGATGCCGTCGAGGAAAGACGGGTCGCGGCCAGCAAGGCCCGCGCTGCGGGCTGAGGATCCCACATTGAGGCCGATATTGTGATCGACAAAACGACGCAGATGGCGCCCGACACGCCGGCACCGCGAACCGTTGCGGCCCAAGGTACGACCACGATGTTCAACACCGTCGAAGATGCCGTGAACGCGATTGCAGCCGGCAAAATGATCATCGTCGTCGACGATGCGGATCGCGAAAACGAAGGCGACCTGGTCATGGCCGCGGCACGCGCCACCGCCGAGCAGGTGGCATTCATCATTCGCCACACCAGCGGCATCGTCTGCGCGCCGGTCACCTACGATGAAGCTCGGCGTCTGCACTTGAACAGCATGGTTTCCGACAACGATGCGCCGATGCAGACGGCTTTCACGGTATCGGTGGACTACCGCGCCCGCCTCACCACCGGAATTTCCGCCGAAGAGCGCACCTCGACCCTGCGCGCGCTCGCCAATGACAATGTCGCAGGAGAAGACTTCGTACGTCCCGGTCACGTGTTCCCGCTGATCGCCAAGAAGGGTGGCGTGCTCACCCGGTCGGGCCACACCGAGGCCGCGGTGGACTTGGCGGACCTGGCGGGGCTTGCGCCGGTGGGCGTCCTCGCGGAGCTCGTCAACGACGACGGCTCCGTCAAGCGATTACCCCAATTGCTCCAGTTTGCGGAGGAGCACGGCCTGAAAATTGTCTCCATCGCCGACATTATCGCCTATCGCCAACGTCGCGAGCGTCTGGTTGAACGGGTCGCGGAGTTCGATGTGCAAACGGAGATAGGCACCGCAAGGGGGGTCGCGTACTCGACGCCCTTCGACGCCGTACAGCATCTGGCGCTGATCTTCGGCGACGTCAACGACGGGACCGCGGTGCCCGTACGCATTCACCGTGAAAACATCGTCGAGGATGTGTTCGCCCGCCGATCGACCGCGAGTGACGATGTCATCTCCAGAGCATTGAAACGTTTTCAGGCCGACGGGCGCGGGATCTTACTTTATTTGCGGGAAGGATCGTCGGGTGTTCCCGCCTGGGCGCTGAGCGAATTGCCCGCCACCAGCGAGGACGAATCGGCGAGTGAAGCCACGCGCGCCAGGGACTGGCGTGAAGTCGGCGTCGGCGCACAGATTCTACGTGAGCTCGGCGTGTCGTCGATTACGTTGCTCGCTACCCGTCGCAGAACCTACATCGGACTGGCGGGATTCGGTATAGAGCTCGTACGCACCGAGCTGCTCAGCGATTAGGTAAGGCTACCACCCCGGTACCTGCTTCGCCGATATGCCCTGCTCTTCCAGCATGACGGGAATTCCGTCGCTGACACGATAGAGCGTGCGTCCGTCCTCGGTAATCAGGGCCTCGTCCAGTGGCCCTTCTACCGGGCTTCCATCTATATATGCCACGGCTCCCTGGTCCACTTCACGATTGAGGATGGCGAGCTTGTCCTTCGCCAGCAACTTGACGGGGGATTTCGTTACGGGACAGACGAGAATCTCCAACAGGTGCTTGTCTACGCTCATGATTCCTTCTCACGTTCGGTTCGCAACATTTGTGCGGTCAGGAACGCGAGCTCGAGGCTCTGGCTCGCATTCAGCCGCGGGTCGCAGTGGGTGTGATAGCGATCGCTCAAATCCTGTTCCGAGATCTGTTGTCCCCCGCCGATGCACTCGGTAACGTCCTGGCCGGTCATTTCCACGTGAATCCCGCCCGCATGGGTACCTTCCGCCAGATGCACGTCGAAAAATCCGCGCACCTCGTCCAGTATGCTCTGAAAGTCTCGTGTTTTGTAGCCAACCGCCGACTTCACCGTATTGCCGTGCATGGGATCGCAGGACCAGACGATCCGGCGGCCCTCGGCCTTCACCGCACGAACGAGCGGGGGCAGCTTGGCGCGTACTGCCTTCGCTCCCATACGGCTGATGAGTGTCATGCGACCCGGCACATTGTCCGGATTCAGCGCGTCGATGAGCGCGAGCAGATCCTTGGTCGTCATGCCGGGACCGACCTTGACGCCCAACGGATTCCCGACGCCGCGCAAGAATTCCACGTGCGCACCATCGATCTGCCGAGTGCGATCACCGATCCAGAGCAGGTGACCGGAAGTGTCGTACCAATCGCCGGTGGTCGAATCGATACGGGTCATCGCTTGCTCGTAACCCAGAAGAAGCGCCTCGTGTGACGTGTAAAAGCGCGTCTGCTGAACCGCTGGGGCATTGCTGGAGTCGATGCCGCATGCCTCCATGAACGACAGGGCCTCGGCGATACGATCGGCCATGTCTCGATAGCGCTCACCGGTGACGTGTCCGGCTACGAAATCCATATTCCAACGATGGACGTGGTGTAGATCCGCATATCCCCCTTGAGCGAAAGCACGCAACAAGTTCAATGTCGCGGCTGCCTGAGAGTAAGCTTGCAACATCCGTTCGGGATCAGGCGCACGCGCTTCGCGAGTGAACTCGATGCCGTTGACGATATCTCCCCGGTAGGAAGGCAGCTCGCGTCCGTCGCGGGTCTCGGTGGGCTCCGATCGAGGCTTCGCGAATTGCCCGGCGAGCCTGCCCACCTTTACCACTGGGCAGGCCGCTCCGAAGGTAAGAATTACCGCCATCTGCAGCAACACGCGAAACGAGTCACGGATATTGTCCGGGTGAAACTCGGCGAAACTCTCGGCGCAATCACCGCCCTGCAGGAGAAACCCGCGTCCGTCGGCGACTTCCGCGAGAGCACTGGTGAGATTGCGCGCCTCTCCGGCGAAGACCAGCGGTGGATAACCCCTCAGGCGATCTTCGATCCGCGCACAATGGGAGGCATCGGGATAGTCGGGCGCCTGGCGCACATTCAGCGCGCGCCACCCGTCGGGCGACCAGGCAGCGGTCACGGTGTCGTCCTCATGGCGCATGTCGGGCACGGTCGCCGGACTGCGCACCGTCACTTCCCGGAACCGGGTCGTAGCCGCTGGTGCCCCACGGGTTACAGCGCACGATTCGGCATAGCCCCATCCAGCCGCCGCGCACCGGCCCATGCAGCGCGATAGCTTCCGAAGTGTACTCCGAGCAGCTCGGCAAATGCCGGCACCGGGGGCCGAGGACTGGCGCGATCAGCAACTGATAGGCACGTATGAGCCCGCGCAAGATGGCGCCTACGAATCTTCCCATCACTCGCCCTGCTCCTCCTCGTCCAGCGCTTCCGCGGCGGCCCCAACTCGCCAGCGCGTGCCCCCCGCCCCGTCTTCCAACACGATGCCGCGCGTAACGAGCGCATCACGAATTCGGTCTGCCTTGGCGAAATCCCGCGCGTGGCGCGCTTCGTCGCGTTCCGCCACCAACCGTTCTATCTCTTCAATATCGTCTACCTGACCGAACCGTTCGAGTAGCCAGTCGTCCGGATCCCGTTGACCGATCCCCAGCATACCGGCGCACGCCAGTAGTTTCTTCTTGATAATCGCACGTTCGCCCGGGTCGCTGGTGCGGCGTGCCGAGCGGCGCAGATCGAAAAGAATAGCCAGCGCCCGAGGGGTGTCGAGATCATCCTCCAGCGCCGCGACGAACTCTCCCGGCAAATCGTCGTCGCTCGGATCACCCGTTTCCACATCTTGCAGATCGCGCAGTGCACCGTAAAGACGATCCAGAGTGTGGGCGAACTGATCCAGCGTATCCGACGTCCAGTCCACCGGGCTACGGTAGTGCGCACTCAACAAAGCCAGGCGTATGGCTTCGCCGGGTGCTTCCGCGAGCAGATCCCGGACCAGCAACACATTGCCCAGTGACTTGGACATTTTTTCCTTGTCCACGTTGACGAAGCCCACGTGCATCCAGTAGCGGCTGAAGGGTTCGCCGTCGTGAGCGCAGACGCCTTGGGCGATCTCGTTCTCGTGGTGAGGAAACACCAGATCGCTGCCGCCACCGTGAATATCGATGGTGGTGCCCAGATGCTCTTCGATCATACAGGTGCATTCCAGGTGCCATCCCGGACGGCCACGGCCCCACGGGCTATCCCAGCCGGGCAGATCCATCGTCGACGGCTTCCAGAGCACGAAATCGGTGGGGTCGCGCTTGTAGGGAGCTACCTCGACCCGGGCGCCGTCGATAATCTTTTCACGGTCCTGCCTGGACAGCCTTCCGTATTCCGCGAAAGAAGGCACGTGAAACAGAACATGGCCATCGGCTTCATAAGCGTGCTCTTTTTCGATCAATGTCTCGATCATCGCGATCATCTGGTCGATGTGCTCGGTAGCGCGAGGCTCGATCGTCGGCAACGGCACCCCGAGCGCCGCCATGTCCTTATGGAAAACCGCCGTGTACTTGGAGGTGATGACGTCGATGGGAACACCGGCCTCCTTCGCCGCGGCGTTGATCTTGTCATCCAGATCCGTGATGTTGCGCGCATAAATTACTTTCGGATAACGCCGCGCGAGAACCCGGTAGAGAAGATCGAATACCACCGGCGGCCGGGCGTTGCCGATATGTGGAAAGCTGTAGACCGTCGGTCCGCAAACGTACATCGTGACCCGCGCGGCGTCGCCGGGTACAAACACTTCCTTGCGGCGTGTGAGCGTATTGTAGAGTTGAATGCTCATGGACAAAGCGACGTCAGCTGGACCTGCCGGGACAGTTCTGCTTTCTGCAGTTGCCATAAATCACCAGGGAATGATCCTGGATCTCATAGCCCATCTTCCCCACCACCAACTTCTGGCGATCTTCGATGGTCTGATCGACGAACTCCTCGACCTTTCCACACTGGACACATACGACGTGATCGTGATGGTGGCCGCGTTCCAGCTCAAAAACCGCATGACCGGACTCGAAGTGATGCCGGCTGACCAGACCCGCCGACTCGAACTGGGTCAGGACCCGGTAAATGGTTGCGAGACCCACGTCGTCGCCTGCTTCCAACAGCTCCCGGTAGACGTCCTCGGCGCTCAAATGATGCTTGTCTGAGCTTTCCAGCATCTCGAGAATCTTGAGCCGCGGCACTGTCGCCTTCAATCCGGCACGCTTGAGTTCACGATTGTCCGCCGACATGGCATTCTCCCCGCTCGAGATTCGAGCGCCGATTCCGAGGCTTTGTCAAAGCCGGGTACTATACCTCAGGCGACCGATGTCATTACAATCGGTGCTGAAAAGCATGCGCCTCGTGACACGGCCACGCGGAGAGCCACACGTGCAACTGGTGATTCTCGATCGGGACGGTACCATCAACGTCGATTCCGGCGCCGCCATCACATCCGAGCACGAATGGCAGGCCATCCCTGGCAGCCTGGAGGCGATTGCGCGACTCAACGGCGCCGGCAACCGAGTCGTCGTCGCCAGCAATCAACCTGGTCTACGGCGAAAAATCCTCAACATCGAAACACTCAATTCGATCCACCACAAGATGCAGCACGAGCTTCTCGAGGCCGGCGGCGGCGTGGACGCGGTGTTCTTCTGCTCATGTCTGCCCAAGGACATGTGCGAGTGCTTGATGCCGAGCCCCGGAATGCTGCTGGAGATCGCAGCGCGCCTGCGAACGTCGCTGGGCCCCGTGCCGGTGATTGGCAGCACCATGTCGACCATCGAGGCTGCCCGGGCAGCGGGCGCACGACCCATTTTCGTGCGCACTGGCGCGGACGACGACAAGAGCGTCGCAGAGAGCCGCGAAGATCTCGAGAGCTACGACAATCTGGCGGCCGCCGTGGACAGCCTCCTGGCCGAAACCGCGTAACGGGTACCTACTGAGGCGCCATGGGACCCACCAGAAGCTGAGGGTCCAGCCGATTGCCAAGAAGATTCATGCGCCAGTCCAGGTGCGGCCCGCTGACGCGCCCGGTGGCGCCAACTTCAGCGATTGCGTCACCCTGACTGATGCGGTCGCCGTTCTTCACCAGAATCGCACTCAAATGAAGGAAGCTGGAAGAAAGCCCGTGTCCGTGATCGACAATCAGAGTGCCGCCTGAAAAGAACATGTCATCATGGGCAAGGGTCACTACACCGTCCGCCGGTGCGCGCACGATGGCACCCACCGGCGCCGCCACGTCGACGCCGAAATGCGGCCGCCTGGGCTTCCCGTTGAGAACCCGCTGGCTGCCGTATACGCCGCTGATGCGGCCCTTCAAGGGCCACTCGAAACCTCCCAAGAAATCCTCGCGCGGGTCGTCGCGGGCACGCGCCTTCTTCACCAGGGAGATTTCATGCCGGATGCGTACCATGTCCTCCTCACTGGGAGACACCTTGCTCGGCGGAAGACCGTCGACGCGCTGCACCTCGTAGCTGCGTTGCGTCACCCGGAGGTCGCGGTGGGTACGGCTGCCGTCGGGGAAATCCGCGGTCAAGCGTACTCTTGAAGGCGCGTCGCGGCCGAAGCCCAGCAAAAAAACGCCGTCGTCCGACACGCGCACGGCACTGCCATCGATGGTCACGCTGGTTCCGGGATCGGTACGGCCTACGATCAGAGCCCCTTGAATGGGTTCGCGGTCCAACTTCAGCGTGCCGCCCTGAGCGCCAACGGCTATCAGAAGACCCACGAAGGCCGTCAGTATCCGGGATGCGAATGGATTCATGGTAGCCGGAGATTAGCCTCACCCCGCCGTGATTGACAGGAAGCTACACCGCGACAATGCCGAGCCAACGCCGCAGAAGCGGTTCGCCGTCGAACCACGCAACGCGTACATCGCCCCAACTCTGCACCTCGCCCAATTTGGATCGTTCCCGGGACGCGTCGAGATCTCGGCTGCCGAGAAAAAAGGCACAGGGCGTCGGACCGAACTGCGCCAGACGGCGGGCAAGCCAACCGTCCTGCGTAGCCGGTGAAATGAGGATCAGCGGTTCGCCAGGAAAAAGCGCCATGTTCAATCGACCGTCTTCGACGCTCGACCGATGGGGAGGCGGAAGATCGTAAGCGTCCTGAAAAATCTCACTGGCGGCGGCGACATCGTCTACTCCCAGGACGACCTTGTGCACGCCGGTCAGCTCGCTGCCGGCGACGCTTTCGGAATCCGGCACCCGCAGCTCCCGCGCCGTGCGATCTTTGATGATAAAGGGGTGCATGGCGCCGGCGCCGAGGTCGCCGACGAAAGCCAGATCCCATTCCACTGTCTTCCCGTCCGGCCGCTTTCTCTCCAGGTAGGTCGCGTCGCCGACGGTGATGTCGCGCACCTTCAGTCGTTGCACCGCGGTATCCACGTCATCGACCCGCACCGCCCAGGCACAGGGCCCGCCTTCGCGAACGATGTGCTCCTGCCACCAGGGTGACGGCTGACCGGGGCGCGATACCGAGACCAACTCCACGTAGGAGCCGTCATCGAAAGCGACCTGGGACATGTGGGTAATACCGTTGGAGTGCAGGCCGCCGTAATCCGCCGCCAGGCCGGCGGCGGCGAAGGCGTTGGCCAGGGCCTCGAGGCGGGACGCGCCCAAGGTGACGTGATCCACCGTCAGCTTCATATTTAACGCAACCTTCGACCTTCGGTGCAATATCAGCACTCTCCCGGCTCGTAGCGGCGACCGGGGGCACGACGAATTGGCCCCGGCGTGACCGGCTATTGCCGTCGCCGCGCGGCGCCATCACGGTAAAAGCTCTCACCGCGCTCCGCAAGTCCGCTCAGGATGCCGGCGGGCTGATAGCGCTCGCCGTGGAGCTCGGCGAAATGCTCCAGCCGGCCCACCAGGTAGCTTGCGCCCAGGGTATCGGCGTATCGAAACGGGCCGCCAAGAAACGGCGGAAATCCGAGGCCGAATACGGCACCGATATCGCCGTCCCGTGCGCAGCGCAGCACTCCGGACTCCAGGCACCGGGCTGCCTCGTTGATCATCTGTAGAACACAGCGCTCGGCAATGGCAACTGCCTCGGCCTGGTCCGTCGGCTGCGCCCCCAGGAGCGCGTAGACGTCATCGTTGACCCGCCGCGACCGGCCGCCGTGCACATAGAAGCCACGTCCACTTTTCTTGCCGAGGGATCCCTCGTCCAGCAGCTTCTGCAGCCCCGCAGGCGGTTGCATGCGGGGGCCGAAGGCACGCCCCAGAACGCCGCTGACCTTGTAACCCACATCGATGCCAATGTCGTCCAACAGGCTCAGGGGGCCGACCGGAAATCCGAAATCCACCAGCGCACGATCGAGGCTTTCGATGGCGACGCCCTCGGTCAACAGCCGGGCCGCTTCATTGAGGTATGGCGCCAGGATCCGCGAAGTGTAAAAGCCCGCCCCGTCGCGTACGACGATGACCGTTTTGCCCTGGCGTTTGCCGTAGGCGACGCAGGTGGCCGTGACGGCGGGCGCCGTCTGCTCGGTGACGACGACTTCCAGCAGGGGCATGCGATCGGCAGGCGAAAAATAGTGCATGCCGATAACGTTGGCGGGCCGCTTGGCTCCGGCGGCGATCTCGGCAATGGGAATCGACGAGGTGTTCGATGCGAAGATGAGCCGCTCCTGGTCCAGTGCCTCCACCTCCGCCAGCAACTGACGCTTCAGGTCCCGGTCTTCGAACACCGCCTCGATGATGAGGCTCGCCGATCGCAGCGCAGTGAATTCCAGGCTGCCGGTAACACGCCCCAGAACGTTCTCGGCTTCGCCGCTGGTCATGCGCCCGCGCCGCACCCGCCCGTCGACGAGATCCCGCAAGCGCTGCATGCCCTCGTCCAGACTCTCCTGGTCCCGCTCCCTGATGGACACTGGAGTGCCCGCCCTGGCCGCGCACAAGTACGCGATGCCGACGCCCATGAGTCCCGCACCCAGCAAGCCCACCGCCTCCACGTCCCGCGTTTGCATTTGCGTGTCCGTTTGCGGCTCGTCGACGCCGGTGTCCCTGGCGAGTTCGCGGGTGGCGAAGAACATGTGTATCAGTTGACGGGATTGCGGGCTCACCACCAGTTCGCCGAAGGCCCGCGCTTCGGCCACGAATCCGGCGCTGACGCCCTGCTCGAACCCCTTTCGTACAACCTCGATGATGCGCTCAGGCGCAGGATAGTTACCCCGCGTCTTCGCCATGGTCTGGCGGTGCACCCGGGCGAACAGCAATTGCCTGCCGATGGGATTTCGCGCCACCAGCAGCTGTAAGAAGCCGCGTCGGTTGAAAGGTGATGCCACCGGCGGCGACACCAGTGGGCGGCCAGCCCGGCGGTGCAGACCGCGCATGGAGAGACCCCGTTCGACGGCCGTTTCCAAAAGCCGCTCCCGGTCCACCACCGCGTCCACGAGTCCGAGCGCCAATGCTTCGTCGGCGCCCAGCTGGCGACCGGTCAAAAGCAGGCGCAGCGCTGGCGCCAATCCGACCAGGCGCGGCAGGCGTTGGGTGCCCCCGCCCCCGGGGAGCAGGCCCAGTTGCACTTCCGGAACGCCAAGCCGCGTTGCGCGATCGTTGCTCGCGACTCGCTCATCGGCGGCCAGCGCGAGCTCCAACCCACCCCCCAGGCAACTACCGTGTATCGCGGCCACTACCGGCATGGGCAGCGAGGCCAGGCGCCGCTGCATGGCCTGGGAAAGCTCGGCCAGCTCGCGACCTTCTGCAATGCTCTTTACCGACTGCAGCATTTCCAGATTAGCGCCGGCGATGAAGTTGTCGGGCTTGGCGGAAATGATGATCAATGCTTTGGCGGCGGAGGGATCCTGGAGCGCATCCAGCACCTGATTGAACTCGGCGGCGAGCTCGGCTTTCAAAGTGTTCACGGGCTCGCGGGCGTCGTCCACCCACAGGACCGCCACACCGTCATCGCGGCGCTCGAGCCGCAGGGTGGATTCGGTTGCGTTCATCGGTTGGCTACGCGAAATCTCTGCTCAGTCGGAATGGTCGATCGCTTTACGGGCGCTCGAGAATCATCGCCACGGCGGTCGCGCCGGCACCGCAGATGCTCACCAGACCGTAGCGCCCCGAGCGCCGCTGGAGCTCGTTGGCCAGGGTCAGGACGATACGCGCGCCGGTGGCCGCGAACGGATGCCCGACGGCGATGGAGCTTCCCAGGGGATTCAGCTGCTCCTCCGCCACCCGGCCGATGGCCGGCCACTTCCAGCCGAGTTCCCAGGCTTTGAGATTGCACAATACCTGACCCGCAAAGGCCTCGTGCATCTCCACCACATCCATGTCG
>CAXMNG010000147.1:0-14896 GCA_964194585.1 Salibacteraceae bacterium | reverse complement strand
TCGGCCCAGACCACACCACCATGCTCTTCCACGATCTTCTTGACGATGGCGAGGCCGAGTCCGCTGCCCTTGGTCTTGGTCGTGACATGGGGGTCAAAAATGTCTTCCGCCATGTCTTCTGGTAGACCACGGCCGAAATCGCGGGTTCGGATCTCGATTAGATCCCGTGGAGGCCCTTTCACCAAGAGCGTTTCGATGCGCACTCGGGCAGTGCCGTCGGACGGGCGCGCCTCGAGCGCGTTCTTGATGAGGTTGTGAAGAATCTGACGGAGGCGATCGGTGTCCGCCTCCAGCGGCGGCAAATCATCCGCCAGCGCAGTCTCGATGTCGATTTCGCTGTTGCCGGCGCTGTAAAGCTCGACGACATCCGTGATCAGCTCGTTCACATCCACGTCGCGCAATTGCATGTGTGGCGCACGCGCATAGTCGGAAAAGGCATTGACCATGGCTTTCATGGCCTCCACCTGCTGGACGATCGTGCGCGTCAGTCGATCCAGGGCGTCGCTGTCCTCAGCTTGCATTTTACCGAGATACTTGTGGCGCAGGCGTTCGGCAGAGAGCTGAATGGGTGTGAGCGGATTCTTGATCTCGTGGGCCAGGCGCCTGGCTACCTCACGCCAGGCGGCATTGCGTTGCGCTTGAATCAAATCGGTAACATCATCGAAGACGATGACGCGGCCGGCAAAAAAACCACCGGAGGCCGACAGTGGCGTGCTGCTGCACGTGAGCATCTGGCGCCCGCTCGGGCCTAGAAGAAAGATCTCCTCGCGCCAGTCGTCGCCGGGCGTGCTTGTCGGACTGGTTTTCACGGCGCGAGCCTGCAGGGCGTGCTCGAGGGGATGCAGGTGCGGATGCCGTTGGCTGATTTCCTCGAGCGTCTTTCCCGACTCGTCGTCGAGCTCGACACGCAGAATCTGACTCGCCGCCTTGTTGCCGGTGAACAGTCGTCCGTTTTCATCCAGGGTCAGCACGCCCGTGGACAGCTGCGACAGCACTGTTTCCAGATAACGCCGCTGGTCCTCCACCTGCTGTTGGCTACGGCGGGTCTCGTCCCGGGCCCTCGCGAGCCGCCGTGTCATGTCATTGAAGGATTCCACCAGGAACCCGACTTCGTCCTCGCCGGATTCGGGTAACTGTGTCTCGTAGTCGCCGTCGGCGACCGCCCGGGTGCCCTGGGCGAGGTCCTGCAGCGGGGCCACCATGCGCCGCGCCGAGTAGAAGGCTGCCCACACCGCGGCGAACAGACTCAGAAGAAGCACCAGCGACAGCGTCAATGTGAAGCTGGTTTTCAAAGGCTTTCTAAGGTAGGCGAGCTCGCGGTACTTCGCGTAGGTCGACTGCACCGTCTCGGCGAGGGCGCTGGTTCGTTCCGCGACGGGATACAGAGCCTGCAGGATGCGCGGCTCCGTCGTGGACAGGCTCGCCGGAAGCCTGACGACGACGCGAACGTTGAGTCCCGCATCGCCGACGGAGTCCAGCCCGATGTAGCTGCCGGACTGGCGCAGCTGCACGAGGATAGCGTCGCTGGGTCGGTGGGGAACGATGGCGGTCGGGTCACGGCTGCTGGAGGCGATGATGTGTCCGTTGGCGCCAATCAACGTGAACTCCGAGGCGCCGCTCAAGCGACGACTGTCGTCGAGGCTTATCGCGATTTGGTCGTCGGGTATGTCTGCCAGGTCATCCGCCACCACTTCCGTGTGGCTCAAGTGTTCTCTCATGCGAACGCCGAGAGCCGAGCGGCTGAGCTCGAGGGCGTCGTCCAGCGCCCGCTCGATACGCACGTCGAACCAGCTGTCGATGCCCCGATGCAGGAACTGCAGTGAAAAGTAGTAAACCACCAGCACCGGTGTGACTGACAGGATGACGAATACCGCCACCATGCGCACGGTGAGCCTGGCCCCGGCCTGGCCCCGGCGCACCTGGCGCAGCAACGTGAACAGGTTGGAGGCGATCAGCCCCCCGAGTGCGATGAGTCCCAGGGCATTGATCACGAGTAACACCGAATACATCTGACCGAATCGCGCCGACCCTTGAGTGGCATTGCTCATCAATACCAGCGAGACGAGCAGCAGCAGCACGAAGGCGAGAATCGGGCCGAGGCCCGTAAAAAAACGCTTCAGCGCTCGATTGGCCATTGGTACCAGTCGCTCTCGAGGCGCCACAAAGCGCTGAGGTATGCCCATGGGCGCAACGGCGAGGGCAGTGATTCGATGTCCAGCAGTGCACGCAGACGAAGATAGTAGTGGCCTTCGTCGCCCAGCAGATACTCGTCGAGCAGCGGGAAGTTGCGGATCTTGCCGAGCCCCACGACGAGTTCGCTGAAGGATGCAAATATCTGCAGCTCACCGGAATTCAAATTCCGCACCAGATAGGTCTTGTTCAGAGGCCGCGTTTCGATTCGCAATTTTCCCTCCAGCTGCGCGATCTTCTTGTCCCACCACAGGTTGTCCCAGATGAGCCCGCGCTGGCGCAGCACTTGCATCTCCAGAATGATGGTGACGGGAACGCCGTTCTCGATGGCTTCCAGGGCGTCTTTGCTGAACACGAAGCTGATATCCGCGTCGAGGAGATAAACACCGTCCACCAGCCTGGTTCTGGCGTTGTGAATATCGAAGCCCGCCTCGATAGCGTCCGGGGCGGAGGTGCTCGACTCGGTAATCACCAGCAACAGCGAGCACACGGCCAGCCACACGGCTAGCCACGCGCGGACACGAATACGCTCAATGCTTGCCAAGCAATGCATAGTAGAAACCGTCCATCGTGTCCTCGCCCGGGAGCACCTGGCGTCCGTGCTTGGTAGCGCGACCCCATGCATACTGAATGGGACCGTCTGTGGCATCCGGGTGTTTCGCGAGGAATTCGGCCAGTATGTGGTCATTTTCCCGCGGCAGGTACGAGCAAGTAGCGTACAACAGCCGTCCCCGAGGGGCCAACAGCGGCCACAGCGCAACCAGCAGCCGGATCTGCGTGGCGGCCATCTCTTCGATATCCCCGGGCCGGCGGTGCAGCTTGATGTCCGGATGCCGGCGGATGACCCCGGAACCGCTGCACGGGGCATCAATGAGGATGCGGTGGAACAACTCGCCGTTCCACCAGTCGCCTGGCGCGCCGGCATCGGCACACACGACCGTGGCCTCCAGCGCGAGTCGTTGCAGATTCTGCTGCACGCGCAGCAATCGGTCACGATCGCGATCCACGGCCACGAGTTCACCGACGGCGGGCTCACGCTCGAGAATATGCGTGCTTTTTCCACCCGGCGCCGCACAGGCGTCGAGAACGCGCATTCCCGGGCGCAGGTCGAGCAGGCCGGCAGCCAGTTGTGCGGCGCCATCCTGCACCGACACCATCCCGTCACCGAATCCCGGTATGGTATCCACATCCCGTGCCTGGTGCAGGCGAAGGCCATGCCCGGTATGGGCGATGGGGTAGGCTTCGATGTTGTTGCTGGAAAGAACCGCCAGGTAGTCTTGTCGCGAGCAGAGGCGCGCGTTCACGCGCAGGCTCAGAGGCGGCTTTTCATTGTTGCCGTCGAGTATCTGTTGCCATTGATGCGGCCAGGCGTCTCTGGTGGCATTCACCAGCCAACTCGCGTGGGCGTAACGGCCTTCATCACAGTGATCCAGGTCGGCCGTCAGTCGTGGGCGGCGGCGTTGGAAATTGCGCAGACAGCCGTTGACGAGACCGGCGGCCCAGGCTTTGCGCACGCGGCGCACCAGGGAAACGCTCTCGGCCACGGCGGCGTGCTCCGCGACCCGCGTGTACATCAGCTGATAAACGCCGAGCAGAAGCACCGCCCGCACCACGATTTCTTTTTCCCGCAGAGGCTTTTCCAGCAGCATGTCCAGGCAGGCCTGCAGTCGCGGCAGCCAGCGCACGACGCCGTAGCAGAGCTCCCGGGCGAAGGCCCGATCTCTGGCGTCGCCGATCCGGGCCGTGTGCTGGTCCAGACAGGCGGTGAGCGAGCGGCCCTTGCCCTGGCCCTGGCCCAGAACGCCTGCCACCACCCACACGGCGACCTCCCGTGGGTCGCCGTGGTGGACGCCCGAGTCCGCCGGCTCCCCCACGCTCCCGGCCGCGTGCTTCATGAGCGGGCGCTGCCCCCGCCCTCGAGAACAGTGCCCGCCGTCAAAGCATGGGCATTGAGGTAATCACCACTGTTCATCGCTCTCTTGCCGGGCGCCTGCAGGGTCAGAATACGCAGCGCATCGCGCCCGGCCGCCACGTCGATGCCCCATGCGCCGCTCGCCAGCACCGTGCCGGGAGTCATCCCGTCGCCACACTCCACGACCCTGGCGTTCCAGATGCGCAGGCGTTGCCCGGCGTCATCGCCGCGCTGGCCGGCGGCCGGCACCGAGGTATAGGCCACCGGCCACGGATTGAAGGCGCGCACCTGTCTTTCCAGGATCTGCGCCGGGCGCGACCAGTCGATCAGCCCGTCGATCTTGGCAATACGCCCGGCATGAGTGGCCATGGCTTCGTCCTGGGGCTCGGCGTGTGCGTTTCCGGCGGCCAGCGTCGTCAGCGCCTCGAGCACGGCGACGGCGCCGAGCGCCGCAAGGGTGTCATGCAGGCTGCCGCCGGTGTCGTCTTCGCGAATGGGGCAGGCGGCGCGGCACAGCACCGGGCCGGTGTCCAGACCAACGTCCATCTGCATGATGGAGACGCCTGTTTCCGGGTCGCCGGCGAGTATGGCGTGCTGAATCGGCGCCGCGCCCCGCCAGCGGGGTAACAACGAGGCGTGCACGTTGACACATCCCAGACGCGGGGTCTCGAGCACCGTTTCCGGCAACAGCAATCCGTAAGCAGCGACGATCATCACATCCGCATCGTAAGCGGCGAGGGCCTGTCGGGGGTCGGGACCGTGCAGGCTCGCGGGTTGCTCGACGGGGATCCCGTGCTCCGCAGCCAATTGCTTTACGGCGCTTTGCGTCGGCCGTCGGCCGCGACCCGACGGCCGGTCCGGCTGCGTGTACACGGCGGCCACCGTATGGGGGGACGCCAACAGCGCTGCCAGCACGGTGGCGGCGAACTCCGGAGTTCCGGCGAAGGTCAATCGCATGCTCTCGGCTGCCCGGGACGGATCGCGCAACGGCCGGGCTACATTGCCTGGCGCTGCTGCTTGTGCGCTTTCTTGCGGATACGCTGGCGCTTGAGTTGTGACAGGTGATCGACGAACAGCGTGCCGTCCAAGTGGTCGATTTCGTGCTGCACGCACACGGCCAGCAGGCCCTCGGCCTCGAATTCCACGGCTTTGCCGTTGCGGTCGAGGCCGCGGGCGCGGATCACGTCGGCGCGTTCCACCGACTCATAGATGCCCGGCACCGACAGACAACCCTCCTCGGTCTCGATGCTGCCGGTGAGCTCCAGAATTTCCGGGTTGATCAGACACAGAGGCTGGTCGCCATGCTCGGATATGTCGATTGTGATCACCCGTTTCGCGACATTCACCTGAATCGCCGCCAGGCCGATGCCCGGGGCCGCGTACATGGTCTCCAGCATGTCGTCCAGAAGCCGGCGGACCTCGTCATCCACCCGCTCCACGGCCCGTGCATGATTACGCAGCCGTGGGTCCGGGTAGTGAAGAATGTCACGTATGGCCATCGCGTGGTCCTGATTAACGCCCTTCCTGTCAATGTTTGCGGCGGGCGGCCGATAATTCTACTGGATGCCTCACCCGCGGTGCCATCGATGGCCCGGGAGGCAGCCTGGCGGTCGGCCAAATTTGTTTGAATTTTCAGAACTGTATAGCCTATATTTATTCCATATTCCCAACTCGTTCCTGGCGACTTTCGGCGCGATTGCCGGCGCTTGCCTGCGGACCTTCAGACGAGATCGCGTGAAATTCCACATGCCTGACAAGAAAGCCTTGAGCCTGTTTCTGGCGGCGCTGCTGATGACCGTGGTGGCCGTCGCCCAGGACGCTATCGAGCTGAACCCGGACCATCCGACCCGCTACATCGTCAAGCGGGGAGATACCTTGTGGGACATTTCCACCCACTTCCTGGTGGAGCCCTGGCGTTGGCCGGAGATCTGGCAGACCAATCCGCAGGTTCAGAACCCGCACCTGATTTACCCTGGTGACGAGTTGGCGCTGTTTTACCGCGACGGGCAGCCGGTGCTGCAGGTGACCCGGCGTGCCGACGACGGGGCGACCACCGACCCCGACACCGGTGTCGTCAGACGCCAGACCGGACCGCGTACGGTGAAGCTGTCACCCAGCGCCCGCGAGCTGGAGCGGCAAGACGCCGTTCCCACCATCCCCATCGAGGCCATTCGGCCGTTTCTGGCACGGCCGCGGGTGCTGGGGGCAGGAGAATTCGAAGCCGCTCCCTACGTGGTTTCGGCGGGTAGGGAGAATCTGGTGGCGCACCTGGGTATGGACGTCTTCGTGCGCGGCCTGAAACCCGAGCAGGGCACCCGCTTCGGCGTGTACCGCCGCGGCCAGGTATATCGGAGACCGTCCGACCCTGACGACATTCTCGGCTACGAGGCCATCCACATTGCCGACGCCGTGGTCGCGAAGCCCGGTGATCCGGCCACGGTATTTCTGCTGACCAGCACCCAGGAGGTGAGGGCGGGGGACCGCCTGTTTCCGGTGACCGACGACCAGGTGGTGCGTAACTTCACGCCCCGCGCCCCGGACTGGGACATCAGCGGGCAGATCATATCGGTGGTGGAGGGCGTCACTCAGATCGGCGAGCTGGACGTCGTGGTGCTCGACCTCGGCAGCAGGGACGGTATCGAAGAGGGGTTGGTGCTGGGGATCTTCCAGAGTGGTAACGAGGTAGAGGATTTGTGGGCAGAGAAGGACCGGCTGCAGAAAATCGTGGTCCAGCTGCCCGAGCTGCGTGCCGGCACCGTCATGGTATTCAGGCCCTTCGACCGTGTCAGCTACGCGCTCGTCATGCAGGCGACGCGGCCCATGCATTTGCTCGACACGGTCAAGAACCCCTGAGATTCGGTTAGGCTGAGCCCTCCCCCGTGACCTGGCAGGTGGCCTGGTGCCGGGTCATGTTGATTCCGCGGCCGCCCGGATAGCGGCCCCCACGAGGTCCAGGGATGGACACCGAACCCGCACATTGGCTTGCCCTCAACCGTTTGCCCTCGCTCGGGCAGGCGGAGCTCTGCGCGTTGGCCGAAGGACGCGCATCCCCCCGGGATATCCTCGCCGCCCACAAGCGGCGCGCCGCCGCGGGCACGCCAGGCGGAGCCGCACCCGATTGGCGCGCCGTCGAGGCCGATCTAGACTGGCTGGCGATACCCGGCCGGCACCTGATCACCCTTTCCGCGCCCGCTTATCCCCCGCGCCTGCGGCATATACCCGACCCGCCGCCAGTGCTGTTCGTGGAAGGCGATGTGGAAATTCTGTGCGCCGCTCAGGTGGCCATGGTCGGCAGCCGCCGAGCCACACCCTGTGGCGTGGCAACCGCGCACCGCTTCAGCGCCGAGCTGGCAGGCTGCGGACTGGTGATCACCAGCGGGCTTGCGCTGGGCGTCGACGCTGCCAGCCACCGAGGCGCCATGGCCGGTGGCGGGCGCACGTTGGCGGTGGCGGCCAACGGCCTGGACATCGTTTATCCGCGCAGCCACCGCCGTCTGGCCAGGCAGGTGGCGGAGAATGGTGCGCTGGTGTCCGAGTTCTCTCCTGGCAGCGCGCCGCTGGCGCGGCATTTTCCTCGGCGTAACCGGCTCATCAGCGGACTCAGCCTCGGTGTCGTGGTGGTGGAGGCGGCGCGGCGCAGCGGCTCCCTGATCACGGCACGCCTGGCCGGTGAACAGGGCCGCGAGGTATTCGCCGTTCCGGGCCCAATTCAGAGTCCGCTGACGCGGGGCTGCCACCGGCTGATCCGGGAGGGCGCCAAGCTGGTGGAGCAGATCACGGACATCCTCGAGGAGTTGCCTGGCGGCCCATGGCAGGCGCCGGAAAATCACCCCTCGGGGGGCGTGGACGAGTCGGCCGATGACCTGGATGAAGTGCAGAAAAAGATTCTTGCGAGCCTCGCCTACCGGGCCACCACCGTCGATTCCGTCATCGAACGCAGCGGATTGACGGCGGACACGGTTTGCTCCATCCTTCTGGCGCTCGAACTTCGGGGCCTGGTGGTCCCAATCCCGGGTGGTGCCTATTGTCGCGTCACCAAGCGGCCCGTAACTGGTTCATAAGACGGTGGTTGACAAGACGGCTATGAAAGAGAGTGTTCTGGACGTGCTCATGTACCTGTTCGAGCATTACTTCGATGACGAAACCGAGCTGGATTCGGATCGCGAGTCACTCAAGCAGGAGCTCATCGAGGCCGGTTTTCCAGAGAGCGAAATCGGTAAGGCTTTCCTGTGGCTGGAAGGGCTGACGGCCGGGGAAGCCGTGGCCGAGGCCCGGGAAGGCGATGACGTGCCGGCGACCCGCGTCTACACCGACGAGGAGTGCGAACGGCTGGATCTGGAGTGCCGCAGCTTTCTCCTGTTTCTGGAGCAGGTGCGGGTGCTCGATTCCATCACCAGGGAGCTGGTCATTGGGCGGGTCGAGGCCCTGGAAGGGGAGGATATCGACCTGGAGCAGCTGAAGTGGGTGGTCCTAATGGTCCTGTTCAATCAGCCGGGCAAGGAGGCCGTTTTCGCCTGGATGGAGGATTTTGTACTCGATAAGGCGAGTGGCCGACTTCATTAGTCTACACTTCTTCCCGACCCCGCTCGCGCCACGGATGCAGCGGGGCGGGTGAATCTCCGGGCCGGCAGGCTTTCAGGGATCCTCATTTAAATCCTCAGGACGCGCTCTTCTCGAGCTTTGAGCCCATGGCGAAAAATCTCGTAGTGGTCGAATCGCCTGCCAAGGCGCGCACGATCAAGAAGTACCTGGGACCCGATTACGAGGTCCTGGCGTCCTATGGTCATGTGCGCGATCTGCGCCCCAAGGAGGGCGCGGTGGAGCCGGATAACGACTTCGCCATGCACTACGAGCCCATCGAGAGGAACGAGAAGCACGTCGCCGCCCTTGCCCGGGCGATGAAAAAGGCCGAAGCCCTGTATCTGGCCACCGACCCGGATCGCGAAGGTGAGGCTATCGCCTGGCACGTGGTCGAGCTTCTCAAGGACAAGAACGTCCTCAATGGCAAGCCCGTGCACCGCATCGCCTTCCACGAGATCACCAAGCGGGCCGTCATCGAGGCGGTAAACTCGCCGCGGGAGCTCTCCATCTCGCTGATCAATGCGCAGCAGGCGCGCCGCGCGCTGGACTATCTGGTCGGCTTCAACCTGTCGCCGCTGCTGTGGAAGAAGATTCGCCGCGGGCTTTCGGCGGGTCGTGTGCAAAGCCCCGCGCTTCGCATGATCGCCGAGCGCGAGGATGAGATCGAGGCATTCGAGCCGCGCGAGTACTGGACACTGGAGGCCGACGTTCGCAAGGCCGAGGCGCCCTTCGTCGCCAGGCTCTCGCACTACGAGGACGAAAAGCTCACGCAGTTCAGCATAACCGGCGAGTCGCGCGCAAAGCACGTCGAAACGGATTTGATCAAGCGCGCGGCGGGTAAGCTGCGGGTCGTCAAGATCGAGAAGAAACAGCGCAAGCGCAACCCCGCGGCACCCTTCACCACATCCACCTTGCAGCAGGAGGCGGGCCGCCGATTGAGCTTCACCGCCAAGCGCACCATGCGCACCGCGCAGCAGCTCTACGAAGGCGTGGACACCGGCAGCGGCCTGGTGGGACTCATTACCTATATGCGCACGGATTCGGTGACACTTGCCGGCAGCGCTCTGCAGGAGCTCCGCGACTACATCGCCAGCGAGTACGGCCAGGATCAGCTGCCGCCCGAGGCCCGCGTCTACAAGACCAAGGCCAAGAACGCCCAGGAGGCTCACGAGGCGGTGCGGCCGACCGGCGTGGCAAGAACACCGGAATCGATCAAGGAGCACTTGAACGAGGACCAACTCAAGCTGTACCGCCTCATCTGGCGGCGCGCGGTAGCCTGTCAGATGATTCACGCCACCATCGATATGGTGGCGGCGGATCTGGCCTGCGGCGAGGACGATGACAGCGCCTTATTCCGAGCCACAGGCTCCAGCATCGCGAACGCCGGCTATCTGCAGGTCTACGACGAGGACAGCGACGAGGACCGGGACCGCCGTCTGCCACCGCTTGCAGAAGGCGAGCGCATCGCGCTTCTGGGCATTCGGTCCGAGCAGCATTTCACCGAGCCGCCGCCGCGCTACACGGAAGCCTCGCTGATTCGCACCCTGGAGGAGTATGGAATCGGCCGTCCCTCCACCTATGCCACGATCATCTCCACGCTGCTGGCGCGGGAGTACGTGGAGCTGGAAAGCCGGCGATTCAGGCCCACCGACGTAGGGCGACTGGTCAACTCTTTTCTTACCCAGCACTTCGGTGACTACGTGGACTACGACTTCACGGCCAAGCTGGAGGATGATCTGGACGCCATCTCCCGCGGTGAGCAGGAGTGGGTACCCCGGTTGCGCCAGTTCTGGGAACCCTTCCATCGCCAGGTGAAGGACAAGGACGCCAATGTCAGCCGCAAAGAGGCATCCCAGGCGCGCGTGCTCGGCGTCGACCCGGAAAGCGGCAAGGAGCTCGCCGTGCGCATGGGTCGCTACGGCCCCTATGCGCAGATCGGCACCGCCGAGGAAGACGAGAAGCCGCGCTTTGCGGGATTGCGGCGCGATCAACGCCTCGACACCATTACCATCGAGGAAGCGCTGCATCTCTTTACTCTGCCGCGGGACCTGGGTGTCACCAACGACGGCCTGCCGGTGTCGGCCAGCATCGGGCGCTTCGGACCCTACATACGTTACGGCGACAAGTTCGTTTCTTTGAAAAAGGAAGACGAGCCATACACCGTCGAGCTGGAGCGCGCTCTCGAGCTCATCGAAGAGAAAAAGCGCTTCGATGCGGAGAGGGAGATCCAGGTGTTCGAGGGGGAGGGCATCAAGGTCCTCAACGGCCGTTACGGTCCCTACGTCACCAACGGCGAGCGCAACGCCCGGGTTCCCAAGGACCGCGAGCCCGCTGGCCTGAGCCTGGATGAATGCAAAGAGCTGCTGGCGGCAGCCCCACCGCGGCGCGGAGGACGGAAGGCCGGAGCCGGCAAGAAAAAGGCCGCCGCCGTAAAAAAGACCACGAAGAAGAAGGCCACGAAGAAGAAGGCCAAGAAAAAGGCCAGGAAAAAGGCCGGCAGGAAGGCCAGCAAAAAGACCGCGAAAAAGTCCGCTGCGAGCTCGGGCGAAGAAGCGCTCCCCCGCAAGGACCCTCCCGGAAAGGGCAACACTTCCGGCGCGAACGGCAAGTCGAAGGTCGTGAAAAGCGTCCGCGACAAGGCCGAGGGTGGAACGGACAGCGACATCGGTCAGGCCGGCAGCGCCGACTGAACGCTCCGCTCGCGCAACAACTGGTTTAGAATCGCCCAGTTTCACCGGCAGGGTCGATGATGAACAACACCCTTTCCTTCGTCGCCGTTCTCATGGGATCGGATTCGGATCTGGGGACCATGCAGGGTTGCCTGGACGTTCTCGGCAAGCTGGATGTGCCGTATGAGGTGCACATCACCTCCGCCCACCGAACCCCCGAGGCGACCCGCAACTATGTGGACGATGCCGAGCGGCGGGGTTGCGCCGTATTCATCGCCGCCGCCGGGATGGCCGCGCACCTGGCGGGGGTCGTGGCGGCGCAGACCATTCGCCCTGTTATCGGTGTGCCTATGGACGCGGGCCCCTTGAAGGGAATGGACGCGCTGCTTTCCACCGTGCAAATGCCGGCGGGCGTACCCGTGGCCAGCGTCGCCATCGGCAGTGCCGGCGCCAGGAATGCCGCATTCCTGGCGGCACAGATGCTTGGGCTGGCCGATTCCGGCTTGAGCGAGCGCCTGCGTGCCGAGCGAAAAAGCAACGCCGAGAGTATCGCCGCAAAAGACCGCGCCCTGCAGAAGAAGCTGCAGAGTGGTTGACCCGCCGTTGCGCGTTGCTTGACCCCGTGCCTGAGCTGGACTCCTGGAGCGTGCGCTGCGCCGTGCGGACCCTGCGCGCCGGTGGGGTAGTGGCGTATCCCACCGAAGCGGTTTACGGGCTCGGCTGCGATCCGTTCAACAAGCATGCTGTTCTGCGGCTGCTGGCTATCAAGGGTCGCGTTGTCCACAAGGGGCTGATTCTCATCGCGGCGGACCATGATCAGCTGGAACCATTGTTGTTGCCCTGTTGCGACGACACCTTAGCGCAGGTGCTGGAGAGTTGGCCGGGCCCCAGCACCTGGATCCTGCCCGCCCACCCGCGGGTCCCGGTATGGCTCACCGGCGGTAGCGGCGGCATCGCCGTGCGGGTAACGGCGCATCCCCTGGCGGCGAGCCTCTGCCGGCGCTTCGGCGGGCCGCTGATCTCCACCAGCGCCAACCGCAGCGGGCGGCCGCCGGCGAGAACCGTCTTGAGGGCGCGCCGCGCGCTGGGCAGCCGTGTAGACTATTTTCTCACCGGCCCCACCGGCGGTGCCCCACGGCCCAGCGAGATCCGCGACGCCAGGAACGGGCGGCTGCTGCGAGGGGCAGAAGCAGGTGCTGGACAGCCATGAGCGAGCAGCAGATCGCGGCGGTGGAAAGCTATTTCCTCGCGCTCCAGGAACGCGTCTGCACTGAGCTCGAGGATGAGGACGGTGGCGGCAAGGCCTTCGTCGCTGATCATTGGCAGCGCAACGAAGGCGGCGGCGGGTGTTCCCGGGTGCTGTGCGACGGCGTGGTCTTCGAGCAGGCGGGTGTGAACTTCTCCCATGTCAGGGGCGAAAAGCTGCCGAGCGCTGCAAGCCGGCTGCGCCCCGAACTCACCGGCCGGTCCTTCCAGGCCCTCGGCGTATCCCTGGTCATCCATCCGCGCAATCCCTATGTGCCCACGGCCCACTGTAACGTGCGTTATTTCCAGGCCGACGGTGCCCATGAGCAAGAGGCGCACGTGTGGTGGTTCGGAGGCGGCTTCGACCTGACGCCGTACTATGGCTTCGACGACGACGCCATTCATTGGCACCGTACCGCCGCCGCGGCCTGCGCGGACCAGGTTGCCGACACCTACGCGCGCCTCAAACGCGGTTGTGACGAGTATTTCTTTCTTCCCCACCGGCGCGAAGCCCGGGGCATTGGCGGTCTGTTTTTCGATGACCTCCAGGAAGGTGGATTCGAGCAGTGCTTTGCCTTCACGCGTAGCGTGGGCGACCATTTCCTGCCAGCCTACCGGCCCATCGTGGCGCGCCGAAAGAGCCTCGAATACAGCGACCGCGAACGAGAGTTCCAGCTTTACCGGCGGGGCCGCTACGTGGAGTTCAACTTGATATATGACCGCGGGACTCTGTTCGGGCTGCAATCGGGGGGCCGCACCGAGTCGATACTCATGTCACTGCCGCCCCGGGTGGCGTGGCGCTATGCCTGGCAACCGGAGCCCGGTTCCCCGGAGGCCCGCCTCTACGAGCGATATTTGAGGCCCAGGGACTGGCTTGCCGACGAGTCCATGGCAGGGGATTGTTCCTGACACTCCCCTGCAGATTCGCGACAACCCTTGACATGACACTGTTAATTAAAGAAAATTCGCTGCTTGCGTTCCGGAGGGGTTCCCGAGCGGTCAAAGGGATCAGACTGTAAATCTGACGGCTCAGCCTTCGGAGGTTCGAATCCTCCCCCCTCCACCAACAGAGAGGGTGGTGGAGACGATTCCAGAGACTGAGCCATTGGCGGGTACTTGGTTTCGAGCAGGCGGAGCCGGCGTCCGGCACAGCTAGCGGGTGTAGTTCAATGGTAGAACCTCAGCCTTCCAAGCTGATGACGTGGGTTCGACTCCCATCACCCGCTCCAAGGGTGACCCGGGTAGAGACGCAGGTAGTGGCCAGCGGTGGCCGCAGACTTTTGACCATGAGCCGGGGCCAGGGCCGTGTTGCCCACGCCGGGTTTGACCGAGGACGGTATTCATCCGCCCATATAGCTCAGTCGGTAGAGCACTTCCTTGGTAAGGAAGAGGTCACCGGTTCAAATCCGGTTATGGGCTCCAGATTCCAGCACTGAACATCAGCTAACGAACGATCAGTCACGAACATTTGTCACATTGAGGATCCTCTGGGGAGATCGCTTCCATGTCCAAGGCGAAATTCGAACGAACGAAGCCACACGTAAACGTTGGCACGATAGGCCACGTTGACCACGGTAAGACGACGCTGACGGCGGCGATGACGAAGATACTGGCGGCGAGGCACGGTGGCGAGGTGAAGGCGTTCGACGAGATTGACAATGCTCCGGAGGAGCGCGCGCGGGGGATAACGATCGCGACGGCGCACGTGGAGTACGAGACGGACAATCGTCATTACGCCCACGTGGACTGTCCCGGGCACGCTGACTATGTAAAGAACATGATCACGGGTGCGGCACAGATGGACGGCGCGGTGCTGGTGGTGAGCGCGGCGGACGGTCCGATGCCGCAGACGCGCGAGCACATTTTGCTGGCTCGCCAGGTGGGTGTTCCGTACATCGTGGTGTACATGAACAAGTGCGACATGGTTGACGACGAAGAGCTTCTGGAGCTGGTGGAGATGGAGATCCGGGAGTTGCTGGACAAGTACGAGTTTCCCGGCGACGACACGCCGATCATCCGTGGCTCTGCGCTGAAGGCGCTGGAAGGCGACCCATCGGAGCTGGGTGAGGGTTCGGTGCTGGCGCTGGCGCAAGCCCTGGACAGCTACATCCCGGAGCCGGAGCGGGCGATAGACGGCGCGTTTTTGATGCCGGTTGAGGACGTATTTTCGATATCGGGTCGCGGCACGGTAGCGACGGGGCGGGTAGAGCGCGGTGTCGTGAAGGTTGGCGAGGAAGTGGAGATTGTCGGCATCAAGGACACGGAGAAGACGACGTGCACGGGCGTGGAGATGTTCCGC
>CAXMNG010000146.1:0-2683 GCA_964194585.1 Salibacteraceae bacterium | reverse complement strand
GGTGGCAACGGCAGTCTATTGTCTGCCATCAACCTGTACAAGCTGGTGATCCCGGGGGTGTGACACTCCGCGGGCAGCGATTTAATGGCGATTCTATGGTGACACGAGCAATGAAATACGCGACCAATACACTCGAATACTACTGGATGCCATTCACCTCCAACCGCGATTTCAAGGAGCAACCGAGGATCTTCGTGCGTGGCGAGGGAATGCACTACTGGAACCATCACGGCGAGCAGGTCATCGACGGATCCTCGGGGTTGTTTTGCTGCGCCGCCGGCCACGGTCGTCGCGAAATTGCCGATGCGGTCGCCAACCAACTGATGGAGCTCGATTACGGTCCTCCCTTTCAGGGCGGGCATCCGGCCCAGTTCGAGCTGGCCCGGCGAGTGGCGGCGCTCACGCCGGAAGGCATCGACAAGGTGTTCTTCACGAACTCCGGATCAGAGTCCGTCGACACCGCCATCAAGATGAGCCTCGCCTATCACCGCGCCCGGGGCGAGGGTCAGCGCATGCGCATGGTGTCGCGGGAGCGCGCTTACCACGGAGTCAATATCGGCGGCACCAGTCTCAGCGGTCTGGTGAAGAATCGCGATGCCTTCGGTGTCGGCATGGCCGGTGTCTCGCACATGCGTCACACCTGGCTTGCGGAGAACCGTTTCACCAAGGGGCAGCCGGAACACGGCGTGGAGCTTGCCGACGATCTCGAGCGCATCGCCACCATGTACGGCCCGGACACAATAGCTGCCGTATTCATCGAGCCCATCGCGGGCTCCACGGGCACCCTGGTGCCGCCGGTAGGCTACCTGGAGCGGGTGCGCGAAATATGCGACAAGTTCGGGATCCTGCTGGTATTCGATGAGGTCATCACCGGATTCGGCCGCACCGGCAGCGCCTTCGCGGCACAGAGCTTCAATGTCAGGCCCGACATCATGACCATGGCCAAGGCCTTGACCAACGGCAATCAGCCCATGGGCGCGGTCGCCGTTGACGACAAGATCTACGACACAATCTGCGACGCGGCGCCAGCCGGGGGCGTCGAGTTCTTCCACGGCTACACCTACTCGGGTCATCCGGCGGCCTGTGCGGCCGGCATCGCCACCATGGATATCTACGAGCGGGAAGGTCTCTTTGACCGGGCCGCCGAGTTGGCACCCTACTTTCTCGACGCGATCTTCTCACTCAGCGATGTCGCATCTATCACCGATCTGCGTGGATACGGCATGCTGGCGGGATTCGATCTCGCGCCCGGCGACAATCGGCCCGGCGTGAGGGGACTGGAGGCCCAGAAGAAGCTCTTCGAGGCGGGACTGCACATCAAGATGACGGGAGACTCGGGTCTTGTCGCGCCTCCGTTGATTGCGGAACGGGAGCATGTGGATCAAATCTGCGACATCCTGCGCAGCGTACTGAGCAAGTTCTGAGGTCCGAACGGGGACGGATCGGGGACAGATCGGGGCAGATCGGGGCAGATCGGGGACAGATCGGGGACAGATTTCAAATCTGTCCCCCCCTACGGCGCTGAGCTAGCTCGCTCCCATCAGTACTAGCTCGCTCCCATCAGTATAAGAATCCAGCATAAGCCTATCGCTCTTGGTTCTTTCCCCTCGGCCCGGACCGCGGCCTATAGTCAGTCCTCGTTTCCAGGGGACCGAGGGCCATGTACCGGTACGACAGCTACGACCAGCGGCTGGTAGAGGAGCGCGCCGAGCAGTTCGCCGGTCAGGTGCGCCGGTATCGGCGTGGCGAAATTGGCGAGGACGAGTTCAAGCAGCTCAGGCTTCGCAATGGCCTCTATCTTCAACGTCACGCCTATATGCTCAGGGTGGCGATTCCCTATGGGCTCCTGTCTTCAGGCCAGATGCGCAGGCTCGCGCACATTGCCCGGCGCTACGACCGCGGATACGGTCACTTCACGACGCGCCAGAACATCCAGTACAACTGGCTCGAGCTCGACGACGTCCCGGACATACTGCGGGAGTTGGCGCAGCTCGAGATGCATGCCATCCAGACCAGCGGCAATGTCGTTCGGAATATCACCGCGGACCATCTGGCGGGAGCCGCAGGTGACGAGCTCGAGGATCCACGTCCTTACTGCGAGCTGCTCCGCCAATGGTCGACTCTGCATCCGGAGTTCTCGTGGTTGCCGCGCAAGTTCAAGATCGCGATAACCGGCGCTACGACCGACCGCGCCGCCATCCAGCTCCACGACATTGGCCTTCAGCTGGTGGAGGACGAGGCGGGCCGACGTGGGTTCAAAGTATGGGTTGGCGGTGGCATGGGCCGCATGCCTGTCATTGCCAAGGTTCTGCGCGAGTTTCTGCCGCGCGAGCACATTCTTTCCTACGTGGAATCGATTCTGCGTGTGTACAATCTTCTGGGCCGCAGGGACAACATTCACCGGGCGCGTATAAAGATTCTGGTCAACTCACTCGGCATCGACCGCTTTCGCGAGCTGGTGGAAACGGAGTGGCGACTGATTCGCGCGTCCGCCCGGGAATCCGACGATTCCGAGCTCGAGCGTATGCAGGCGTTCTTCGCGCCGCCGGACTACCAACGCGGAAGATCGACGGATGATTTTCAGGAACGTCTCGCCAGCGACCCGTTTTTCGCTGACTGGTTTCGACACAACACCCGCGATCACAAGATCCCCGGTTACCGTATCGTCATGGTTTCGCTGAAG
>CAXMNG010000145.1:0-19263 GCA_964194585.1 Salibacteraceae bacterium | reverse complement strand
CGGAATCGGTCACCCCAGGTGAATCCCGTGATTGGCCGGCCGAGCTCGGGGTGCAATTTGGCGCGAAAGATGATGATGGCCACGTAGACCAACGCCGAGACGGCACCGGGTATGAATCCGGCCACCAGCAGTCTGCCCACGGACTCCTCGACGATGATGGCGTAAATGACCAGGATGGCGCTGGGCGGAATGAGTGACGCGAGCGTTCCACCGGCCGCGACCACGCCCGCGGCCAGGCGCGGGTCGTAACCGTACTTCAGCATCTCGGGAATGGCGACGCGGCTGAACACCGCGGCCGTCGCAGTACTCGCGCCGGAAACGGCTGCGAAGCCGGCGGTGGCGAACACCGTGGCCACGGCGAGTCCGCCGGGGACCCAGCCAATCCATTTGCGCGCGGCATCGAAGAGCGCCTGGGTCATGCCGGCGTGAAAGGCGAGAAATCCAATGAGGATGAACATCGGAATAACGCTCAGGGCATACAGGCTCCCCTTGGCATGGGGAATCATGCCAACGTTCGTGGCGCCCGCGTCCCAGCCGATCATGGCCACGACGCCCAGCAATCCTACCGTCGCGGTGGCATAGACCACCCGCACGCCGGCCAGCACCAGGACGATGAGCACCCCCGTGCCGATGAAGCCGATGGTGATGTCGTCCATCTAGCGCGACGCTCCCTTGTCGTCTTCATCGTTGCCGGCGCTACCGATGGCGCCTTCGATCTCGTGTTGTGCCGTCTCTTCGAATTTTTCAATGACGGGTATCGCCACCGGCTCGGCTTCCGGATGAAGCGCGAGCCGTGTATAGGCGAGAAGCTGGATCAGCAATCGAGCCGTCAGTACTGCGAACGCAATAGGTATCACCAGCTTTGCCGGCCACAGGATGATTTCGCGATCGATGGTGCTGTCGCCCAGCTGGTAGGCGCGTAGAAAGAATGTAAATCCGTACCAGAGAAGCACGAGGATGATTCCGAGCGCAACGACGGTGCCCAGGATTTCGAAAAGCCACAGTGCCCGTCCGCGCAGTTGGCGCACGACGAGCTCCATGCGTATGTGCCCACCCAGGCGCTGACAATAGGAAATGCCGAGAAAGGCGAAGGCCACCATGACGATCTCGACGATGTCGACGTATCCCCACAGGGGATAGTTGAATAGTTTTCGCGAGATGACCTGGGTCACCGCGAACATCATGAGAAAGACGATAAAGAACGCAGCCACCAGGTCGAAGATATCTTCGATGCGGCTGAGCCAACGATCAGCCTTGGTGAGCGCCGCGGTAAATGGCGCCTGCCCACTATCGGAGCGTGCTTCCACTATGAAATCTCGACCTGGCAAGAAATTGTGCCGGGCCCCTAGTGGACCCGGCACGAGTCGCGATCTGGCTACTGGTTCTGGTTGGCGCGGGTCGCCGTCGTCATGACGTGATCGAGCAGGCCCTGGGCGTCGAAATCACCCTTGTGCTTGTTGACCCAATCCTGCCAGACGGGCGCGCCGCCCACCTCGCGGAATTTCCCGAGCTGCTCATCGCTGTACTCGATGGCTTCCATCTTGGCGATGAACATCGGGAGATTCTTCTCGTCCGCCTTCTTGTACGCCGCCTTCAGGGCTTCATAGGCGGGTTTCTTGGCCTCGAGCATCAACGCCTGATATTGCTTCGGCAACTTGTTCCACGAGCCGAGACTGATCATCGTCGGGCAATCTACCGTGCCTGGAGACAGATTGGTGGTGAACCAGCTCGCCACCTCGTCGATCTTGTAGGCGACGTGAGCGTAGGTGAAGGGGAACGACACCGCATTCACGGTACCCCGGTCGATGGCCGTGTAGACCTCGGTGGCCGTCACCGTGTTCTTGCGTGCGCCGAGCTTTTCCATGGCATCGCCGAGACCACCGAGCGCCCTCACCGACATGCCCTTGAAACCGTCCAGGGATTTCGGCGGATTCCCCTTACCGAGGAACTCGTACTGGGGCAGCAGCGAGGACATGAGGGCAAAGGAATCCCACTTGTCCGCCAACTCCTTTTTCACGATTGGGTGCTGGTACACGGCCTCGTGAACTTCCGCCTGGACATCGGGATTCTTGATGGGGAGGAACGGCAGGTTCAGAACCGTCAGCGCGGTATTCTTGCCCGGGTGATAGGACGAGCAAACCTGTGCCATTGCGAATACGCCGGCTTTCAGATTGTCGAGGTTCTGCTTCTTGCCACCCAGCTGATCGCCGTAGTAGATTTTGATGGTGAAGTTTCCGCCGGTCTTGTCCGAGACGATTTGCGCCACCGTCTCCACACCCTCGGTAAAGGCGCGCCGCTTACCCCAGACGTTGTACTTCCAATTGACCTTCGGTCCCTGGACTTCCTGGGCCAGCGCCGGGCTGGTGCCTGCTACGCCGAGGGCGAGCACGGCCACCGACAAGCCGATCAGTACGCTTAATATCTTGTACATTATTCTCCTCCTGAAACGGGTGCTTCTGGCATCGGTCCAGTGACCGATGAACCCCCGGGCTCGTTATTCCATGCCCGATGATGCCGAATGGCCTGCCTTCCTGGTCATTAGTGGGGGGACTGTAACCCCTCGACCATCGGGCATCAAACACCATTGGTCGCAATTCCCGTAGTATTGAACGAACGCTTCGGGCAACGAGCGGAAAGTTGACGAGAGAAGCTGAACTATGGATTTTTCCCTGAGCGACGAACAAATAGCCATCCGCGAAGCCGTGGGCCGGATCTGCGCGGCCTACGACGACGATTACTGGCTCGAGCGCGATCGCTCCGGGAGCTTTCCCGACGCCTTCCGGGCGGCACTCATCGAAGGTGGCTGGCTCGGCATCGCCATGCCGGAGGAGTTCGGTGGCTCGGGCCTCGGCATCACCGAGGCCGCCATCATGATGCACACCATCGCCAGGTCCGCGGGCGCCATGAGCGCCGCTTCCACCGTCCACATCAATCTGTTCGGACCGCACCCCATCGTCGTCTTCGGCACCCAAGAGCAGAAGCAACGCTGGCTCCCTGACGTCATCGCCGGGCATACCTCGGTCTGCTTCGGTGTCACGGAGCCGGATGCCGGGCTGGACACCGGCAGCATCCGCACCATGGCCGAGAAGTCCGGCAAGGGCTATGTCATCAACGGCAAGAAGATCTGGACCAGCACTGCGGGCCGTGCCGACAAGATTCTGTTGCTGGCCCGCACCTCTCCCCATGACGAGTGCGCGGGTCATACGCGGGGTTTGTCGCTCTTTTATACGGATCTCGACCGCGACTACGTGGAGGTGCGGGAAATCGAGAAAATGGGCCGCGCGGCGGTGGATTCCAATGAAGTCTTCATCGACGGTCTGCCGGTTCCCCGCGACGATCGTATCGGCGAGGAGGGCAAGGGCTTCCAGTATCTGCTTCACGGGCTCAATCCGGAGCGCGTCCTGGTGGGCGCTGAAGCCGTTGGCATCGGACAGAGGGCCATCGAGCTCGCCAGCCGCTATGCGCAGGATCGCGTCGTCTTCGGCAGGCCCATCGGTCAGAACCAGGGGATCCAGCATCCGTTGGCCGACAGTTGGATGGCGCTGGAGGCGGCATGGCTCGCCTGCATGCGCGCCGCCTGGGCCTACGATAGCGGCCAGGCCTGCGGTGCCGAGGCCAACAGCGCCAAGTACCTGGGTGCCGAGGCCGCATACAAGGCCTGCGAACGCGCGGTCATGACCCACGGCGGCATGGGCTATGCCCGGGAGTTCCATGTGGAGCGGCTCTGGCGGGAGGTGCTGATTCCGCGCATCGCGCCGGTCAGCCCGCAGCTGATTCTGTGCTACATCGCCGAGCGGGTGCTGGGCCTGCCGAAGTCGTACTAGGGCGTGGTGTCGAGCGCCGAATCTTCGAGCCGGACCACGGGCCCCCTGGACGGGGTGCGCGTGCTCGATCTCACCACCATCCTGCTGGGACCCTTCGCCACCCAGATCCTCGGCGACATGGGCGCCGACGTGATCAAAGTGGAATCACCCGCAGGCGATGCGACCCGGGACGTGGGGCCGCCCCCGGCCGATGGCATGGGCGCGGTGTTCCTGGGCACCAACAGGAACAAGCGCAGCATCGTTCTGGATCTCAAGCAGGATGCCGCCCGGGAGGCGTGCCTCCGCCTCGCCGCCGAAGCCGACGTGTTCGTGCACAACATGCGTCCCCGGGCCATCGCGCGGCTCGGCCTCGGATACGAGAGCCTCGCCGAGGTGCGAGGCGATATCATCTACTGCGGTTCTTATGGCTTCCGGGCTTGCGGGCCCTACGGCGACAAGGCGGCTTTCGACGATATGATCCAGGCCGCCTCCGGTCTGGCGGCGCTGCAGAATCGCGATGCGGAGCCACGCTACGTGACCTCGGCCATCGTCGACAAGATCACGGGTATGGCGGTGGCGAATGCCATCGTCATGGCGCTCTATCATCGGGAGCGCAGCGGCCGGGGCCAGTGCGTCGAGGTGCCGATGTTCGAAACCATGGTGAACTTCAACATGGTGGAGCACCTTTACGGACGTGCTTACGAGCCGGCACGGGGACGTACGGGCTACCCCCGCACGCTCTCGCCGGAGCGCCGGCCGTATGCGACGAAGGATGGCTACATCGGCGTGCTGCCCTACACCGATCGCCAGTGGCAGGCATTCTTCGCGCTTGCCGGGCGTCCCGATCTGGCGGCGGATCCGCGTTACCGATCCATGGACACGCGCCTGGCCAATGTCGATTCGTTGTACGCCGATGTCTCGACGATGCTAGGCGAGCGCACCGCGGAGCAGTGGCTGGAGGCGCTCGACGCCGCCAATATCCCTGCCATGCCGGTCCACGACCCGGACGAGCTTCCCGAGGATGCACACTTGGTGGCCGGAAATTTCTGGGAGCTCCGGGACGATCCCGAGCTCGGCCAACTGCGTTTTCCCGGGCCCGCGGCGCTGTTTTCCGCTACCCCGGCCGAGTTTCGTCGCTTGCCTCCCCGGCTCGGGGAGCATAGCGTGGAGATCCTGGCCGAGGCGGGGTACGGGGAGGGGGAAATCGACGCGATGCGGGCGGCTGGTGCGACCCATCAACACGATGCCAGCCGGACCGCTATTCCATCCATCGACCACATCGGGTCCGCCATGAGGGGCGACTAGATGGCAGATTCCCAGATGCTCGATGGCAAGGTGGCGATCGTTACCGGCGCCGGGCGCGGTATCGGGCGCGAGATCGCCCTGCTCATGGCGAAGCACGGGGCCCGCGTCCTGGTCAACGATCTGGGCGCCGGCGTTGACGGAGAGGGCGCGGATGCAAGTCCTGCGGGGGAGACGGTGGCCTCCATCGAACAGGCGGGAGGCAGCGCCATCGCCAACGGTGACAGCGTCGCCGACCCGGAAGGCGCCCAGCGTATCGTCGAGAGCGCCGTGGAGCACTTCGGCCGAATCGATGTGGTAGTGAACAACGCGGGGATCCTCCGTGACCGAATTTTTCACCGCATGAGCCATGCCGACTGGCAGGCGGTCATCGACGTGCATCTCATGGGGAGCTTCAATGTCAGCAAGGCTGCGGCATTGCATTTTCGGGAGCAGGAAAGCGGTTGTTTCGTGCACTTCACCTCCACCAGCGGCCTGGTGGGTAACGTCGGTCAAGCCAATTACTCGGCGGCAAAGATGGGTATCGTCGGCCTTTCCAAGTCCATCGCCCTGGACATGCAGCGTTTCAACGTGCGTTCCAATTGCATCGCCCCCTTTGCCTGGAGCCGCATGATCGGCTCCATTCCGGCGGACACGCCGTCTCAGAAAGCGCGCGTCGAGAAGCTGCAACACATGACCCCGGACAAGATCGCCGCCATGGTGGTATTTCTTGCCGGCGACGCCGCCGCCGAAGTCAGCGGACAGATATTCGCCGTGCGCAACAACGAGATATTTTTGATGAGTCAGCCGCGGCCGATTCGATCCGTGCACCGGGGCGAAGGCTGGACCCCCGAAACCATTGCCGAGCACGCACTACCGGCATTGCGGGCGGATCTGTACCCTCTGGATGTTTCAGCGGACGTGTTCAGCTGGGATCCCGTGTAGGGGCTAATGGGGACAGATCTATTTTCCCGTCGGCCGGAGCCCGGCCGACGGGAAAATAGATCTGTCCCCATTAACCCCTTACCGCTAGCGGAGACTGATATGCCGATTAATGCCGAGCAGCTCATGGATTTCGCGATCCCTGAGGCGAAGCAGGCGCTGACGCGGAAAGACTGCATGCTGTATGCGCTCGGTGTTGGTGTTGGCGACGACCCCACCAGCGAGGACCAGCTGCATTTCGTCTACGAGCCGAAGCTTCGCGCCATGCCCAGCATGGCAAATGTGCTCGCACATCCCGGTTTCTGGATGAAGGCGGCGGAGACCGGTCTGGACTGGCGGCAGATCCTGCACGGCGAGCAGAAGTTCACCATTCACAAGCCGCTTCCCGTGGAGGGCACCCTGGTCGGACATACGCGCGTCAAAGCTATCTTCGATCGCGGTGAAGGCCGGGGCGCCTATGTCTATCTCGAGCGCCGCGTCACCGAAGAGGACAGCGGGGATCTCGTCTGCACCCTGGGCCAGACGACGGTCTGCCGTGGCGACGGCGGTTGCGGCAGCATCGGCGAGGTCGACAGAACGCGGCGCGCCATACCCGTCCGTGACCCCGACTACGTCTGCGATCTGGCGACCCTGCCTCAGGCTGCTTTACTGTACCGATTGAACGGTGATTACAATCCTCTGCACGCCGATCCGGAGGTCGCCCGCTCCGTCGGCTTCGATCGCCCGATACTGCACGGCTTGTGCACATTCGGCGTCGCCGGTCATGCAATCCTGAAGACTTGCTGCGACTATGATCCCGATCGCATACGCAGCACATCCGTTCGATTCACCGCACCGGTCTTCCCCGGTGAGACCATTCGTACCGAAATGTGGAACGTCGACGGTGGCCTGTCTTTCCGATCCCGGGTAGTGGAACGTGATGCAGTGGTGCTCGGTAGCGGCCGGGTGGAGTTCAACGATTAGACTGACTTCAAGGACGTAATTGGATCCCCCGTTTATCCTGAATGACTCCAGGCAAAACACAATACGCGCGCAGCGGCGACGTTCATATCGCCTACCAGGTACACGGACAAGGCCCGCTCGACATCGTCTACGTTCCAGGCTGGGTCTCGCACGTGGAGCTTGCCTGGGAGGAGCCGACGTACGCGCGCTTCCTGAGTCGGCTCGCATCGTTCGCACGCTTGATAACGTTCGACAAGCGGGGCACGGGCCTTTCCGACAGAGTGCCTGACGACCGTCTGCCAACCCATGAAGAACGCATGGACGATATACGCGCGGTAATGGACGCCGTTAGCTCGAAACGCGCTGCCTTCTTTGGCGTCTCGGAGGGAGGCGTCATCTGTGCCCTGTTCGCAGCGACCTGCCCGGAGCGCACCGTTGCCCTTACAACGTTCGGTACATTCGCCAAGAGAATCTGGAGCCCCGATTATCCATGGGCGCCGACACCGGAGGAGCGACAGAGAGAATACGAGCATGTCGAGCGCGAGTGGGGGAACATGATGGACCTGTCGCATTACATACCGAGCAAGATGGGCGATGAGGTCTTCGTCCGGCGGGTCGCCACCTACTTCCGTCGCTCGGCGAGCCCGGGTGCAGCGGTTGCGCTGATGAAAATGAACACGCAGCTCGACATAACCCACGTGCTGCCGACGATTCACGTTCCAACAATGGTGATGCACCGGACCGGGGATCTCGACATCAACGTCGAAGAAGGGCGCTGGTTGGCGGAGCGCATACCGGAGGCGCGATTTGTCGAGCTTCCTGGCGAAGATCACTGGCCATGGATCGGGGACCAGGATGCCATACTCGACGAGATTCAGGAGTTCCTGACCGGCATGCGGCCAGCGCCGGATGCTACTCGCGTACTGGCCACAATCCTGTTTACCGACATCGTCGAATCTACCCGACACGCGCACGAGCTTGGCGATAAAGCCTGGAAGACCTTGCTCGAAAAGCACGATCGGCTATGCGAAAAGTGTGTAGAACGGTTTCGCGGTCGGCTGATCAAGCGGACAGGAGACGGCATTCACGCAACCTTTGACGGCCCCGGACGTGCAATTTCCTGTGCCAGGGAAATTCTCGATGGTGCCCGCGATCTGGGCGTTGGCATCCGGGCCGGACTGCATACAGGTGAGTGTGAAATTCGCGGCGAGGAAACGGAGGGCGTGGCTGTACATCTTGCGGCGAGGGTTGCCGCATTGGCCGATACTGGTGAAGTGTTGGTCTCGCGTACGGTTCGCGATCTCGTTGCTGGCTCGGGTCTCGAGTTCACCGATCGCGGGACGCATAAAATGCGGGGATTCCCGGAAGAGTGGCAAGTATTTTCGGTGATCTGACTTCGTATGCCGTTACGGATGATGGGAAGCATTTCTCGGTATTATCAATGCGTCCAAGGCGACCGCACCCTGGCCTTCGGGCAGCACCAGAAAGGGATTGATGTCGACGCTCTCGATGGTGTCGGCATGGATGGCGGCAAACTGTGATAATCGGGCGAGGGCGGTGAACAGCGCCTGCAGGTCGTAAGGCCCCCGTCCGCGGGCGCCTTCCAGGATCGCGCGGCCCTTCAATTCGAGAACCATGCGCCGCGCCTCGTCCTCATCGAAGGGCGCGACGCGAAAACTCACGTCGTCCAGCAGTTCCACCAGTACCCCGCCCAGGCCGAACATGATCACCGGGCCGAAGACCGGATCGCGGTGAACGCCGAGAATGGTTTCTACACCGCCGCTCAACATGGGCGAGACGAGAACACCGTCGAGTTGCGCATCGGGTCGTTGTCCTTTCGCGCCTTCCATCAGTGTGCGGAAGGCTTCGCTGGCGCTCTCCGCGGAGTCGATTTCCAGACGAATGCCATCGACCTCGGTCTTGTGGGCGATATCCGCCGAGGCAATCTTGAGCACTACGGGAAACCCGAGCTCCCGGGCCGCATCCGCAGCCTCATCGCCGGTGGTCGCGAGGCGATCTTCGACAACCGTCAGACCGGCGCCGGCAAGCAGGCGCTTGGACGCCTGTTCACTGACGGGTCCGTCGGGAAGCGTTTCGACCACAGCGGCGGCCCGATGCGCGGGTGGTGAAATTGGCGCGTCGAATGCCTGCTGAATCCGATGTAACGCGGCAACTGCGCGCACCGCGCGGGTGGGATCTTCGAACACCAGGCAGCCGGCTTCTTCATAGCGGCGGATGATCGCCTCCGGCGCGACGATGACAAGCACGATCAGGCGATCGGGATGCCTGGCGTGGGCGTTCTCGATGGCCCGGCGCACCGGCGCCACCATGGACTCGGCGGCGGCGACGTAGGTGAGAAAGGCGACGATGGCGTCGTATTCTCCCGACTCGAGCATGATGTCCAGATAGGCGTCGATGAGGCCGGGATCGTTGAACACCTGCGCCGTGGCATCCACGGGATTGCGGGTTGCCGCGTAGGGCAACAGCGCTTTCAGCCGTGCCTGTGCGGGCTCGGGCATGGGTGCCACATCCAGCCCCGCGGCAATGGCGGCGTCCGCCATCTGGATCCCGACGCCGCCGGAGACGGTGAGAAAGCCGATGCGCGGTCCTTTGGGCAGCACGCCGAGCTGGCAGGCATAGGTGACGTCGAGAAGCTCTTCGGTATCGTGGGCGCGGTAGGCGCCGAACTGCCGTAGTACCGAATCATAGACGGCGTCCGAACCGGCGAGGGCCGCCGTATGCGACGCCGCTGCCTGGGCGCCGATGGACGTCTGCCCGACTTTCATGAACACCACCGGCTTTCGCGCGTTGCGCGCCAGGGTCAGCGCATTCAGTAACGTGTTCCCATCCCGAACGCCTTCGGCATAAGCCACGATGACGCGGATGTCCGGGTCGGATGCCAGATAGGCGATGCACTCGCCGAGCTCCACGTCGCACTCGTTGCCGGTGGTGATCCAGTAACGAATGCCGATGCCGCGCCGAATCGCCAGCAGCGACACGTGGCTTCCGTAGGCACCGCTCTGACTCACCAGGCCCGCCCCGGTCGGGTGCGGCAGTCCGTTTTCCAGTGTCGCGGTGAATGTCGCGTAAAAGCCGATGGACGAGTTGTAGATACCGAGGCAATTGGGGCCGAGAATGCGCATGCCGCTGGCGTGCGCAATCTCGGTCAGACGATCCTGCAGTGCACGCCCGGCGTCCCCCGTCTCGGCGAAGCCCGCGGTGAACACGACCGCGGCATTGACGCCTTTCGCGGCGCATTCCTCCAGGGTGGCGATGGCCTTGTCCGCCGAAACCGCGATGATTGCCAGATCCACCGGTGCCGGAATCGCACTGACGTTGGCAAAGCTCGGCAGGCCCTGGACGGTGTCACGCCCGGGATTGACCGGGTAGATGTGGCCCGCGTAGCCCACATCGATGAGGTAACGCAGTGGCCGTCCACCGATGCGTGCGGGATCGTTGGAGGCGCCGATGATGGCCACCGATTCCGGTTTCAGCAGCGCCGTTAGATCGCCTCGCCTCTCCGAATTGGCGGTCATGGGTCAGTTGCTATCGTTCCGGTAGATAAAATCGCATCAATGCGACGCCGTGGGAGGTCGGCCGGGGACATGATAGGCTGCTGCAAGGGGATATCAAGCGAGGGACGACCGTGGCGGTTGATCAGGAAACCCTGAAACAACTGGTGGAGGGTGTGGCGCGTTTCGTGAGGGAACGCCTGGTACCGTTGGAAGATCAGGTGGCCCGCGAAGACGCCGTTCCCCGGGAGATCATCGCCGAGATGGGGGATCTGGGTCTGTTCGGAATGTCCATACCGCAGGAATACGGTGGGCTCGGTCTCAACATGAGCGAGGAGGTACAGGTGGCCTTCGAGCTCGGCCAGACATCCCCTGCATTCCGATCTCTCATCGGCACCAACAACGGTATCGGATCCCATGGGCTGATCATGGACGGTACCGAGGCGCAGAAGCAGCGTTACCTGCCGCGGCTCGCCAGCGGTGAGATCATCGGCTGCTTCGCGTTGACGGAGCCGAGCTCCGGTTCCGATGCGGCTTCGCTTCGCACATCCGCCCGGCGCGAGGGCAACGGCTATGTGCTCAACGGCACCAAGCGCTTCATCACCAACGCGCCCGAAGCCGGCTTGTTCACGGTGTTCGCGAGAACCGATGCGGACAAGCCCGGCGCGGACGGTATCTCGGCCTTTCTCGTGGAGGCCGGCACGCCGGGGCTCTCGCTGGGTCAGCCGGATCGCAAAATGGGCCAACAGGGCGCCCATACGTGCGACGTGATCTTCGATGACTGCAGGGTATCGGGCGATGCATTGCTGGGGGTTCGCGAGGGAGTCGGTTTCAAGACGGCGATGAAAGTCCTGGATCGCGGCCGCATTCATATAGCCGCTGTGTGTGTTGCCGTGGCCGAGCGATTGATTCGCGATAGCCTGCATTACGCCGCCGGGCGCCAGCAGTTCGGCCGGCCCATCGCCGATTTTCAGCTGGTGCAGGCGATGTTGGCCGACAGCAGAGCCGAGGCTTACGCCACGCGCTGCATGGTGGAGGAGACGGCCCGCCGGCGGGATGCCGGGGCAAAGGTCACTATCGAGGCGAGTTGCTGCAAGATGTATGCATCCGAGATGGTGGGACGTGTCGCCGATCGCGCGGTGCAGATCCACGGTGGCGCGGGATACATGACGGACTATGGCGTGGAACGCTTCTATCGCGACGTGCGCCTGTTCCGCATTTACGAGGGAACCACCCAGATTCAGCAGCTGGTAATCGCGCGCAACATGTTGAAGGAAATTTCCTGACACTATTGATTGGATGGGCGGAGGCATGGAAATCTTCGACCTGACGGGAAAGGTCGCCGTCGTCACCGGCGGCAACGGGGGCATCGGTCTTGGCATGGCGCGGGGTCTTGCACGTGCCGGCGCCAACATCGCGGTGGTGGCGCGTAACGAAGAAAAATCGGCGCAGGCAGTGCAGTCGCTACGGGACATGGATGTGCAGGCGCGGGCCTTTCAGGCGGATGTCACGGACGCCAACGCGGTATCCGATGCGGTCGATGCCGTGACGCAAGCATTCGGTGGGATCCACATACTCATCAACAATGCCGGCATCAATATCCGCAAGCGGCCGGAGGATCTGAACCCCGACGAATGGCAACAGGTGCTGAATACCAACCTCACGAGCGCCTATCTTTGCAGCCGTGCCTGCTACCCGGTATTCAAGCGCGCCGGGGGCGGAAAGATCCTCAATAATGGTTCCATGCTCTCCATTTTCGGTACCCCCTGGGGACCGGCCTATGCTGCCAGCAAGGGCGGCATCGTGCAGTTGACCAAGTCCCTGGCGACCGCGTGGGCGGCGGACGATATCCAGGTCAACTGTTTCCTGCCGGGCTGGGTCGATACCGAGCTCACCCGAAACGCCCGGCGCGAAGTGGATGATCTACACGATCGGGTGCTGGCCCGTACCCCGGCCGGACGCTGGGGTGAGGTGGAAGACTTCGAGGGACTGGCGATCTTCCTCGCAAGCTCCGCGTCGGATTTCATTACCGGCGCCGTCATACCCGTCGACGGTGGTTTCTCGGTGTCCGGCTGAATGCACGCGGAGAGCTACGATTACGTCGTGGTAGGCGCAGGCTCCGCCGGTTGCGTGCTGGCCAACCGCTTATCGGAGAATCCGTCCAACCGGGTGCTGCTGCTCGAGGCCGGCCCCAGGGATTCGAGTCCCTGGATCCACATTCCCGTCGGCTACTACAAGGGCATCGCGAATCCCGCCATCGGCTGGGGTTACGAAACCGAGCCCGTGCCCGGAAGTAACAATCGCCGCATCTCCTGGCCGCGGGGTAAGGTGCTGGGGGGCTCCAGCTCCATCAACGGCTTGATCTATATCCGCGGTCAGGCCCAAGACTTCGATCACTGGCGCCAACTCGGCAACAGCGGTTGGGACTGGGATAGCGTCAAGCCATATTTCATCCGCTCCGAAGGCCGGGAGCGCGGCGCCGACGAGTTCCACGGCGGGGACGGACCGCTGGGGGTATCCGACGTTCATCGCCACGAGCTGTGCGATGCTTACATCGAGGCGGCCAGGCAGGCCGGTATTCCGTACAACGACGACTTCAATGGCGCGCGCCAGGAAGGCGTCGGCTATTTTCAGCTGACTACGCGCCGCGGATTGCGCAGCAGCACGGCGGTTGGTTACTTGAAGCCGGCTCGAACGCGCCAGAACCTGCGAATTGAAACCGGCGCGCTGGCAACAAAGATCATTTTCGATGGCCGGCGAGCCGCAGGGATCACCTATCGGCGCAATGGCGAGACCCGGACCGTGGGCGTCGCGAAGGAGCTGGTACTGTCGGGTGGGGCCATCAACTCGCCGCAACTGCTGCAGCTCTCCGGAGTCGGCCCGGGAACATTGCTACGCGACCATGGCATCGAGGTCGTTAGCGAACTTCCCGGCGTCGGCGGTAGTCTCCAGGACCACTATCAGGTGCGTAATATATATGAATGCACCCGGCGGCTCAGCGTCAACGACGAAGTGCGCAGTCCGCTGCACAAAGGCGTTGCGGCACTGCGCTGGGCGCTGTTTCGAACCGGTCCCCTGGCCATTGGCGCCGGACACGTGGGGCTATTTGCCCGAACGCGGCCGGAGCTGGAAACACCGGACGTGCAGTTCCACTTCATTCGCTTCAGCGCCGACGGACCCGGCGGCAAGCTGCACGACTTTTCGGGTGTCACCGTATCTGTGTGTCAGCTCAGGCCGGAAAGTCGAGGCACCATCCGCATACGTTCGGCGGACGCGGAAGAGCCGCCAGCCATTCAGCCGAACTATCTGGATTCGCCGGGGGATCGGGATACCATAGTGGCGGGGATGCAACTCGCGAGGAAAATTGTCCAGATACCTGCTATGAGTTCCTATGTGCGCAGGGAAGTGTTGCCGGGAGCGGATGTGAACACCGATGAAGAGATGCTCGCGTATGTTCGTGATCAGGGGTCGACAATTTTCCATCCTACCAGCACATGCAGGATGGGACAGGACGATATGGCCGTGGTCGACGAACGTCTTCGTGTGCGCGGACTTCAATCGTTGAGAATCGCCGATGCATCAGTCATGCCGACGGTTGTGTCGGGAAACACGAACGCAACCTGCGTGATGATCGGGGAAAAGGCGTCCGACATGCTTCTTCGGGACGCCCGATGAGCTTCAGCGAAAACATGCCTGCAATCATCGCCATTGTCATTGCGGTGATTTTGTTGCTGGTGGTTCTCGTCCTCGGTAAACCGATTCGCAATCATTTCGAACGGTTTCGTCTGACGCGGGCCATCAGGCGGCTGGGCACCGCTTCGATCAACAATGTCGTCATCTCCGACGGCTTGGATGGCCACGTGTTTATCGAGCATCTGGTTCTCACGCCCAGCCACGTGCTGGTGGTATCCGTGAGACGCTACCCCGGTGCGATTTTCGCGGCGGAGAATATGGACATGTGGGCCCAGGTGACCGACGGCGGGAGCTACAAGTTTCCCAATCCCCTTCACGAGGTCGAGATCGCCGCCGCCGCGGTGAAGAGTCATGTGCCGGACGCGGCTGTAAACGGGATTATTCTGTTCGGTCGGGACAGCACATTCCCCAAGGGAAAACCCGACCGGGTCATGCAATTCAGCGAGATTGCAAGACTCCCTGCTCCAGGTCGGGAGACGGTGATTTCCGAGCCCGTCAAGAAGGCCTGGAGTCGCCTCGTCGAGCTCAAGTCCTCCTCCTGAAATTGGTCCGGCTTCCCGCTCCTGCAGGAGAGATCCGCTCAACATGGGGCCGCAGGGGGCATCCCGGCCCCGAGAAAGAATTAAACAAGTCGTTTCAAGTGCTTAATCGATGGGCGGAAGTTGGCCAAATGGGAACAAAAGGAGGTTCAACCAGGAATTAGGGCGTGGTATACCGGGACGGGTCACGAATCGTTACAATCGTTTACGTCTTGGAAGCAACGGGGAGAGGTGTATCTCCTCCAGATAACAACAAGCTGGCGGCGTGCCGTGCAGATGGGCATGGCGCCACCTGACACGCAGGCCGTCATGGATTGATCCATAGCCTGACGTACGGACTCACCGCGAGCCGCATTGCCACACTTCGTGTTCGTATCCCGCGACAGGAGCGGAATGCGGCGTTGATTCTCGTCCCGGGTCGCCACGCGCGATTGCCGTCTCGACCCGGGCGGCATATGCCGGGAAGGAGCGGGGAGCAGTAATTTGTCACATACGTCCGGCCAGGAAGCGAGGATACGCACGCTTGCGCCTATCTCCAGGCTGTCGTTGACAGATCAGGAGGCGGTACTGTCGGAGGGAATGTTCCTCACATTCTCCGCGGGAGAGATCGTCTACGCACAAGGACGTGAGGACAATTACGCCAACTATCTGCTCGAGGGCGGCGTCGAATTTCTGTGGAACGGACGCTTCGTCCGGCACTTGGACGCCGAGCAGTCGGCAATCAAACGTGCCCTCGACGGCCCCGGTGCAAAACGTTACACCGTAAGAGCGAGAACCTGGTCGCTGGTTCTACGCATCGAGCGGACGGAGCTCGAACGGCGACTACGCCTGGCGGATCTCGATCCCGGAACTTCGAGTCCGGAGGAGTCCGACATTGCCAGAGAGCAACCCTCGAACTGGATGATCCGTATGCTGCAGTCGCAGCGCTTTGCGAATCTTCCGCCTCAGAATATTCAACGTGTCTTCGAGCGTATGGAACGCGTGGATGCGACCGCAAACGAGTTGATCATCAGGCAAGGCGATCCGGGTGGCTACTACTATGTCATCGAAGAAGGCTACTGCGATGTTGCTCGAGAGCCTGGTGGTGGAGGGCGCGAGGTACATCTGGCCGAGCTGGGGCCCGGTGACGGTTTCGGCGAGGAAGCCCTGGTTTCGGACACGCCCCGCAACGCATCGGTGACCATGCGTTCCAGCGGCGTATTGATGCGCCTCGACAAGGAGTCATTCATCGAACTAATCCGCGATCCTCTCATAAACAGGATCTCCTATCAGGACGCGCGCCGGATGATCGATGAGGGCGCTGTGTGGATCGACGTTCGGCACCGTGATCAATTTTCCAAGGGATCATTTCGCAACGCAAGAAATATTCCGCGGGCGGTAATACGGGTCGAATGCCGCAAGCTGGTGAAGGGGCGCAAGTACCTCGTCTGCGGCGAGGAGCCTGGTGCTGGCGCGGCGGCAGCCTTTCTTCTTGCCGAACGGGGGTACGACGTCAGTTACCTCAGCGAACCACTGAGCAAGTTGTTCGCCTCCCAGGAGGCGCCTGTTCGGCCGGTGGCAGTCGTCAGTGAAGAGGCCGATGCCGAAACCGTCGTCGCATTTCCACCGGCGCCGGATGAGACCGCCGGCGAGGATGAATCCGAGAAAAGGCTAATCGAGAAGAGTATGGAAGAAAGTACTGAGTCTGATGAGGAGAGCCCCATCGTCGATCTCGAGAACGGTTTTGGTCCCTCCAAACCGGCGCCCAGAAATGCGTACGCTGATACGGTCACCGGGGCGCGTCTCGCCGATCTCGTCGAGGAGATAAACGAGCATTTTCAGGAACTGGAGGGCGAAGGCGGTCAGAAGGAAGGGGACACGCTCGACGAGGACGCCCTGGACATCGAGGGCCTGGACGAAGCCGAGTCTGTCGCCCCGCCGCCGCCGGAGGAACCAGAGCAAGCTCCTCCGGCACCCCCCCCGGAACCGCCGCCGGACATCCGCGACATCAGGGATTTCGAGCTGAGTATTCCCGAAGAGGAGATGTCGCAGATTACGCGAGAGATGTTGCTCAAGCTGCGTCGTTGCGTCAGCGCGTTCGCATCTGCTCAGCGATTGCGCTACGAGGAGCAGCTTCGGACGCGCACGGGTCAGATCGAGGTAGCGGCGACAAAAGAGCTGCACCGCAAGGCGGAAGAGATCCGCCTCGTCTATCAGAGCAAGTACGAAGCCAAGGAACTGGCTCTTCGCAGGCACTACCAGCGGCTGGTACGGCTTGCAAACAAGATCACACGGCAGAAAGCCGAACTGCAAAAGGCGCGCAGGGATCTGGAGGAAAAGCTGGGCACCACGGATAGCCTGTACCGCGAGGTGCAGGACATCCGCCGGATGCTGAAGAAACGCATCGGCAACCTGGAGGGAATCGATGCCGATGACGACAACAATCAGTCGGCGTGAATTAAATGGGGGCATAAATTAAATGGGGACAGATCTAAATTAAGTGGGGACAGATCTATTTTCTCTTCGGACGGAGACCGTCCGAAGAGAAAATAGATCTGTCCCCATTTAATTTAGATCTGTCCCCATTTAATTTATGTCCCCATTTAATTAAAGCCCGGCGGCGTCGCCTCGTGCCAGGCAGTGGCCTGCTCGTAGGCACGGCCGATGCGCAGCGCCAGCGCTTCCTCGAATCCACGGCATATGATCTGAAACGAGATCGGTAGCCCGTTCCTGTCGATGCCGTTCGGCAGCGCCAGCGCGCAATAGTCGAGCAGGTTAGCGACGCGCGTGAAGAACGCCGGCGTGGTGCTCTGGTCGATGCTCTCGACCGTCGGGGCGGTGGTTGCTATTGTCGGTGTCAGTAGCGCATCCACATGGAGGAGTGCTTCACGATAGGACGCCTTGATTCGATCCCGCTCCTCGAGAGCCAGCAGGTAATCGCGCGCCGACATGTCTTTTCCGATGAGGATGCGCGATCTCACGTCGTCGTCCAACGGCAGGTCCGCGTCCTCCACCAACTTCCCCACCAGCGTGTAGCCTTCGGCGCCGATGATCTTGCCCAGAATCACAGCCATGTCACTGAACGGGAGCGGAAGCCTGACGTCGACAATGCCTGCGCCCAGACGCGACAACACTTCCAACGACGCATCGTAAGCTTCCAGCACGTCGCTCTGCACGCCATCCCGCTCGGCTTCGGGCATGCGCGCCAGCCGCAACCCGGCGATCCCGGTATCGAGGCTCGGCAGGGGATCGTCGACGCCATGGCCGAGGGTCGCCGGATCCTCGGGGTCTGGACCGTGAATGACATTGAAGAGCACGGCTGCATCTTCCACCGTTCGGCACATGGGGCCCGGCGTGTCCAGGGTCGGGCTGAGTGGCAGTATGCCGTGCACGCTGACGCGGCCGACGGTGGTCTTGAGCCCGGTCAAACCGCACCATCCCGCGGGCAAGCGCACTGAGCCGCCGGTATCCGTGCCGATCGCCCAGGGCACCATGCCCGCCGCCACGGCGACGCCGGAGCCGGCGCTGGAGCCACCGGGTGCCCGATGCTGCCTCGGATCCCACGGATTCCAGGGCGTACCCATGTGCTGGTTCGTGCCCCAGCCGCCCATGGCGAACTCCACCGTGTGCGTCTTGCCGATGACGATCATGCCGGCGGCAATGAGGCGCCTGGCGAGAGTAGCGGTCACCGGCGACACCCGCTCCGCCCACGCTTTCGAGCCTCCGGTGGTGATGCGGCCTTTGATATCGATGAGATCCTTGAGAGCGACGGGAATACCGTGCAGTGGACCCACCGCGTGGCCTGCGCCGATGGCCAGGTCGGCCGCGGCCGCGGCGGCCCGCGCGTCGTCGGCGTAAACGTCGATGAAGGCATGCAGCTTGGCGTCATGGTGCGCAATGCGCGCGAGCAGCAACTCGACGAGTTCCCCGGATCGAAGTTCCCGTGACGCGATGGCCTGCGCAAGCTGCACAGCCGGTTGGTAAGGAAGGGAATTGGCGCTGGCCGTCATGGGTGTACCCCCGACGGCACTATTTCACAGGGGATGCGCGATTGTCGACTTCGGGATTTCCGCGCAGCTGTCTAGCAGCCCTCCAACGCCGCCTTGACCACGCTTCTCAGATGCTCGACGCCGCCGCTGGAAATGGATTTGAACTTCAGGCCCAGCGCCATTATGTCAGGCGCGATGAGCGAAAAGTACATGAGCGTGCCCTTGGCCTTCACGCGGCCCTTGCCGGAATCCAACGGCACGTAGAACAGCACCTGAATTTCCGGGGGAGAGACTTCGTCCTTGATGGCCTTGCCGTCCGGGTTGATGGCATGGGCCGCTTTCTTGCCGCAACGAAGCTGCAACCCGTCCCGGGACAGATCGTGAATCATGACGTTGACGACATCCCCGCCCGGGAGGATGACTTTTCCGGGGCACTTGAGGCTGACTCTTGGCAGGGCTCGACGATCCTTATGAACCGGCCGGAACATGGTCTGTGTCTCATCCGGATCGATTTTTGCCATGGAAGCAGTCCAACTCGCGTCTGAATAGTATCCATAGTTATATCGGCTGAAGGTCCGGATTC
>CAXMNG010000144.1:0-6502 GCA_964194585.1 Salibacteraceae bacterium | reverse complement strand
GCACGCGAGGCATCCATGGTTTCCGCGCAGGCGCCGAGGGTGGTGCACAGCTCGACAATTCGGCTCAGCGCGTCGCTCAACTTCCGCCCTCGCGCCGGTCGCCCCGGTCGGCCCGGTTGGTAATAATCATGGTGAACGTTTTCTGCGGGGGGTCGGTCAATACGCGATACTCGATGCCCGCCAGCTGATTCAGATCCACAGAAGGGTAGACGATTCTTCCCGGGCCGATGGCGGTGCGCAGGATGAGCAGTGTCGACGCCGGCACGAACTCGAGGAAATGCTCGACCACGCGGCTCTTGTCGGCCTCGCTGACCCCGACGACGGTACCGACGATGACGCAATCGTAATCGGAAAAGTCCTCGACGGTCAGCGCGTCGGCGTGGATGATCTGCAGGCTTTCGCAATGGCTGATACGCGCCACCTGGGTGGCCAGGGTGTAAGCCTCCGCGCGAAGCTCAATGCAGGCAACGGTGGCGGCGGGATGGGCACGCATGAAGGACAAAGCGGTGGTGGGAAACGGTCCTGCACCCACCACCAGTAGTCGCTGAAGCGCATAAGGCGCGAGGGCCTGCAGTTCGAAGTTGTGCGCCTCCTCGTACCAGCCGGCGCTGCGAAAGCTTGTCAACGGTGACTCGTCCCCCGCGGCTACCAGGGCGCGAGCGAGATCACGCTCGCGATCGTATTCATACTCGGCCCGGACTTCGTGGAGGCGCTGTTTCAGCGGCTGGAATAGCGGGTGATCGAGGACCCATCGGGTGAACTCCTCGTCGACGCCGAACAGCAGCTCGTCGAGCTCGGCGAACAGGCGTTCCTGCTCGGCAGGTGACGGTGTCGGCTCGGCGCTGACCGCCAGGCACAGTGCGAGCGCGCGTTCCCGGGCCTCCTGCGGCAAAGGATCGTAGAGCGGCATGGCTTCCCCCACGGCGAAAGGCGTAGTGTAAACGCCCTGTCGGGCTGACCCAACCCGCGAATCCCGGGGTGATTGAGGGTACACCCTGAGGGATCCCTACGAATTCAGCCCTCGGTCCCTTTACGCTTCGTAGGTTGGGCTGAGCGAAGCGAAGCCCAACATGCCGGCCTGGAGTGTTGGGCTTCGCTTCGCTCAGCCCAACCTACGAAGGATCCCTCAGGTTCAACCCCCTCCTTCGAACTCGCTGAGCTCGGCGACTTCCCGGTGACAGGCGATGCGGTGGCCGGGGACAGGCTCTCGGTAGGGGGCAGGGGTGGTATCGCAGACACCCTCGATGGCTACCGGGCAGCGCGGGTAGAACGGGCATCCGACGTCGGTAAGCTCCACCTCCCGCGCAATTCCCGCAAGCGCAGCACGGGTTTGGGTGACGTCTTCCAGCCACCCCTGGCGTAGCTCCGGCACCGAAGACAACAGAAGCTGGGTATAAGGATGCGAGGGTAGGCCGAGGATATTGCCCGTGGGCCCGTCCTCGACGACCCGGCCGGCATACAGAACCATGATGCGATCCGCGAAGGAGGCCACGGTGGAGAGGTCGTGGCTGATGAACATGTAGGAGACGCCCAGCCTCTCGCGCAAGCCCTTCAGCAGTTCGATCACCGCTGCGCCGACGATTGTGTCGAGGGCGGAGGTCACCTCGTCGGCCAGTATGATGTCCGGGTTCGCGGCCAGTGCGCGCGCCAGGTTGACGCGCTGCTTCTGACCACCGGACAACTCCTCCGGGTAGCGCGACGAGAAGCTCCCGGGAAGCTCCACCATGGCAAGCAGCTCGGCCACCCGCTTGTCCCGACCGGCGCCTTTCAAGCCCTGATAGAGCTCCAGGGGGCGGCCGAGGATATTGCCGATCCGCTGGCGGGGATTGAGAGCCACGTCCGCCATCTGAAACACGATCTGCACCCGTCGCAGCTCTTCCAGGGAACGATCCACCACCCTTTCACCGAGCACGTGATCGTCGAGCCACACCTCCCCTTTGGCGGCCGGCAACAGACCCGCCACTACCCGGGCCAGCGTGCTCTTTCCACATCCGGACTCGCCGATGACACCGAGCACCGATCGCTTCTTCACCTCCGTGTCCACGTCCCAGAGGACCGTCACCGCCGGTTTCCCATTCGTGATCCGGCCATAGCCGGCGGTCAGGTGTTTGACCTGGATAACCGGCGGCTCCTGTTGCACCGGTTCTTCGGCGCTTGCGCCGTCGTCGGTCACGCGGGGAGGCGGACGGATGGCGGCCATCAGCTTGCGCGTGTACTGGTGCGCAGGGTTGGTCACAATCTGTCCCGTATCGCCCACTTCCATGATGTCGCCACCCCGTAGCACCAGAATCCGATCGGCAATTTGCGCGACCACCGCCAGATCGTGGGTGACATAAATTGCGGCAGTCCCCTGGTCGCGGATGATCTCCTTGAAGGCACCCAACACCTCGATCTGGGTTGTTACATCGAGGGCGGTGGTGGGTTCGTCCAGAACCATCAGATCCGGGCCGCTGCAAAGCGCCATCGCCGCCATCAGCCGTTGCAGCTGTCCGCCGCTCACCTGGTGCGGGTAGCGCCGTCCCAGGGACTCTGCACCGGGGAGATCCAGGCGCTGGTACAGGTCCACGGCGCGGGCGTCGGCAGCTTCCTGATCCAGGATCCCGTGCAGCACGGCAGACTCGGTAACCTGCTCGCCGATGGTGAGGGCCGGATTGAAGGTGGCGGCAGCGCTCTGGGCGAGATAGGAGATCCGTCCGCCGCGGAGCTTTCTGAGGCTCTCGCGGTCCAGGCTCAACACATCCGTTTCCTCGAGGAAGATGCGCCCGCTGGCGATGCGGCAGCCGGGCCGCGAATAGCCCAGTGCCGCCAGGGCGATGGTGGTCTTTCCCGAGCCCGATTCACCGATGAGGGCCAGAACCTCACCCGGCGCGATGGCGAAGCTCACATCCTTGACGATGGGCGCATAGCGCTTGGGGCCGACCTTGGCCTCCACGCGCAAGCCCTCGATCCGCAGCAGGGTCTGCATCAAATCATCTCCTCGGCGATTTCCTGGCCGCGCTGGGCGGAGAAGTCGTCGACGATGAGATTGATGCCGACGGTGAGGCTGGCGATGGCCGCCGCCGGCACGAACGCTGCCGAAGAGCCGTACACGAGCCCGCCGAGGTTTTCCCTGACCATGACGCCCCAGTCGGCAGTGGGGGGCTGTACGCCGAGGCCCAGGAAGCTCAAGCCGCTGATGAACAGAATCGAGAACACCAGCCGCAGGCCGAACTCCGATACCAGCGGAATGACCGCGTTGGGCAGAATCTCGCGGCTGATGATCCAGGGCAACTTCTCGCCCCGGACACGGGCGGCCTCGACGAAATCCATGACCTTGATGTCGACGGCCAGCGCTCTCGCGATGCGATAGAGGCCGCAGGAGTAGATGAGCCCGGCGGTGATGACCAGCACCGGAATCGAGGAGCCCAGGGCGGCGATGACCACCAGTCCCAGCATGATCGTGGGCATGGAAAGGAAGGCGTCGTAGATGCGGCTGATCACCATGTCGGTCCTGGGCCCGGCCAGGGCGGCGGTGAAGCCAAGCCCGACGCCTACCAGGAATGCCAGCACCGTGGCCAAGAACGACAGCGACATGGTGAGCCGGGCGCCGTACAGCACCCTCGAGAGAATGTCGCGGCCGATGTAATCCGTGCCGAGCCAGTACGCCGCGCTCACAGGCCCGAAGCTGTCGTCGGAGACAAAGTCCGCCGGGTCATAGGGCGCCAGAAAGGGACCCGCCAGGGCGACAAGAATCCAGAAACCGAGAATGCCGGCGCCGACTTTTCCCATCAGGCTCAGCTGGAAAAGCGGTCTGGCGCCGGCGGCTTCGAGACCAATTTCCTGGGTGGCGTCGTTGCTTTCTTCGCTCATGGCGAAATACCCCTGTCGCCTACTTGGGCTGCCTGAGGCGCGGATTGGCGAGAATCGCGAGCACGTCGGCGATCAGAATGAACAGGATGTAGGCGCTGCAGAAGATCATCGCGCAGGCCTGCACCAGCGGCATGTCACGCCGGGACACCGCGTCCACCATGAGCTTCGCAAGCCCCGGGTAGGCGAACACCGTCTCGACGATAACGACGCCGCTCACGAGATAGGCAAGGTTCAGCGCCACCACGTTGACCACCGGCCCGATGGCGTTGAACAGCGCGTGGCGGAGCACGATGCGCCCTCTGGGCACACCCTTCAGAATCGCCATTTCGATGTAGGGCGACGTCATTACATTGATGATGGCGGCGCGGGTCATGCGCGCCATGTGCGCTACCACCGAGGTCGTCAGGGTCAGAATCGGAAGCGCCAGTGATTTCACCATTTGCCCGATGGACTCGTACTCCGTTACGTAGGTGATGGCGGGAAGCCAGTGCAGGTGCACGGCGAAGATCAGCACCAGAGTTGCGGCGATGAAGAACTCGGGAACAGAAAGAAGAAACAGCGTCGACACCGTTACCAATCGGTCCAGGCGGCCGCCGGGAAACATGGCGGCCGCAAGGCCCATGGCGAGGGCAAGGGGTACGGCGAGCGAGGCGGTGAGCCCGGCGAGGACCAGGGTGTTCTTGAGCCGGCCGGAGATCATTTCCGAGATCTCTATGTTGGCGGCCAGGGACATACCCAGGTCGCCGCGCAGCAGGTTGGTCAGCCAGCCCACGTAGCGCACCAGCGCCGGGCGGTCCAGATGCAGCTGATCGCGGATCGCCGCCACCGCTTCCGGCGTCGCCGATTGACCGAGGATCGCCTCCGCCACGTCGCCGGGAAGAATTTCCGTGCCGACGAAGACCAGCACCGACACGACCCAGAGGGTTATGACCCCCAGGCCGAGGCGGCGAAGGACGACAAGCCACATGTGCCGAGTTTCCTCAGCCCTCGAGCCAGACAGACCGCGGCCACTGACTGGCGCCCAGAGGTCCCAGCGGCACCGGTATGAAACCCTTGACCTTGTCGGACATGGCATCGAGGTAGTCGATGAAGCAGGGGATGGCAACGCCGCCAGTGTCGCGAATAAGGGTTTGCGCCTCGCAATAGATATTCTTGCGCTGCACGGGGTCGAGAGAGGCACGGCCCAGGGTCAGCAGCTCATCGAAACGCGCGTTCTTCCAGCGCGCCTCGTTCCAGGCGGCATCGGAGGTGAATGCCAAGGTCAGCATGATGTTGGTGGTGGGGCGCATATTCCAGCCGGACATGAAGACGGGCTTTTTCCCCCATGTGGCACTCCAGTAACCGTCCCCCGGGTCGCGCTGCACTTTGACGTTGAGGCCTATTTTCCCCGCCTCCCGCTGCAGCAAGAGCGCCTGCTCGATGGCGCCGGTGCCGGCCACCTCCGAGGTGTGGACCTTGATGGTGGCGCCGTCCATGCCGGCATTTTTCAGATGATGCTTCGCCTTGTCCGGGTCGAAGGGCCTTATGGGAATGTCGTCGCAGTACATGGGGTCGACCGGCGAGATCGGTTGGTCGTTGGCGAGCATTCCGTTGCCTTTGTAGATGAGCTTGAGGATGCGCTCGCGATTTTGCAGATGCTTGATGGCGAGGCGCAGCTCGTTGCTGTCCGTGGGCGCGCGGTCGGTCATCATGGCGAGGTTCGTGTACTGACCGGCCTTGGTATTGACCATGTGCACCCCCGAGGTCCGATCGATCTGCCGGATCGCTTTAGGATCCAGTCCCGACATCATGGCGATGTCACCGGCGAGTAGCGCATTCATGCGCGCGTTGTGATCCGAGATGCCGAACCATTCGATCTCGTCCAGATAGGGCCGGCCCTCTTCCCAGTAATTGGGGTTGCGGTGCGCGAGGGATCGCACTCCAGGCTTGAACTCCACGAGCTTGAAGGGGCCGGTGCCGGGCGCAGTCGAGAAGTCGGTGGTTCCCGCCGGCACGATCTTCATCTGGTAAGTGCCGAGGATGACCGGAAAGTCCGCGTCGGGTCCTTTCAGTTTGAATCGCACCGTGTGCTTATCCTCGACGATGCCCTCGGCGACGTTTTCCACGAACGCCTTGGCGCCGGAACCCACGTCCTTGTCCAAATGACGCTGAATCGAGTAGAGCGCGTCCTCGGCATCCAGAGACTTGCCGGTGTGAAACTCGACACCTTTGCGCAGCCTGAACACCCACTCGGTGGCATTGCCGTTGGGCTCCCAGGATTCGGCGAGGTCAGGCTGCGCCACCAGGAAGCCGTCGATGCGGGTCAGCCCGTTGTAGAATTGCTCGCCGCGTCCGTAGTTAATGACGGAATTGAATCTCGCTGGATCCAGAGTGTCGTCCGGTCCGTGCGCGCCCGCCGCCGCGCGTAAGCGTCCGCCACGCTTCGGACTCGCCGCCACGGCTACGGGCGACCCCGCGACGATGACACCGACAATGCTGGCGCTGATTCCCAGCGCTGCGAGCCGCGAGACGAAAGCCCGGCGGCTGATGGCGGCGCACTGGTAAAGCGCTTTCAGCGATTTGACATCGCGTGCTTGCTCCAGGTCACGGGCGATCTTCTTATTCTCGGACATTCGGAGCCCTCCTCTCCTGTGGGTTGCGCCATGCACGCACG
>CAXMNG010000143.1:0-7122 GCA_964194585.1 Salibacteraceae bacterium | reverse complement strand
GAATGAGACAATACCCCTCACTCGCCCCTCCGACATCAAAGGCAAACGCATGTCCATCGGGCCGCAGGGCAGCGGCACACGGGCTCTGGTGTTGGTGTTGTCGAGAGACGCAGGCATCGATGACAGCGACCTCGTGATTTCGGACCTGCAAGGCGAAGCGGCGGTTGAGGCCTTACGAACCGGGTCGCTGGACATGATGATGCTGGTGGCATCGCCGGCGTCCAAGCTCGTCCAGAGATTGCTGCGCAGCGACGGTGTCAAACTTCTGAGCTTCGTACGCATGGACGCCTACACGCGGCGGCATCGCTATCTGTCAAAGGTGACGCTACCTGAAGGCGCTGTCGACTTGAGTGCGAATCTCCCGCCGGACGACGTAGCGCTGCTCGCGCCGACGGCGAACCTGGTAGTCGATGAGAATCTTCACCCGGCGCTGGTGGATTTGTTGCTGGAAGCGGCCAACGAGATCCACGGCGGCGGCGGCTTGTTCGAGCAACCGGGCGCATTCCCCTCGCCACGCTTACTGGTGTTTCCCCTGAGCGATGAGGCGCGGCGCTACTTCAAGTCCGGACCACCGTTCCTGCGCCGCACCCTGCCCTTCTGGGCCGCGACGCTCATCGATCGCCTGACACTGATGCTGCTGCCCTTGATCGCGATCATCATCCCGCTGACGCGCATCATGCCGCCCATCTACAAATGGCGTGTTCGCCGGCGCGTGTACCGATGGTACAAAGAACTGAGAAAACTGGAACGCGGAATTCAGAAGGGCGCGCATGACGACCATGGGGCGGAGTACCATTCGGAACTCGACCGCATCGATTCTGAAGTCATAAAGGTGAAGATACCTTGGGCGTATGCCGAGGAACTCTATCAATTGCGCCTGCATATTCGCTACGTGCGCGAAGGACTGGACAAACAGTCGTCGGCCATCGGTGGGGGAGCACGGCGATCGGATACTTTGAATTCATAAGCAACGACGAACGACGCCCCGGAGGATGCAACATGATCATGAAATTTCTGCGTGGCCTGGGCGGGAACAAGGCCGAGGAAGCAGCCAGGCACGAGGCCGTAGAGTACAAAGGCTTCAGTATCGTGCCGACGCCCCGCAAGACGCAGGGAGGCTGGACGACCGAGGGAACCATCAGCAAGCCGGCCGGTGACGATACGCGTAGCGAGCACTTCATCCGCGCCGACGTGCTGATGTCCGAGGATGAGGCCGTGGACTACTCCGTGGCAAAGGCCAGGAAAATCATCGACGAGCAAGGCGAGCGATTGTTCAAGGAGTAAACCTAGGACCGAACTAAACGCGCATTCAAAAGCCAGGGGATCCTTTGCAGGCCACGAGCTGCGCGAGAGCCATGGTGCGCCCATCGCGATCCGTCATCAGACCTTCCCGGTAGTAGAGCACGCGCAGGTCGTGGAACATCTCCAGCAACTCGTTGGGCTGCAGGCGGAAGCTCTGACTGCGGGGTCCGTCCACCTTCTGCTCGGTGTGAAAATGCTGCTCGTAGACCAAGTGCCCGCCGTCGCGCAGTGACGCTACCAGAGCATCGGTGATAGCACGGTTGACGTAGCGCGTCACCACCACCAGGTCGTAGCTGTCCGGGGTGAGCTCGGCGGAATCCAGATCGACGTTGATCCAGTTAACTACCACGCCCAGTTCAACCGCCCTGGCGGCGCCCCTCTCCAGAGCGACCGTGGAAATATCCATGGCGTCCACCTGGTAGCCGGCAGCGGCCAGATGCAGCGCATTTCTTCCCGCGCCGCAGGCCAGATCCAGGGCCTGGCCCCCGGGCAGTCTCACCAGCCATTCCTCCAGCAGCGGCGTCGGGTGGGTGCGCGCCGTGTAGCTGCCCTCGGCATAGCGGCGTTCCCACTTGTCTCTATCGGCATCACTCATGGGCGCTATTGTCTCAGAGCCGACTCCAGGGCTCCAAGCCCGAGAGGCGCTCGGTGCCATATGCGGTCCAAATGATCTATGCTCGCCGGCAGATTGGACGCCCGCCGAGCGGCGGCCCGGGAGTGAATTTCGAGGATCCGGAGACCCATGCATCTGACACCACAAGAGTTCTCGAACTGGGAGCATAAAGCCATCACCCTGCTCGGCATATCCGGGATCGGGAAGACCACGCTCGCCAACAAGCTGCCCAAGACCGAGTGGTTTCACTATTCGGCCGACTACCGCATCGGCACCAAGTATCTCGAAGAGCACATACTCGACAACATCAAGAAGCAAGCCATGAAGGTGGACTTTCTGCGCGACCTGTTGCTCGGCGATTCAATTTACATCTGCAGCAACATCACCGTGCACAATCTGGCGCCGGTTTCCACCTTTCTCGGCAAGATCGGCGATCACACCAAGGGCGGGCTCTCGCTGGAGGAGTTCAAGGAGCGCCAGCGCCTGCATCATGAAGCCGAGATCGCCGCCATGAAGGACGTCGCGCCCTTCATCGCCAAGGCGCGGGAGATTTACGGCTATAACCACTTTCTCAACGATGCCGGCGGCAGCGTGTGCGAGTTGAATGACGCCGCAGCCATCCAATGTCTCGCGGACAACACTGTCATCATCTATATCCGTGCAGACGAGAAAATGGAGAACACGCTGATACAACGCGCAATCGATTCGCCCAAGCCGCTCTATTATCAAGAGCACTTTCTCGACGAAAAGCTGGGTGGATACATGCGCAGCGAAGCGATCAACGAAATCGATGCTATCGACCCGGACAGGTTCGTCCGCTGGATGTTTCCGAAGCTCGTGGAGCACCGCCGGCCGCTTTATCAGGCACTCGCGGATCAGTACGGTTATACCGTTGAGTCCAGCGACGTAGAGAAAGTACGTGACGAGACGGATATCCTCGAGCTGTTCGCGAGCGCCCTGGATAAGCCTCCCACCCGGGACTTCTCAGTCAAGCAAGCCTGACACAATGCCCCTCGTCGCCCACTCCCTGCTGCCGAGCTTTTCCCGCCTTCGAGAGACGGGTCTCGAGGTACTGGATGCCGAAAGGGCCACCCACCAGGACGTGCGCGAGCTGCACATCGGCCTGCTCAACATGATGCCCGACGCAGCGCTCGAAGCGACGGAGCGGCAATTCATTCGTCTCATCGGCTCCTGCAATCGCATCGCCCAGTTCTACGTCCACCCCTTCACCATCGAAGGAGTAGACCGTGAAGGAGCCGCACGGGAACACGTCGACCGTTACTACGAAGATTTCCACGCGCTCCAGCTCGAAGGCCTGGACGCGCTCATCATCACGGGCGCCAACGTCACCGAGGCGGATATCACCAGGGAGCGTTTCTGGGGACCGATGACCGAGGTCATGGACTGGGCGCGCCAAAACGTGACGTCGACCCTGTGCTCGTGCCTCGCCAGCCACGGCGCGTTCATGTACTACCACGGCATTCTGCGCACTCACCTGGCGCAGAAACGGTGGGGCGTGTATTCACATCGCGTCGTTGATGATTCTCATCCGCTGGTGTCGAGCATCAATACGCGTTTCGATACCTGCCACTCGCGCTTCAACGACGTGCCCCGCGAGCAGATGGAGGGTGCCGGTCTTCGCGTGCTGATCGCCGGCGAGGAACCCGGGGTGTTGCTGGCAGTCAGCCCGGACGGCCTGCGATTTGCCTACTTCCAGGGTCACCCGGAGTATGACATCGTCAGCCTGATGAAGGAGTACAAGCGGGAAATCAGCCGTTATCTGCGCCGCGAGCGGGAGGACTATCCGCCGTTCCCCGATCACTACTTTTCCGACGAAGCGCAACCGCTTCTCGAGAGTTACAAGAGCGAACTGCTGGCAGCCGAGACGCGCGGGGAAAGTGTTCCGGAGTTTCCAGAGGAAGAGATTGTCGCGCGGCTCGACAATACCTGGACCGATACGGGCAAGGCGCTGTTCAACAACTGGCTGGGGCTGGTCTACCAGCTCACCAACCGGGAGCGCCGGCTGCCCTACATGCAGGGCATCGATCCGGACGATCCACTGGGCACGGGTGCGGGCTCGGCCTGGAAAATCACGGCCTAGGTTAATGGGGACATAGCTTTATGGGGACAGATCTATTTTCCCTTTGGACGGGCCCCGTCCAAAGGGAAAATAGATCTGTCCCCATTAAGCTATGTCCCCATTAATCTCACATCCGAAAGGATCGTCCACCGAGTGACAGGGTTGCGTGAACCAGCGCGGCCCATCGTCGGTGACATGGAAGTGATCTTCCAGGCGTACGCCGAACTCCCCGTAGATACAGATCATCGGCTCGTTGGAGAAGCACATGCCGGCTTCCAGCGGCGTCTGGTTCCCCTTGACCAGATAGGTCCACTCGTGCACATCGAGACCGATGCCATGACCGGTGCGGTGGGGCAAGCCCGGCACCGCGTAGCCAGGGCCGAATCCAGCGCCCTCGATGACTGCGCGGGCTGCCGCGTCCACTGATTCGCAGGTGGCGCCCGGCTGCGCCGCCTCGAACGCGGCGGCCTGGGCTTCCTTCTCCAGGTTCCAAATTTGCCGCTGGCGCGGGCTCGGCTCGCCGAAGACGTAAGAGCGGGTGATGTCCGAGTGATAACCCTCGATGGTGGCGCCGGTGTCGATGAGCACCATGTCTCCTTCTTCGAGCGTCTGCGGATAGGGAACGCCGTGGGGATAGGCGGTAGGTTCTCCGAACAGCACGATACAGAAGCTCAAGGGCCCGTCGACACCGAGCCGCGTGTGCGCTTTGGCGATGAAATCTGCGACTTCCGTGGTCGTGAGCCCCTCGGTGAGTATGCGCGCCGTCGCCTTGTGCACTTCCAGGGTGATGTTCTTGGCCCGCTGCATCAGGGCGATTTCGGCCGCGGACTTGATCATGCGGCATCTGGCGGTCACCAGACTGCCGTTGACGTACTCGAAGGCATTGCCCGCGCGACGCAGGCCGTCGAAGGTGAAGAACGGCGTCGCCTCGTCGACGGCGATAGTGCCGTGAACGTGGCCCTGGCTGCGCACCGTGTCCACCACCAGAGCCGTCGGATCCTCGTGCTCCTCCCACGTACGCACGTCATCCCCCACCTGGAGCATCGCCCGTGTCTTCGTTTCCTCGAAGGCGGGACAGATGTAGGCAATATTGCCTTCAGCAGGAATTATCGCTCCGTGCAGTCTTTCGCTGCCACGCAGGCGCATTCCAGTAAAATAAAAAAGACTCGTCGATGCGTCCAGATAGAGGGCTTGGATGCCTTCGGCTCGCATCAAGTGCTGGGCCTTTTCGATGCGGCGCAATCGCTCTTCAGTGGAAACGGGCTCTACGCCATCGCGCATGGATGACATGCGCTCGAGCTCGGCCTCCATGGTCGATCCGCCTACATCAATTGTCATGCCGTTGCTCCCCGGGGTTCCGGTGATGAGTCACCCCGCGCCGAGGCAACTATAACCATTGAACAGGGATGCTGGAAGCCAGGCACAGAGATGGGTAGAGTTCTGGAGAGAACACCGAAGGTCACACAGGTTCCACCGTGAAAAAGATTGCCGTTTTCGTCGATGTACAAAACATCTATTACACCACTCGACAGGTCTATGGCCGCCAATTTGATTATCGGAAACTGTGGCAACGTTTAAGGGCTGAAGGAGAAATCGTTTCAGCAATCGCCTACGCCACTCATCGAGGCGACGAGAAACAGTACAAATTCCAAAACGCTCTCAAACAAATAGGCTTTACCGTAAAACTCAAACCTTTTATTCAGCGCAGTGATGGCTCTGCCAAAGGTGATTGGGATGTCGGCATTACTATCGATGTGATGGAAGCGGCGAGAGATGTTGATACCGTTGTATTGCTGTCCGGCGATGGGGACTTTGATTTATTGTTGGAAAAAATTATCAAAGATTATGCCGTCAGCGCCGAAGTCTATGGCGTGCCGACGTTGACAGCTAGCTCGCTCATCCATTCGGCAAGCGCTTATTATCGTATTGAGGAAGATTTGTTGCTGTGACTATCGTACAACTGATGTTATTTTCCATTGCATACGCGGCGGCGGCATTCACGATAATCGGGTTTACTCAAACGGGGGAAGAGGTATGACGACGACAAACACCCAATCTGGCACCAACGTGCATGAAGTAGCCGATGGGATCTTCAGGATAAACACGCCTGTACCACCTAGCGTTATTCCGGGTGGCTTCTCATTCAATCAATTCTTGTTGGTCAGCGACGAACCGCTTCTTTTCCATACCGGACCAAGGAAAATGTTTCCGCTCGTTTCGGAAGCGGTCGCCTCTGTGTTGCCAGTGGAGTCATTGCGACACATTGCGTTCTCTCATTACGAGGCTGATGAGTGCGGATCCCTGAATGAGTGGCTCGCGATCGCCCCGCACGCACAACCGGTTTGTGGCCGAGTCGCGGCTTTGGTTTCGGTAGACGACGTCGCGGACAGACCAGCCCGAGCGTTGGGCGATGGGGAGGTCTTGGAACTCGGTGAACATCGTTTGAAGTGGCTGGATACTCCTCATCTCCCCCACGGCTGGGAGACCGGGTATTTGTTTGAGGAGAATACGCGCACACTCCTCTGCGGCGATCTGTTCACACAACCGGGGCGCGGGGAGTCACCAGTTACCGAAGATGACATTCTCGAGCCAAGCGAGGCCTTCCGGGGTAAGATGGATTACTTCTCACACTCCATAAATGCTCCGACGTTACTGGAACGTCTGGCCATGACCGAGCCCACAACGCTGGCGTGCATGCACGGCAGCGTTTGGAGGGGTGACGGTGCGGCGCTGCTTCGCGCGCTCTCGGACCGGCTATGCGCACCAGTGGAATGATCTCATTTTAGAATATCAGATAAAAACTGATTGGCACCTGACGAGGGAGAGTAAGAATGAATGAGGATCAATTCAGAAAACAGCTGCAGGACAAGGGTTATGGTGATGCTCAAATCAAGGAATTTGAGCCGAACCTGGACAAGGAAATGCATACCCATGACTTATCGGCAATGGCGTTGGTCATGAGCGGGGAATTCACGCTTGCGCTGGAGAGTGAAGCCACTACCTACGGACCAGGCGAATGGTGCGAGCTTCCAGCGGGTACAGTGCATACCGAACGCACCGGCCCAAGCGGGGCGACTGTTCTCCTGGCCTACAAATAGCTCTACTTGTCTGTCGCGCGCATAGCGGG
>CAXMNG010000142.1:0-10175 GCA_964194585.1 Salibacteraceae bacterium | reverse complement strand
CGAGCTTTGACCACAGATCGAAACGCACCGGCAATACGGGTGGCCGGGTCGCCGGCGCCTTGTCGCCCGGCGGCGGCTCGCTCGGCGCCGCCTTGCCGCGACCCCGGGTGATCTCATCCTTGATACCCGCCACGTCCTTGTAGTAGCCCTCGATACAGTCGATGAAAGCGTCGACGTCGTCGTTCGACAAGTTCAGTCGTTCGTGCTCGCTGGACATGACGTCCCAGTTTTCGAGAATCCTGCGGATGGCGTCTCTGGACTGTCGCCGATCGGCACCGCCGTTGAGAAAACCGATGGCTGCCATGCCCATGAAGGTAAATACCTCGGTCAACGGCGGCAGAAAGGGCTTGAGCCCTCCCTCGTCGCGGGCCTGGGGTCCCGGCTCGTTGTGGCTGCGGTACTGGTAGCCGAAGCGCACGGCGTAGAATGCGTGCCGGAACCACTCCTCGTAGGTCGACTCCGGCAGCTCTTCGCCGCAATCGGGACAAGGGTCCTGCCCCTGCTCGCCGCTCACGTAGAAGGTCCCGCACTGCAGGCAGAGAATAGGAGCCAGGGACAGCTGCTCTTCGTACAGCATCGGATTCAGCCTCGAGGGAGTGAGATGCCTTCAGTAACGGGCGATCCTTCGCCCCGCCGCCGCGCCGCCGGCACGTCGACCATCCTATTGTAGCTGGCCCGGAGCAACCCGGGGCCGCCGGTTGGCGGCCCGCGGGTCCCGGTAGTGTCAGGTCGCCTCGTTCTGGAGCAGATGCACATCCCGTTGCGGAAACGGGATGCTGATACCGGCCTCGTCGAAGCGCTGTTTTACCTCCTCGGTAATTTGGAAGTGGACGTCCCAATAATCGGGCGTCGCGACCCACGGGCGCACGGCGAAATTGACGCTGCTGTCGCCGAGTTCCAGCACACCGATGGTCGGCGCCGGGTCGTCGAGCACCAGCGGGTTTTCCTTCACGATCGCCTCGAGCAGCGCCTTGGTCTTCTTGATGTCGTCGCCGTAGCCACAGCCGAACACCAGATCCACGCGTCTCTGGTTCCTGGCCGAATAGTTGACGATGGTGCCGGCAAGGATGCTGCCGTTGGGGACATAGAGCTGCTTGTTGTCGGGGCTCTTCAACTTGGTGCTGAAAATCATGATCTCCTCGACCGAGCCTGCGGTGCCCGCGGCCTCGATGAAGTCGCCGACCTTGAATGGCCGGAAAATGATGAGCATCACTCCGGCTGCGAAGTTGGACAAGAAGCCTTGCAGCGCCAGGGCGATGGCGAGACCGGCTGCACCGATAATGGCGATGAAGGAGGTGGTCTGAATTCCCAGCTGCGCGAGAGCGGCCAGAGCCACGAAGGCCAGAAGCGCCGCATAGGCCAGGTTGACGACGAACTTCACCAGCACCTGGTCGGCTTTCGCGCGCTCCATGGCTTTGCCGACGGCCCGGGACAGCACCCCCGAAAGCCATTTACCGATGATGAATATGATGATGGCGGCAATGATCTTAAGACCGTAGGCGGCTGCCAGCGCCTGTATCATGTCGGCGTATTTGTTCACGTCTTCCATGCAGATATCCCCCTCTCAGGAATGTTCGTTACTCCGTTAAATAGAGCGCGCTCAGTTATGTCGCTTTGACGATCCCCTCGACCATTTTCTTGGCGTCAGAGAACAGCATCATGGTGTTGTCACGGAAGAACAGCTCGTTGTCGACACCGGCGTAGCCGCTGGCGAGGCTGCGCTTGAGGAACAGCACGGTGGCGGCCTTCTCCACATCCAACACCGGCATACCGTAGATGGGACTGGTCGGGTCAGTCTTGGCAGCCGGGTTGGTCACGTCGTTGGCGCCGATGACGAAGGCCACGTCGGTTCGCGCGAACTCGCTGTTGATGTCGTCGAGCTCGAAGACCTCGTCATAGGGGACGTTGGCCTCCGCCAAAAGCACGTTCATGTGTCCGGGCATGCGTCCAGCCACGGGATGAATGGCGTACTTGATCCGCACACCGTGCTCCTTCAACGCGTCCACCATCTCGCGCAACGCATGCTGCGCCTGGGCCACCGCCATGCCGTAACCGGGCACGATGATCACCGAGCCTGCATTCTTCAGGATGAAGGCGGCGTCCTCGGCACTGCCCTGCTTGACCGGCCGTGTTTCCACCTGGGCACCCCCCGCGGCGGCGCTGGTCTCTCCACCGAAGCCACCGAGGATGACGCTGAAGAAGGACCGGTTCATGGCCTTGCACATGATGTAGGAAAGAATCGCGCCGGAAGAGCCGACCAGGGCGCCGGTGATGATCAATGCAGTATTCTCCAGCGTGAAGCCGATGCCCGCCGCCGCCCAGCCCGAGTAGGAGTTGAGCATGGAGATCACCACCGGCATATCGGCGCCGCCGATGGGAATGATGATCAGCACGCCGATGACAAATGCGAGGATCGCGAGGCCCCAGAAGGCCGTATGGGATTCGGTGACGCACAGCCACACGATGAGCCCGATGAGAGCGATTCCCAGCAGCGCATTCAACGGATGTTGCCCGGGGAACACCACGGGCGCGCCGGACACCAATCCCTGCAGCTTGGTGAATGCCACCACTGAGCCCGTGAAGGTGACGGCGCCAATGGCAGCGCCCAGGGCCATCTCGATGAGACTCGACACTTTGATGCTGCCGACGGTGCCGATGCCGTAAGCTTCCGGCGTGTACAGTGCCGAGGCTGCCACCAGCACCGCCGCCATGCCCACCAGGCTGTGGAAGGCCGCCACCAGCTGCGGCATGGCAGTCATGGGTATGCGCCGGGCGATGATGGCACCGATGGTGCCGCCGATGGCGACGCCGGCGATGATCATGCCCCAGGTGAGGCCGTCACGAATTCCCGCCAGGTACAGCGTCACCACCACCGCCAGCACCATGCCGCTCATCCCGAGGAGGTTTCCCCGTCGCGATGTCTCCGGCGACGACAGGCCGCGCAACGCGAGGATAAACAGTACGCCTGAGACGAGGTAGGCGAGCGCGGCGAGATCGGCGGTCACGCGTCTTCCCTCTTGCTTTCTTTCTTCTTGTACATGCCGAGCATGCGTTGCGTGACCAGAAAGCCGCCGACGATGTTCACCGACGCCAGCACCAGGGCGAGGAAACCCAGCACCTTCGAGATCATGGCAGCGTCATCACCGGCGTCGGCGCCGAACTCCACCGCCACTGCCAGCAGGGCACCGACGACGATGACCGAGGAGATGGCATTGGTCACCGACATGAGCGGCGTGTGCAGCGCCGGCGTCACGCTCCAGACCACGTAGTAGCCGACGAAGATAGCGAGTACGAATATGGAAAGTCGAAATACGAACGGATCGATTTGCGCCGCTTCCACTAGCTGTCTCCTGCCTGGTCGGTGTCACCGGTAAGCAGTGGATGGACGACGGACCCGTCGCGGGTCAGCGCCGTGCCGGTGACCAGTTCGTCTTCCCAATCGATGTCGACAGCGCCGTTCTCGGCATTCACGAAGGGTGCGACGAAGTTGAACAGATTACGCGCGTACAGCGCCGATGCATCCACCGGCAGTCGGCCGGGCACGTTGCGGTGGCCGATAATGCGCACGCCCCCGTGATCGACGATTTCTCCGGCACGCGAGAGCTCGCAGTTGCCGCCCTGCTCCACCGCCAGATCGACGATGATGGAGCCCGGGCGCATGCTCTCGGCCATGGCCCGGGTCACCAGCAGCGGTGCCGGCCGGCCCGGAATGAGGGCAGTGCAGATGACGATGTCCTGCTTCTTGAGCGTCTCCGCCACCAGCTCCGCCTGACGGCGCTTGTAGTCCTCGCTCATCTCTTTGGCGTAGCCGCCGGCAGTCTCCGCTTGCGCCGTCTCTTCGTTCTCGACCATGACGAAGCTGGCGCCCAGGCTCTCCACCTGCTCCTTGGCCACCGGGCGCACGTCGGTAGCGCTGACGATGGCGCCCAGTCGCTTGGCGGTGGCGATGGCCTGCAGGCCCGCGACTCCGGCCCCGAGCACCAGGACCCGGGCCGGTGCCACAGTGCCTGCCGCCGTCATCATCATGGGCATGGCGCGATGGAACTCCGCAGCCGCATCGATGACGGCCTTGTATCCAGCCAGATTCGATTGCGACGACAACACGTCCATGGACTGGGCGCGGCTGATGCGCGGCATCAACTCCATGGCGAAGGCGTCGATGCCGCACTCGGCATAATGATCGATGTCACCCCGGTCCCCGTAGGGCGCCAACTGGCCGATCAGCAACGTCCCCCGGCGCAGCCGCGACACGCTCGCCCGGGACGGGCGTCCTACCGTCAGCAGCACGTCCGCCTCGGCCAGCGCGCCATCGGCGTCCGCCGCGATGTCGGCGCCAACGCCGCGGTATTCGTCGTCGGAAAAATGCGCTCGCGCTCCGGCACCGGACTCGACGATCACGCTGAGGCCGAGCCCCGCCAACTTTTTCACCGACTCCGGCGAAGCTGCGACGCGGGATTCCCCCTCGCCGCACTCTTTGATAATCGCAACCTTCATCCCGATTGGAACAATCCGCCCCCGAACAAGCGGCGTATTATGTCACAAGTCTATAGCTGTGCCAGAATTAAGGGCACGTACATCTCAGCGGCACTGGTGCCGCCGTGCACACCCACGTGCACGGGGCGCTCGCCTTCTCCCAGGAGGCGATCCCGCAGCACGAAATTGTCCTTCATGAGCAACACATAGTGGCCGATGCGATCGGCGAGCCGCGGATGCGGCTCGCCGAGGCCGAAGTACTCGCCCGCCAGCAGCACTTCCTTCTCTATGGCTACGCAGCGCTCGCCCAGCTCTTCCGCCACATAGGCCTCGAACAGCGCGCGCTTGGCCGGATCCACGTAGCAATAGACGGCGCGGCCCTCGCCGCACAGCGGCAATACCAACGTTTCGGCCAGGCGCGGATGCTGACTGAGTTCCAGGCGCGTCGCGTGCGTCGTGTCGATGAAGCCGTGATCCGCGGTCAGCACTACCGTGGCGCCGCTGCCCCGGGCTGCGTCCAGAAATCCGGCGAAGCGACCGTCGATGTGGCGCAGGTGCTCCCGCGAGCGTTCGCTGTCCACGCCGAATCCGTGGCACATGGCGTCCAGCTGGGGCCAGTAGGCATAGACGAAGCAACTGTCGTTACTGTTCACGATCTCCCGCACCACGTCGAAGAAACCCGACAGCGAACGATAGCCGCGCACCTCGGCCTTGCCCCGAAAGGCACTGGTGTAACTGCTGTTCACGAGATCCCGCCGCTGCACGATGAAGCAACGGGTGTCGAGAGCATCGGCAACCGGGCGGCTGGCGAAAAGCTGCTTCGCATCGACACCGTTGCTCGCGAGCGACACACCGCCGGCCCGGGTCGTGAAGGGCAGCGGCGCCGCCACCAGCCCCAGCTCCCTGAACCACATATACCAGCCTGTCAGCGCGTGTTGCTGGGGCGCGCTGGCGGTAAGGAAGGTGGTAATGGCAGTGGCCGTGGTCGACGGGAAGACCGAGGTCAAGCGGCCCCGCAGATGATCGTGCATGGCGCCATCGCCGGCTGCCTGCAGGAGGAACTCGTGGCCGAGCCCGTCGATGACGAGCAAGACCACCTTGCGACTGTCGGCGAATATTCCCGGCGGCGCCAGGGGCAGCGGCGCATAAACATGGCTGTGCTCGCCGTTTCCGAGCGCAGCGACGATGGACTGCATCAGATTCACGATGCTGCCCTGGTGATAATCGGGAAGGATCATCCTGGTTGGTGCGGCTTGCCGAGGTGGTTTACAGTCCCTGGGGGCGATGTGCCCTGTTCAGTATCGTCCCGATGGCCGCGTCATGTAAATCGACTCCGCTTCGCGCCGCGCTCCGGCAATGGCGGACCTTACTGCTGGTTGCGCTGTCGGCGGGTGGGCCCGTTCAAGCCAAGCCGGAGCACGGTCAGACCTTCGAGGACTGGACCGCCCGTTGCGAGCAGGCGCCTGGTGCCAACCTGGAGCGCTGCTTTATCTTTCAGAATCTGGTACTCAAGGAAAGCGGCAAGCGCCTGGTGCACATGGCGGTCGGTTACCTGGCGGCCAACGGCCAGGCTGCCGCAGTCATCACCATGCCGTTGGGCATTTCGCTACCACCGGGCGCCAGTATCAGTGTCGACGGCGGTGCACCCAGGAGTATCGTCATCGAACGTTGCGACAGCGACGGCTGTGTGGGCGCCGTGACCTTGAGCGAGCAGTTGGTCTCGGACCTGAAGCGCGGGCGAGAAGCGCGCATCAGCTTTCACGATGGCACGCGCCGGCGCATTGCGGTGCCCGTATCACTTCTGGGTTTCACGGCAGGCTTCAACTCTTTGCAGCCATGACGCCGCATTCATCGCGTCAGCTCTTGGCCCTTATCTGAGTTCCAGAAGCACGCTGTATTTTCTCCGCAGGCTGCCGCTACGCGATTGGACCTCAACGATGAACTCCAGCGCCGGCTCGCGTACGCCATCGCGGCTGGTGATGTGTATATAACCAGAACCGTCCCCGGTGGACACCACCTGGAATTTCAGCGCGGTCAGGAAATAGGAACGCGTAAGGCCAGCACGATCGAAGACGTCTCTCTCCGCGAGCCTCGCGCTCACATCGGCGAACTCGCCCTGCTTCGCGCCGACGATGGGGATCTTCGCGTCAAACGCCTGGTTCAGTCCCGACGAAACTTCGATGCCGCCGACCCCCAGTGCCCACAGGACGGTGGGCAGGAAGCAAAGCATGGTGACTACGACGCGCTGCAAGGCTGGCATGATGACGATCTCCCGTTCGTAAAGTAGCGGCGGAGTTCCCGGCGGAGCTCATCAGAGCGTGCCGGGATAGCCGCCGCCGTCGATGACAATGTTCTGACCATTGATGTAGCCGGCGTGCGCGCTGCAGAGAAATGCGCACAGGGCACCGAATTCTTCCGTGGAACCAAAGCGTCCAGCGGGGTTGGTTTTCTTGCGTTGCTCGAACTCTTCCTCGAAATCCCGGCCCGACTGCTCGGCGATGTAGCGGATCCCTGATCGCAAGCGGTCGGTATCGAAAGGACCGGGGAGGATGCCGTTGATGGTGACGCCTTTCGCCACCACTTGCCGCGCCACGCCGGCCACGAAACCCGTGAGTCCCGCGCGGGCACCATTGGAAAGCCCCAGGGTGGGGATCGGGGACTTCACCGAGCTGGAGGTGATATTGACGATGCGCCCGTAGCCGCGCTCGCCCATAGCGTCGACCGTGGCCTTGATGAGCTCGATGGGGGTCAACATGTTGGCATTCAGCGCGCTCAACCAGTCTTCGCGATCCCAATCGCGAAAATCTCCCGGCGGCGGCCCGCCGGCGTTGTTGACCAGAATGTCCAGGCGCCCGGCCACCGCCAGGGCCTCTGCCCTGCCCTCCTCGGTGGTGATATCGCAGCACGCCGTGCGCACCTCGCCGGCCCCCAGCGCGCGTGCTTCCTCGGCGGCCGCCTCCAGTGTTTCTGCTGTACGCCCGTTCATGGTCACGTGCACGCCCTCTCTGGCCAGCGCCAGTGCGCAGCCCTTACCCAAACCCTTGCTGGACGCGCAAATCAGCGCCCGTTTTCCCGCTATTCCCAGATCCACGGCATTTCCCCCTCAATACTGAAGCAACGCAAACCGGCGGCTATTCTAACCGACACCGGGCCAGCCCCGGTGCCAGGCCAATGGCCCCTTTTTATTCCCACATCGAATCGGTAGTCGGGATCCTTTACACTAAGCCGCGAATCCCGTAGTCATGCTAAGTCATTGTAACAATGGGAGAAAATCTCCCGCAGGTCAGCCTGCCCTGTCGAAGATCCTTACACCACCTGTCGCGATTACCCGACAGATCTGACAGATCTGACATAACGCCTTGATTAGCAAAGGCATTTCAACGCTGTGCACGCTTCTTGCATTCCCAGAAGCGATGGCGCGGAAAGCCCGACCAGGGCCACGCACCCGGATCGAGGAAACCATGCAAAAAGCCAATAAAAAAAGCACGCCCGGCGGAGCCGTGTGCATCGCCAACGATGGCGCCGCCGCGCGCTGTGCCCTGGGCTTGCTGGTCGTGGTGGTGTTACTGCTGAGTCACTAGTCAGCGCCACCCGGCGGCGACGCTACTCACGACGCGCGTAGTGGGAGTCCACATAATCGTCGATGATTTGCTGAAACTCCGCAGCGATATTGTCGCCGCGCAAAGTCACCGTTTTCTTGCCGTCGATGAAAATCGGCGCCGCGGGCGACTCACCTGTGCCGGGCAGGCTGATGCCGACATTCGCGTGCTTGCTCTCGCCCGGACCGTTGACCACGCAACCCATGACCGCCACCGACATGTCCTCGACGCCGTCGTAGGATTCACGCCACGCCGGCATGCTGTCGCGCAGATGGCTCTGAATGGAGTTGGCGAGCTCCTGAAAGAACGTGCTGGTGGTGCGTCCACAACCGGGACAGGCTGTCACCAGGGGGGTGAACGAACGCAGCCCCATGGTCTGCAGAATCTCCTGGGCGACGATCACCTCGCGGCTGCGGTCGCCGCCGGGCTCCGGCGTCAGGGACACGCGGATGGTGTCGCCGATCCCCTGCTGAAGCAATATGCCCATGCCTGCGGTGGAGGCGACGATGCCCTTGGACCCCATGCCGGCCTCGGTAAGCCCCAGGTGCAGCGCGTGATCGCTGCGCCTCGCGAGCTCCGCGTACACGGCGATCAAATCCTGCACGCCGCTCACCTTGCACGACAGGACGATGCGATCCCTCGCGAGACCCTGGGCCTCGGCGGCCTCGGCGCTGGAAAGCGCCGATACCACCAGCGCCTCTCGGGTCACCAGGTGGGCGTCCAGGGGAGCGGCGCTGCGCGCATTCTCGTCCATCATTCGGGTCAATAGTGTCGCGTCCAGGCTGCCCCAGTTGACACCGATGCGAACCGGCTTGTCGTATTCCATGGCCTGGGACACCATGGTCGCGAACTGCGCGTCGCGCTTCTTGCCGAAGCCGACATTGCCGGGATTGATGCGGTACTTGGCCAGCGCCCTGGCGCAATCCGGATACTCGCTCAACAACCGATGGCCGTTGTAGTGAAAGTCCCCGACCAGTGGAACGTTGCATCCCACCGCGTCCAGGCGCGTGCGGATCTCGGCCACGGCAGCCGCCGCCTCCGGCGTGTTCACCGTGATACGCACCAGCTCCGAGCCTGCCCGGGCGAGCGCTTCGACCTGATCGGCGGTGGCGGTCGCATCCGCCGTATCGGTGTTGGTCATGGACTGAACGACGATAGGGGCACCGCCGCCGATAGTGACCGGGCCGACTTCGACGCCGATGCTCTCGCGTCGCTGGAAAGGCAAGGAATCGGACATGGGCTTTGAAAAGCTCCGGGCTGAACCGGCTAAGGATGTAACGGGCACTTGTTACCTGTCAAGAAGGACGCACCCGGGAAATGTTTCACCACGGTAGTCGCGAGCCCTGAAATACAGCAGCAATTCTTCGGCTTTTGCGCCGACGCCGAACGCGCCCCGAAGCGCCTGCCAATCCAACAACGTCAGGCAGGCCTGTTCCAGGGGTTGGCGGGGATAGGTGTGGCGAGTCGCATGATGGATGAACTTGAGCGCCCGGAAGCCATCGAACCACTGGAAGAAACGCTTCCGGAAGCTTCCCCGGTTGGCGCAATTGGCGCGGATCTCCGCATGCTTGTCGACGATGCCGTTTGCGAGCAAATATTCTCTCATGCAGTCCGATAGAGACGTCAGTGTCTGCCATCCACGCGGCGCCATCTCGTAGTAGCTGTCGACACCGGCAACCAGAGCCGCCAGGTCACGAAACACTCTCGGATCGTAGCTCGTCCAGGGTTTGCGTGCCTCGGTCAGATGATTGTTCAACGCGCGCCCGGTACCAAACGGTGTGCGCGTGGACGCCCGTACCCCCGGCATGACCCGGGTCGAGGTGTTCTCGGATACACCGCCCACGGCCATTAGCTTATTCAGAAAGTAGAAATCTTCGCCGGCCTTGCGGCGATTCATCCCGCCGTGACGCGCATAGAAGTCGCATCGTACTGCCAGGCATGACCCGACTGTGTAATGCGCGAAGGGGAACTTCGCGTACTGCAGACCGTGCCGGTAGTAACGTAGAGATAACTCATAGCGGGCAATCGCCTGATAGAGAGCACCCTCGAGCGGTCCGCTCAAAGCATGTTCGAAGTAGATAGTGCAGGCGCGCGTGTTCGGAT
>CAXMNG010000141.1:0-27560 GCA_964194585.1 Salibacteraceae bacterium | reverse complement strand
GGCGATGGCGACGCGTTGCTGCTGGCCCCCGGAGAGCTGACCCGGGTATTTCTGCGCCTGCTCGGGGATCTTCACGCGCGCAAGATATTTCTCGGCGATCTCATCTGCCTCCGCCTTAGGCATCTTCTTTACCCACATGGGCGCCAGGGTGCAATTTTCGATCACAGTGAGATGCGGAAACAGATTGAAGCTCTGAAACACCATGCCGACATCGCTGCGGATGGCATCGATGTTTTTCACACTGCCGTCGAGACTCACTCCGTTGACCGCTATGTGGCCGTCCTGATGCGGTTCCAGTCGATTGATGCAGCGGATCAAAGTCGACTTCCCGGACCCGGAAGGACCGCAAACGACGATGCGCTCGCCCTTCTGAACAGACAAATTGATGTCCTTCAGGACGTGGAACTCGCCGTACCACTTGTTGACATCGTCGAATGTGATCACAACCTCGTCGGAGATCGCCGATGCAATGTGCTCCTCGGAGCCGGCTAGTGCTTCATCACTCATTGGTTTACCTGTTCCGCCATCGATCCTGATCCTAGAGCGTCGTTTTCAGCTTTCTCTCCAGAGACTGGCTGTATTGCGACATGGCAAAGCAGAGGATGAAGTAGACCAAGGCACCAAACATCAACGGCTCCGTGTGCAGACCGATCCAGATGGGATTCTGCCCGGTCGCCTTCAGCATCAGCAACATGTCGTACAGGCCGATGATGGACACCAGGGTCGTATCCTTCAGCAGGCCGATGAAGTTGCCCACGATATTGGGAATCATGAGCTTCAGCGCCTGGGGCAGGATGATGAGATTCATGCTCTTCCAGTAGGTGAGCCCCATGGCCTTGGCGGCTTCGTACTGCCCATTGGGAACTGCCTGCAAACCGCCACGTACAACCTCAGCCATGTAGGCCGCCGCGAACAGGCAGATACCGATAATCACCTGTATCAGCTTGTTGAGCTGAACGTCGGCCGGCAGAAACAGCGGCATCATCGTAACGGCCATGAATAGCACGGTAATCAGCGGTACCGACCGGAATAGCTCGATGAAAGCGATGGCGGAGATGCGAATCACGGGCATGTCGGAGCGCCGCGCGAGCGCCAACGCGACTCCGCCGGGCAACGCGGCGACGATGGCGACACCGGCGATGACTAGAGTGAGGAACAGGCCGCCCCAGAGGTTGGTACTTACCCCTACGACGGTCCAATCGTTCAGAAAAACATAGACGATGGCGAAAACGATCGCGGTGAAGCCAAGGTTCGGGTATTTGTGCAGGCGCTCGTGCTTGTCGGCGAAGCCCGTCAAGCCGACGATCCACTCTCCCAGCGTTCGCCCGGTTATCAGGGAGAGAAGAATGTGCAGCCAGCTGTTGATGAATGCAGTCACCGCGAGGATGACCATGAACTGCATGAACCAACCACGCTCACCGCCCGCGAACAGATAGCCAGCAAGGAAGGGATACAGGGCAACGAGCATGATTCCGATGCCTATCTTGCCCTTCAGGCGCGGGAACCACATGGGGGCCATCCACAGAAACAGGAGGATGAACCCCAAGTTGACGCGCCATTGCTCGTCGTGGGGGTAGCGGCCGTACATGATGGCGTTGAACCAGGTGATGATGCCTGCCCAGCAGGCGCCGTCGGGGCTGGTATCGAGGCACTGACGCCGCGATTCGGCTTCCCAGACGGCATCGGCGATGCCCCACTGATAAAGAGCCGCGAAAGTGATGAATATCAGGTACAGCGCGACGAAGGTAACGAGGGTGCTGAACCAGGAATAGAACAGGTTTTGCCGAAACCAGCCGAGCACGCCGACCGTCGTCGCTGGCGGCGCCTTACTCGCCTTCGGTGTGAAGACGATAACGTCGGCGGAAGATGATTCGACGCCGGCCATGCTCAGCGCTCCTTGAGCTGCACGCGCTCGTTGTAGTAATTCATAGCAGCGGAGATCGTCAGGCTAACGACGCTGTAGAAAACCATCACCATGAACACGATTTCGATGGCGTGGCCCCCTATGTTTATCGAAGTCTGCATGAACACCGACACCAGGTCCGGAAAGCCGATGGCGACGGCGAGGGACGAATTCTTCACCACCGTCATCCAGGTGCTGATCAGGGGCGGCATGATGGCGCGCATGGCCTGCGGGATGATGATCAGGCGCAGGGTCCAGCCGGGCTTCAGGCCCAGAGAGCTGGAAGCCTCCGTCTGTCCGTGGCTCACCGAGAGAATGCCGGCGCGCACGTTCTCGGCGATGTAGGAAGCGTGATAGATGACGAGCGCGAGGAACAATGCCAGGAATGCCGGCGGCAGCTTGGTCCCTCCCTGGAAATTGAAGCCCTTGAGCTCGGGAATGCTCCACTCGAGCGGCGACCCCGTTACCAGATACATCAAAAGAGGCAGGCCGAAGAGAATTCCCAGCGAAGTCCAGAAAACGGGGAAGCGCTCACCAGTGGCGAGTTGCCGGCGCTTGGCCCAGATAGCCAGAAAGTAGACCGTGGCAATCGCCACCAGGATGGCAAGCATGGTAAGCCAGAACAGATCGCCCGGCTGCGGCGCGGGAAAGTACAGGCCACGGTTGTTGAGCTGAAAAATCCCCATGGCCCCAACGTCGATGCTCTGCTTCGGTCTGGGCAGAACGCTGAACACAGCCGTATACCAGAATAAGATCTGCAGCAGCAAGGGTGTATTTCGGAAGATCTCCACATACCAGGCGGCGATGGTGGATATCAGCCAGTTGTGGGAAAGCCGCAGGACACCGATGATGAATCCCAGAATCGTCGTCAGCACGATGGCCAGCAACGACACCATCAGGGTGTTGGTGACCCCGACCAGATAAACCCGCCCGAAGTTGTCGGTGGGCGCGTAGGGAATAATCGACCAGGCGATGTCGAAGCCCGCGCTGGTGCCGAGAAAATCGAAGCCGGAGGCCATGCCCCGGGCTTCCAGGTTGGCTGAGGTGTTACTGAAAAGATACCAGAATACCCAGCCGATAATGCCGAATACCAGTATCTGGTAGAAAATCGACCGATTGCGCTCGTCGTTGACGATCTTCGAAAAGGTCGATCGCGAATCCCGTGATTCCCGCTCGATTACTGCGGCCATCGCTCAGTGCCCCCTCCCCCGATTGCGATGCAGCTTGTCACGCAAACGGGGAAACACAGCATGCCCGGCCGGAAATCCGGCCGGGCATGATCGATTGCCTTAGACTACCGGAACGGCGGCGAGTACATCAACCCGCCTTCGGTCCAGAGTGCGTTGGCAGAACCTGCACGCGGTATGCCGATAGCGGCCGGCGAGCCATCGCCCATGGACCTAGCGTAAACTTCGCCGTAGTTACCGACCTTCTTGACGATGTTATAAGCCCAATCCTTCCCGAGGCCGAGCCCCTTGTTCAGATCACCTTCGACGCCCAGGAATCGCGCGTGATTGGGTGACGGCGGGTTTTTGCGCATCTCGTCCACGTTCTTGGAGTTGATGCCGAGTTCCTCGGCGCCGATCAATGCGAAGACCGTCCACTTGACCACGGACATCCACTGGGAATCGTTCTGACGCACCGCAGGTGCCAACGGCTCCTTGGAGATCGTCTCCGGCAGAATCACGTGGCCTTTGGGATTCGGGAATCCGGCCTTGTTCGACGCGAGCCCGGACTTGTCGTTGGTGATCGCGTCGCAACCGCCCTTCAGATAGGTATCGTTCCGCACATTCTGGTCCTCGAACACCACCGGCTCGATTTCGAGATTGTTGGCGCGGCTGAAGTCGGCGAGATTGAGCTCCGTGGTCGTCCCGGTCAACACGCATACAGTGGCGCCTTTCAACTCGAAGGCGCTCTTGATGCCTGTGTCCTTGGGTACCATGAAGCCCTGGCCGTCGTAGAAGTTGATCGCGGTGAAATCCAGACCGAGCTGGGTATCGCGGAACAGCGTCCAGGTGGCGGTACGCGAGAGCATGTCGGACTCGCCATTGGCAAGCGCCGTGAAACGCACCGCGCTGGTCACGGACTGGAACTCCACCTTGTTGGGATCGCCGAAGATGGCGGTGGCGACGGCGCGACATACGGAGACATCGCTTCCGGACCAGGTGCCGTCGGCAGACAGCTGATAAAAGCCGGGTGACGGTGTGCCGACCTGGCAGCGGAGATGGCCGCGCTTAATCACGAGATCGAGCGTGCCTGCGGCGAGGACGGGTGTGGCGGCCATCGACAATACGGCGAGAACGCCGGCGCCGAGACCTAACAGGCTGTACTTTTTCATTTTTGAACCCCCCTTCGTATTCTGGTTCACTGGTTCACTAAAAGGATAGGAGTGCCACCGATGCAAGGAGAGGCGTTGTTTCGTTATGCCTCTTAGCACCTGGGCCCCGGAGCGGATACTACCTGGAATGTCATCCAAAGGGTCCCCCGCTTCACGACCGCGTCCATTCCAACACTTGCCACGCCGGTTGACAAGTGTCGTCTAAATGCCGGAGAAATCAGGGGCTACGAGGCCTGCCAGCCTGGGAATCCTGGATAAATCCCCACAAGCCGAGGGGTCATCGCGACTACCCGGAGAACATGACGCGTCCCGGAGGGTTGGCCACGGCCGTGTCAGGGAGGCCCCGGGGCTGCCCCGTGGGGCCGTGAACCGAGTCACAAATCCCCCCTGCACCCTACTACATGGCGCCCACGCGCCGATATTGACTGGTAAGGACCCCGCGCGGGCGACCGGGACCACGGCGGGCCGATGTCGCCTGAAGGAAACACGTCATGACCAACGCGATTTTTCGACTCGCCATCTGATGTCGGACCTGCCTCGGAAGATCGGCAAATATCCCGTGGTCGGCGCTGCCGGGCGCGGAAACATGGGCATCGTGTATATCGGATATGACCCGTTCCACGACCGGGACGTGGCCATCAAGGTGTGCAAGCTGAGCCCGGGGATGGAGGAGGAAACCGCACGCGTGGCGCGCAAGATGTTTTTCAATGAAGCGCATACGGCGGAAGTGCTCGATCACCCCAACATCACCAGGGTTCTGGACGCAGGCGAAGAGGACGGTGAACCGTATCTGGTGATGGAATACGTGGACGGCGCGACGACCCTGGAATCCTACTGCAAACCCGGGCGGCTGTTGCCTCTGGCGAGAGTCGCCCAGGTCATATTCGATTGCGCCAAGGCGCTGGACTATGCCCATCGCCGGGGCGTCATCCATCGCGACATAAAGCCGTCGAATCTCATGCTGACCGACGATGCCGACGTCAAGATCGGCGACTTCGGGGTCGCGCAGCTACCAACCGAAGATTCCACCCATGTCATGGGCATCATGGGCTCGCCGCGGTATATGTCACCCGAGCAGCTCCGGGACGAGGAGCTGAGCGGACGCACGGATCTCTATTCCCTGGGCGTGGTGATGTTCGAGCTCTTGACTGGCCAGCCGCCATTCCCGGCTGGGAGTTTCGCCCAGCTCGTCAAAGATATCGTCAGCGAAGAACCGCCATCGCTCGCGACAGTGCGTCCCGATCTTCCTGAGAACGTGGTCAACATCGTCGAGCGGGCCCTGGTGAAGGATCCGGGCGAGCGCTATCAGACAGGTAGCGAATTTGCGTCGGATCTGGTGGCCGCATTTCCGTCGCTCGCCGGCAGCTCCGCCGAGAAGCCGGACGCCGACAAGCTGTCCATGGCGAGAAAGATCCCGCTTTTCAACGACTTTTCCGACGACGAGTTGGATGAAGTCCTGTTTGTAGGAGATTGGGAGAAGTACGGCCCCGGTGAAACGATCATCAGAGAAGGTCTGGACGACTACTCCTTCTGTGTCCTCATAACCGGCGATGTCGTGGTGAAAAAGCGCGGCCAGGATCTCACCACGCTCAAGGCGGGAGATTGCTTTGGCGAGATGGGTTATCTCGCACGAAGCCGGCGAACCGCCACCATCTCGGCCCTCAACGATGTTCGTATCCTGAGGATCAACGAGACGCAAATGGAGCAGGCACAGGATTCGGTTCAGGCCCGCTTCAACAAGGTCTTTCTGAAGACCCTGGTGCGACGGCTGGAGAAGACCAGCGACGAGCTGACAAACCAGAGCGCCAGCCAGGACAACGGGGCCGGCGATTCCAGAGAGTATCCCACGGGGCACGAACGCACTGGCGTTCCGCTTGTCCTGAGCGATTCGGGACGAGTTTCATGAGTGCAAAATCGCAGTATCGCCCACTTGAAGTCGACCGAAGCCCGGCTGCGGAGAACGCCCCGGTGAGCAGTGTCGACACGGTGCTCTCCTGCATTCGCCAGGTCCAGGCCAATGCCGAACAAATCTGCTCAGGCAGCGCCGACATTGAAAACGCCAGGTTTCTGGCCGAGCGCATTGTCGATACCTGTCGGCGCATTGTTGCCAATGGACACAGAGGGATTTCGAACCCGCATCCAATTGACCGCTTACAGGCCGAAGGCCTCATTCTGGTCGTGCCAGCGTCCGCGGAGGGGGCCGAAGCATCGAGGGAAGCGCACGCTCGTGACAAGCTCGGCAGCCTGTCGGCTCGTGAGCTGGAGATTTTTACCCATCTGGCCGAGGGACGCTCGGCGGCTGAGATCGCCGTCAAACTCTCCCGCAGCAGCAAGACCATCAATAATCACCGCACCCGTATTCTCCAGAAGCTGGGGTTGAAGAACGCCACTGAGCTCGTCCGTCTCGCCCTTCAGGGCGGCCTGGTTTCGGTTTAACCAAACAAGACGTTTTGGTACGACATGCAATCGGATAACCGCTACGCAATAGCCGTCTTCGGCATACCCGAGTTCGAGCGGGAGCTGGTCGAACGGATTCTTTCCCTGTCAGAGTCCCGAGAGCACGTCTATCGAATCGTCGAACAAGCGCAGGACCATACGGCGGAAATCGCCCTGGTGGACCCGAGCGATGCGGATGCCACAAGCCGGTTCGAGGGAATTCGCGCCCAACGACAGGACTTCCCCTTGGTCGTCATCGCCGACGGACACAAGTCCGAGAGCGATTACTGGGTGAAACGGCCGTTCACGACAACGCGCATGCTGGGCGCGCTGGACAAGCTCGTGAAGGACAGGCTGCGCGGTGACAACCGAACGCAGCAAGAAGTCCCGGCCCTGAAAGCCGAAAGCACGCCAGCGACACCCGCCGTTACGGCCGGAACCTACAAGGCGCTGGTTGTCGACAAAAGCCTGCCGGCTCGCAAGCAGGTCAGCGTTGCTTTGCGCCGTGCGGGCATCACCGCGGAATTTGCCGAGGATGGCGAGTCCGCGCTGGAGCTCATCGAAGCCAAGAATTACGACATCCTGTTTCTGGAAGTGGTGCTTCCGGGAAAGGATGGGTACGAGGTTTGCAAGGCTGTCAAAAGGGACAAGCAAAAAAATCACATTCCCGTGGTAATGCTGACTGGAAAATCGTCCAGCCTGGACAAAGCCAAAGGCAAGATGTCCGGATGCGACGCCTATTTGACCAAGCCGGTCAGCCTCAAGGAATTCAACCAAACGTTGAGCAAGTGGTTGAACCTGCCCCTGTCGACCGAATCCGCGGTGGACATGAGCTGATTTTAAAGTGGCCCCTCCCCTCCGAGAGTGGGCCGGCATTCACTGGATCCGAAATCCCGATTTACCACTCGTTTTCGCCAGCAGATGCCCGGCGATGACGGCCAGTGTCGGAAATCTTTACACTTTCCATGCCCTGGGTAATGCTCGAAATCCTAACTACTTGATATGCAGGTAGGTTTCATCTCTGGCATGGCCCTTGCTTCTTTTCCCCCTGCCTCCACAAACATAACGTTGGCCAGAGACTATGGGGAATTTAAAGCATCCGCTCTACGCCACGTGGCTGAACATGGTGCGGCGCTGCCACGACGATGGCAGTGCGGGATATGAATGGTACGGCGCCCGCGGCATCAAGGTATGCAGGCGCTGGCTCACGTCCTTCGAGGCATTCGCCCAGGATGTCGGCGACCGTCCTCCAGCACACATGCTCGAACGACTGGACCCTTACGGCGACTACACGCCGGGAAACTGCCACTGGGTTGCGCTCCGCAAACGCCCCCGCAGGGACCCGTTCACGGCGCTCGAAGTGAGCTGAGAAGGCCGCTCAACCCAGCTGCTTCTTCAGCAACGCGATAAATTTTTCGCCGTCGATATGGTAGTTGTTGTAGGCGACGGTCCCCCCAGGCTCGATGACGATGGTCCAGGGCGTTCCGCCCGTGCGGTAATTCAGCATCGTGCTGGGTAAACGCTCACCATCCGGCGTCCCTGGATCGTGGCCCATGGGAATGGGTAACTCGTAGCGCAGTTGCAACTCACGGACCGCCTCGCGCGTATTGCTGCCGAATCCCTCGAAGGCCGTCTGAATCGCCACCACCGACACCCGATCATCGCCGTCGAAGGCGTCGGCGACCTTTTTCAGGGTGGGAAAACCATACTTGTGACAGCCCGGGCACCAGTTCTGGAAGCACTCGAGGTAGATCCAGCGACCTTGAGCTTCACCGATCGTATAGCTGCTGGGCGCCCCATCCCGATCCAGCCAGTAGTCCACCTCCAACTCCGGCGCCACCTGGTCGAGGATCCCGTACTCGTACGCGCGGACAGCCCCGCCGGCAGCAAGTCCGATGCCACCCAGCGACATCGCCGCCATGCCACCAACGGTGGTGCCGAGAAATCGCCGGCGGCACTCGCGCGAAACGCCCAGTCGATCAGATTTCACCGCCAGATCCCTATTGCTCGTGGCTGCTGTTCTCATTGACTACCGGCTTTCCCGATGGTCCCCGTATCACAACCCTACTCACCTACTGAAAATTTCTCTAAAATGATTTGACGTTGATGAAGAAACCTACTCCGTCACGTGGCCAGGAGCTTTTACCATGAAATCACTCGCTATCGGAATCGGCCAGACCGTGCTCGCTATGAGCATTCTGCTGATATCACAGAGCGCGTACGCCCAATATGGATGGTGCTGCATGGACGTGACTCACGCCGGCAGCACGGACGCAGAGCGTTGCGAGAACAACATGATCACCTTTGCGAAATCCTTCGAGTGTGAAGCTCACAAGCAGGCGCACGATCAGGAATTCGGCCACGACAGCACGTGCAGTGCGGGCATGGGCGCTCTCCCGATGATTCCCGCTGTGGCGGCGACTGATACCGAATCCGTAACCCCGGACACGATGAGCGGCATTTCACAACCCCGCTGACTGCCGCTATCGAAATCGAGGCACGGCATCGAACGCGATGGATATCCGTTGCTCGGCGGATTCGAACGGGATGGTTTGATGGTAGAAATACGACGGAAACAGCACCAGCATGCCCTCTTCCGGGCGAATAGTCTCGACCTCAGGTTCTAACGAGCCCGTCAACTCGCGAAGCGGCCTGCCGAACTCGATCCAACCGTCCTGTTCTCCCGTCGCAACGCGCATTGTCCCCGGCAACGCAACATAGTACACACCGCTCACCCATCCATCCGGATGCATGTGGGGGAGTTGATGCCCCTGGGAATCCATTACCACGGACCACATCGTGCATTTGAAGTCGCTGGGGCGATGGGCAAGATAGGGATGGGTGGGATCAGTTGGCAATGACTGCAGGTAATCGGCCACGGCTTTGTCGATCAAATCTGCCAGCGCCGGGATCGGGCCGCTCGGATTGACCAGAAGATTGTCGGTATGCTTTCCGTATCGTGTCGCGTTGTTCAGCGGGTCCGTTCTCAGCGTCGGGTGGCTGCGCACATACTTTGCAAGAGCATCGTTGAACTCGGAAACGCTCTCGTAACCTGCAGGGACCGCCAGCCGACTGTGCTGAATCAGGCGACCAAAATCGACGATTTCAGCCGCGCTTTCACGATCTCCCAAACGATCCAGCGCGATGGACAGAAAAGTCAGCGCCATTAGATTTCGCGGCGCCACCCGCAGGCACGCCCGGCACGACCGAAGTGCGGCTGCGGGTTCGTTCGCTTCCAGATAGTAGCCGGCCAGAGTGGCTGCATAGCTTGCCTGGGCCGCGTCCATGGCGACGGCTTTCTCGACACAGGCGATGGCATCGGCGGTCCCGCCCTGTTGCTTGAGTGCAGTGCCGAGATTGAAGTGCACGATAGCCAGGTCGGGATTCAGCTCGATGGATCGTCGGTAAGCTTCGATAGCGCGAACCAGTTCGCCGGACTCCTGGAGCGCCGCGCCCAAATCGGAAAATGCCTGGAACGAGCCCGGCTGTCGCGCCACCACGCGTTCCAGCATCTGGATGGCCTCGGCGAGTTTCCCCGATCGGAAATAGACCTGAGCCAGGCTGGATTGGAACAGCGCCGAATCCCGGTTGACGTCCAAGGCGGCCTGAATTTTCTCGACGGCATCCTCGTATTTCCCCACTTGGGTCAGCAGTACTCCGAGCAAGTGCAGAGCATCCGGGTGATGAGGCTCGACGTCGAGCATCGATCTGTAGAGGCGCTCGGCCTCGCCGAAGCGCCCGGCCTCGTGGTGCCGGATTGCATCATGGATGCTCATACGGGTATTTTTACACTCGCTGACAGCGCCCGGGGAAATTCTATCACAGCGCGGTCGCCAGACCTGTTGAAAGCAATCCGGCAAACGCTTCGAGGATTCAGGCCGATGCAGTTCATCCGTGAATATCAAATATCCGATTTAGATATCTGTGATGACCTGATTAGATGCTTCGAGGAATGCAGGGCGCTCAATTGTGTGACCCGCGGACGCCTCGGCCTGAATAAAATCCGCCTGGAGATGAAAGACTCCTACGATCTCGCCTTAAGCAACATACCGCCTGCCGTTCGTGAACGATACAGGGACATCTTCGATGCGTACTTCACCGCCCTGGATGAGTTCGCCGCGGACTATATGGACCGCTTCCCCCACCTGAGATCCCACACGCGTTCCTGTAGCATCAACGAGACTCCCAATATCCAGCACTATCCGCCCAAAGGCGGTTTCTTCGAAGAACACTACGAGAGTGCGGGACCGGCCGTCGCCGGGCGCGTACTGACTTTTCAGAGCTTTTTGACCGATATCCACGAGGGCGGCGGTACGCGTTTCGTATACCAGGACTATGTAACCGGGCCCGCAAAGGGCAAAACTGTGCTGTGGCCGGCGGGCTATACCCATGTGCATTGCGGTGTAGTCGCGCCCCGCGAGGACAAATACATCATCACCGGATGGTGGAGCTACGACGAGCCGGCCGAGGCGTGAATACCCTGCAGACGAACGAGCGGTATGCCGTCATCTGATATAGCCTGAAGAAATTAGGGGACATACCGAGGACCAAGCAGATGTCTACGAAACTTTTGATGACGATCGCTGGCCTGGCGCTGATCAGCATAGTCAATTCCGTTGCCTTCGCCGAGGATACGAGCGGCGGACGGTGGTACGTTGGTGGCGGGCTCGGCGCGGCAACCGGTCTGGATCTGTGCAGCGCGTTCAATCCAGGATTCACGACAGCGCCCGGGAGCTGCGACAAGTCGGAGTTTGCCGGGAAGGTTTACGGCGGCTACAAGTTCAACAAGTATCTGGGCGCCGAGGGTGCGCTCGTTTATCTGGGCAGCGCCGACGCCAACGGAACCTTTCTCGGCGTCCCCGTGACGTCCGACGTCTATGCCGGGGGTCTGGAGCTGGCCGGCACGGGAACCGTGCCCATCACCGACCAGTTCGGCATTCTCGCCAAGCTGGGCGTGCTCTTCTGGGGCATACACAGCGAAGTGGGCACGGGCTTCGAGCGGGACGAAAATGGCACATCCTTTGCCACGGGGATGGGACTCAAGTACGACATCACGAAGAACGTCGGCATTCGCCTGGAATGGGAGCGATTCTGGCAGGTGGGCAACAGCACCATCGGCGAATCCGACGTCGACCTGTTCACCCTCGGCGGCCTGTACCGGTTTTGAATTAAACGTATTGTTACGCAGCTTTGCTCTCGTCACGCGTGACGGCGACGTAGTCCCGTGTATTACGGATAAAATAAAGCCACTCGGTGAACTGCTGCTGTGAACAGGTCGACGCATCCACCGATTCCAGCTTCGCGTTCGGCAGACGCCCGCGGGCACGGCGAAGCCACAGCGTCATGGGCTCGTCGAGGCGGTATTGCGCCAGGTCGCCGCTGAAGTTCTGCTGCATCCAGGCCAGAAAACCGTAGTCCACCGCGACCATCGTCGCGGCGTTGGTGTCCAGGACCGCCTGATAGGCCTTGGTGTAAGTCCGCACATTGTCCACTTCGCTGGCAATCAGATTCTGGATATTCCCTTCCGATCGCTGCTGCATTATGCGTACCAGCCCGTCGACCATATCATCGATCATCGAGGGAACCAGTCCGTCTCTGATTATCTGGTGAATAAAGCCATAGGACGCCCGCGTCGTGCGCAGCTCGTCCACGCGCTGCCCGACTGCCGCGTCGTGAACACCCTTTGCTGTCGCGTGCAATTCGCCGCGAAGCAGCGTATCCAGAAAGCCAAGCCCTTTGACCGTTTCCGGTGAGTTGTCCTGACTTTCGAGGAACTCGAAGAACATCGTCGACTCGACGATTCCCCTGTGACGCGCGTAGTTGCTGACTGCATCACCTAAGCCGGCGTGGTGCCAGAAAACCGACAATGCCGAGTACTTGTTCAGGATCAGAAAATCCTCGAAGGAGAGCGTGCTGTTTTCGACGACGAGCTCCTCGGTTTCGGAAATTACCTCGCCTTCGACGTCGATGATGCACCCCTGTGCGAGCCGGTGCATGGTCTTCATGCCGAACCGACGGCGGGACTCCTGCGAGTAGACCTCCGTGCCCGGAATCAGCATGAGACTGAAAACGTCCACTTTCTCTACGCCGCGGCGGTGCAGCGTTTCCATATTCGATTTGACAGATGCCAGGTCCTCCCCGGGAAGGCCCACAATAATATCCGATGCCGTCAACAGAGAGTTCTCCCGGGCGTAGACCGTGAGCTCCTCGTAGGTCTTGAGCTTGATGTTGTCACGCTTGATATTCGCGAGCACCTCCTCGTTGAGGGACTGTATGGCCAGTAGAAAACGCACTTTCTTGCCCAGAATCCGACCGATATCGATGGTTCTGCGGCTGGAGTTTTTCGTGTACCAGAGTTGAATATGCGCCGGATATCCGTGGCTTTGCCACAAGCTCTCGATTTTCTCTGCTATCTCCAGGTCGCGTTTCAAAATTCCGAAGTTGGCGTCGGCCACGGTCAGATTGTCGTTGTCCCGCACACGTTTGGCGATGTACTCCAGCTCCTCCAGGACGCGATCGAGACTGAATCGATTGACCTTCGACACGGTGGCCGAGCCCCAATTGCAGTAGGTGCAGGAGAAGGGACAACCGCGATTGGTTTCGATTACCGGCGCGTATCCATTGCCGATGAATGGATCGAGCCAGCCGCCCAGATGCGGCGATGGAATGGTATCCAAGTCCCGCCGCCGCTCTCGGCGGCCGCCGTCCAGATAGCAGTCATCGCGGAGAAAAGCTACACCGGGCTCTTCCGCATCCAATGCGCCGCCACCCAACAGTTTCTCCAGAAGCGCGACCATGGTCGTCTCGCCTTCGCCATGGACGTAGTAGTCGATGGACGGATGCGCGCGCAGATAATCCGCGGCCACGTCTGCCTCGTCGAGTTGAAAGTGCGGTCCGCCCTGAATGGTGACCGCATCCGGTTGCAGCGCCTTGGCGATCTGCAGGAATTTGTTCGACAGCCGCGTGTTCCAGACGTAATTCGTGGCCGCAACTACATCGTACCGATTCTGTCGAAGGCGAGAGAGGATCGAGTCGCGGTCGCGCACAAGCTCGAGCCGACACGCTTTGCCGAAATGTTCATCCAGGGTGGCCGCGATGTAACCGAGGGCAAGGGGAGCAGACCAGAATGGCGTGTGACGACCGTAGACCGGGTCAATCAGCAACACACGAACCGGCCGAACAGATGCGTTCATCTAATGAGTCCCCCCAACGTGTCCTGTTATCACACGATCCCGGCGATTATCCCTCAATCCCGGTTACCGTGGCAACGTCACGATGAATTCAGAAAATTCCCCTTCTTGACTCGAAACGTCCATCCATCCCCTGTGCTGTTGCATCTGGACGATCAGAGCAGGTGCATCTCAATCCCCAGCGGCCTCGGGTGCGCCGCGTAGGCGACCGCACCTACATGTCCGGCTCGTAGCTCGAGATCCGTAACGACCCAGGCACCGCAGGGATTATCAAGCGTATCAAACGTATCCAGGGGCAATGACAAGCCACGACCATCTGCCTTATGTAAGGCCTCCTTACGCGTCCACAGTTGGCGAAACGCGTCAGCTTGCTCCGCCGGTGGTAGCGCGTCTATATACGCGCTCTCCCGTGGAGAGAAGTGCGAGCTGGCGATCCCCAGCGCATCTACCTGAGATCCGCATTTCTCGACATCGACGCCGACCCGCTGCCCGTCACCCGCGAGGGCGACCACGATCATGCCGATGGTGTGACTGAGGTTGAACGCAATTCCGCGCGTGGACGCCGGGCACGAATGCCGAGGCTTGCCGTCAGGCGAAAGCACGAATGCAACGGAACTCGGGTCGATGTCAAGATGGTGGCCGAGCACAAAGCGCAGTAAGGCGCGCGCCTCGATAAAACGCCAACGATCCGGGTCTTTCACCAGGCGCGCGGCACGAGCGTGCTCGTCGTCGCTCAGCCAGTGCTCGATACCAGGCGGCGGCGCCCGGCCCTCGACGACGGGCCGAACGAGGATCTGAACCGCGTCGGCGCGCATGGGCGGCGGTGTTCCAAACCACCCCTGCTCAGGCGCCCCGGCGAGTTCAATACTCGACCGCCGGCGCCCGAGTCTACTGTGCTGTGTCTGCGACATGGAGGTTTACAATGACCGCGAGTGGTTCAAATGTCGAAGAAATCACGCCAGTACCTGGGGAATCTTAGACGATCGCCCGAGACCCCTGCAAAACCGGTGCTGAAAGTGCTATATAACTTTGTTTGCCCGAGAATCCTGCAAACCCACCACGGAAAGTGCCATACGGAAACCGCCATCGTTACTTCGCAAACCATCCTCGGACGCTGGGGAGGCGGGCAGCTTTGCTCGACGGAGCATCCAGCTGATTTGGGGGCTCTCCTGGGCTCTCTCAGCGAGCCCCTTTTCGTTGTCGACCGAAACGGCACGACTCTGGTCGGCAAGGGCGGCCACCTCGACACCGCTTCCGATGCGGCGGGTGGCCTCGCGGTGCGCGCGCTGGTACCACCCTGCCTCCCTGAGCACCTCGGTGACGCGGGCTTTGTCCGCGACCACGGGCTGCGCTTGCCCTACGTCGCCGGCGCGATGGCGAATGGGATCGGCTCGTGTGAGGTCGTCGAGGCCATGGGACAAGCCGGCATGCTCGGGTTTTTCGGTGCTGCCGGCCTGATGCCCGAAGTCGTCGAAGACGCTATCGACCGAGTCTCCGCGAAGCTGGGCGACAAGCCGTACGGGTTCAACCTGATCCACAGCCCCTTCGAGCCCGAACTCGAGCGGAAGATCGTCGACCTCTACCTTCGCCGAGGGGTGCGGCTGGTGTCGGCTTCAGCCTACCTCGACCTGACCCTGCCGCTGGTGCGCTACCGCGTGCACGGCATCCACCGGGACACAGAGGGTCGCGTGATCACGCCGAACCGGGTGATCGCGAAGATCTCGCGCATCGAGGTGGCACGGAAGTTCTTCTCCCCGCCCCCGGAGCAGATGCTGCAGGTACTCATCGGCCACGGCGACATCACGGCCGAGCAGGCTGAGATGGCGCGAACGATTCCGGTCGCGCAGGACATCACCGCCGAGGCGGACTCGGGGGGACACACCGACAACCGTCCGGCATTCGCACTCTTTCCCACCATCCTCGCGTTACGCGACCGTATGCAGAACGAGCAGGCCTACGACCGGCCGCTGCGCGTCGGTGCCGCGGGCGGCGTGTCGACGCCCCACTCGGCCGCTGCGGCATTCGCCATGGGCGCAGCTTACGTGCTGACCGGTTCGATAAACCAGGGCTGCCGCGAAGCGGGCACGTCGGACACGGTGCGCGAGATGCTCGCCGAGGTCGAGCAGGCGGATGTGCGCATGGCCCCTGCGGCAGACATGTTCGAGATGGGCGTCAAGCTCCAGGTGCTGACGCGGGGCACCATGTTCGCGATGCGGGCCCAGAAGCTCTACGATGTCTATACCAGCTGCCCGAGTCTCGACGCGATCCCCGAAGCGCAGCGCGGCACGCTCGAGGGTACAATCTTCCGCGCGCCCCTCGACGAGATCTGGGCACAGACGCGCGAGTTCTGGCGGCACCGCGACCCGAACCAGGTCGAACGGGCCGAGCGGGACCCGAAGCACCAGATGGCGCTCGTCTTCCGCTGGTACCTCGGCCAGTCCTCGAGTTGGGCGAACGCCGGCGTGGAGGACCGCAAGGTCGACTATCAAGTTTGGTGTGGACCCGCGATGGGCTCGTTCAACGAGTGGGTTCGCGGCACCTGGATCGAAAACTGGGAGAACCGTCGCGTCGTGCCCATCGCCCACAACATTCTGCGCGGCGCAGCCGTGCTGACTCGCGCCTCGGCGCTGCGCCACCAGGGCGTCGCCGTGGATTCCAACTGCCTCGACCTGGCTCCGCGCGAACCCGCGGAGCTCGAGGAGTGTCTAGCTTGAACGACAAGACCCCAAGCACGTCCTCGGACACGCAGGCGTCCAATTCGCGGGCCGCCACACTGCAGCCCGCCGAACCGGCCAGCCCGGTCGCCATCATCGGCATCGGTTGCATGTTCCCGAAGGCCGTGGACCTGGAGTCCTACTGGCAGAACATCCGGGACGGACGCGACTGCATCAGCGACACCCCTGCAACGCACTGGAAGCCCGAAGACTACTTCGACGAGGACGCCAGCACCCCGGACAAGACCTACGGTCGCCGGGGCGGCTTCCTCGACGCCATCGACTTCGACCCGCTCGAGTTCGGCATCTCGCCGCGGGACATGGAGGCGACTGACACGACGCAACTGCTCGGCCTGTGGGTGGCGAAGGAAGCACTGCGGGACGCGGGCTACCCGGCCGACGAGGCCAACTTCGACAAACAGAGGGTCAGCGTCGTGCTCGGCGTGACCGGCACCCTCGAGCTGGTGATCCCGCTCGGCGCGCGCCTCGGCCATCCGATCTGGCGTCGGGCGTTGAGCGACGCAGGTGTGGACCCGGCCACGACTGACGACGTCGTCAAACGCATCGGCGAGAGCTACGTCGGGTGGCAGGAGAACTCGTTCCCCGGCCTGCTCGGCAACGTCGCCGCGGGCCGCATCGCCAACCGCCTCGACCTGCACGGCACGAACTGCGTCGTCGACGCCGCGTGCGCTTCGTCCCTGAGCGCGATGCATCTGGCGATGCTCGAGCTTCAAGCCGGGCGCTCGGACATGGTCGTCACCGGAGGTCTCGACACCTTCAACAACATCTTCATGTTCATGTGTTTCAGCAAAACGCCCGCGCTGTCGCCCACCGGCAACAGCAAGCCCTTCGCCCAGGACGGTGACGGCACGATTCTCGGTGAGGGTCTCGGCCTCGTCGTGCTGAAACGACTCGAGGACGCCGAACGCGACGGCGACCGGATCTACGCGGTCATCCGCGGCATCGGCTCGTCCAGCGACGGCAAGGGCGACGCGGTCTACACGCCCAGCTCCGATGGCCAGGCGCGCGCACTGCGTGCGGCCTATGAGGCCGCGGGAGTCGATCCCCGTACCGTCGAGCTGATCGAAGCCCACGGCACCGGCACCAAGGTCGGTGACGCCGTCGAAGTCGGCGGTCTGAAGATGGTCTACGGCGAGCTCGAGACGAACCAGAAACCATGGTGCGCACTCGGCTCGGTCAAGTCGATGATCGGCCACACCAAGGCCGCAGCCGGCGCCGCCGGCGTGATCAAAGCGGCGATGTCGCTTTACCGCGGCACGCTGCCCCCGACGATCAAGGTCGACCAACCGACCGACGCAGCGGAGCCGGGCACCACGCCGTTCTACGTCAACACCGAGAAGCGCCCGTGGCTCCGCAACGGCAGTCCACGCCGCGCCGGCGTCAGTGCGTTCGGGTTCGGCGGCAGCAATTTCCACTGCGTGCTCGAGGAATACCAGGGAGCGGCCGAGACGGTGGACTGGGACGGACGCACACAGATCCTCGCGTTCAGTGGACCCGATCGCGACGCTATCGGCCGCCAGCTCGAGAGCTTCGCGGCAATCGAAGACTGGCGTGAGTTGCGCGCCCGCGCCGCCGAGCTGCGCGCCGCGTTCGATGCAGGTGCATGCTGCCGCCTGCTCGTCGTCGAAGAGCGCAAGCGGGCCACCCGACTCGTCAGCACGGCCCGCGAGCTGCTCCACAGCGAGCGGGCCAGCAACTGGTCCTCGCCCCAAGGCATCTACTTCGGCAGCGGTCCGAAAGGCAAGGTCGCCGCGCTGTTCCCCGGTCAGGGTTCCCAGTATCCCAACATGCTGCGCGATCTCGCGTGCCAGTTCCCCATCGCACGCGAGACACTGGGCGTGGCCGATCAGGCCTTCGGCACCGATCGTCGCCTGTCCGAGCTGGTCTACCCCCACGCCGCCTTCGACGACGCCACACGCGACCAGCAGAAGCGCGATCTCCAGTCCACCGACGTGGCGCAGCCGGCGATCGGAACCGTGAGCCTGGTGGCGCTGCGTATCCTCGAGTCCTTCGGCTTCACCTTCGACGCCGCCGCCGGTCACAGCTACGGCGAGCTCACCGCGCTCCACGCTGCAGGGCGCCTGGACAGCAATGCCTTCCACCTGCTGTCGAAGTTGCGCGGCAAGCTCATGGCCGAGGGAGAAGGTGATCGCGGCTCGATGCTCGCCGTCACGGCGGATCGGGAGACGATCAACGCTTTTGTTCAGCAGCACGACCTGGATCTGGTCGTCGCGAACCGCAATGCACCGGAGCAGATGGTTCTCTCCGGCGCCACCTCTGAGATCGACCGCGCCGAGGAGTGGCTGCGCGCCGACAACTTCACGGCCATGCGCCTGGTCGTCGCCGCCGCCTTCCACAGCCCCTTCGTTGCAGAGGCAGCCGAGCCGTTCGCGCAGGCCATCGCGAACATCGAGCTGGGCCCCGGCAACCAGCCGGTGTTTGCCAACACGACGGGCAAGGCTTATCCCCCAGGGCAAGAGGCCGCGAGCAAACTCCTCGCCGAGCAGCTCGCGAAACCGGTGGAGTTCGTCTCGCTGGTGGAGAACCTCGCCGACGAAGGCGTCACGATCTTCGTCGAGATCGGCCCCGGCCGCCACCTCAGCGGCCTGGTGCAGAAGATCCTTCACGACCGCCCGCTGACCGTGACCGCCATCGACGCATCGCGCGGTAAGCACTGCGGCCAGCTCGACCTCGCCCGCACACTCGCGCAGCTGTGTGCGTCCGGTCAGGCCCTCGACCTCAGCAAGTGGGACGAGGGCGCGCCCGCGTACCAGGCTGCCAACGGCAAGAAGCGCCTCACGATCTCCGTGTCGGGCGCCAACTTGTTCGAGCCGAAGTTCTCGCCGCCGACCCATGGGAAGCCCGCCGTGTCCCTGCCCGCCGCCGCGCCGCAGCCCCCGACGGCGCACGTGGCACCGGCTCCCGCGCCGATGACAGCGACGGCCGACTCCGCGCTTGCCTCCTCGACTCTCGACACACTGCTGCGACTCCAGGAGCAGACTGCGGACCTGCACCGCCAATTTCTCGACGGACAGGCCAAGCTCCTGGACAGTATCCAGGCACAGTTGACGGCTGCAACAACGGGCTCCGCGGCATCGCCGCAGCCCGCCCACAGCGCACCGATCCCGGAGGCATCAGCGCAAGCGCAGCCCACCGACAGCGCACCGAAGCCCGCGGTGCAGCCGAACTCGACCGCACCGGCGATGGAGGTTGCAAGCACGCTGCTCGCCATCGTCGCCGAGAAGACCGGTTACCCGACCAACATGCTCGAGCTCTCCATGGGCCTCGACGCCGACCTGGGCATCGACTCGATCAAGCGCGTGGAAATCCTCTCGGCCCTGCAGCAGCGGCTCCCCGGCGCGCCGGCCATCGGACCCGAGCACCTGGGCGAACTGCAGACCCTCGGCCACATCGTCGACTTCCTCGGCACCGGTATGCCTGCGGCAACGGCGGTCCCACCTGATGCGAGCACTGGGAGCTCCGCAGCACCGGTGGCGCCCACCGCCGACGTCGAAGCGACCCTGCTGGCCATCGTCGCTGACAAGACCGGCTATCCAGAGGAGATGCTCGAGCTCTCCATGGGCCTCGATGCCGATCTCGGCATCGACTCGATCAAGCGCGTGGAAATCCTCTCTGCCTTGCAACAACGACTGCCCACCGCACCGATCATCCGGCCGGAGCATCTGGGCGAGCTGCAGACTCTCGCGGATATCTGCCAGTTCCTGAGCCGGGGCACGGCCACGGGCGCACCCGCCGTTACGGCGGCGCCGACGGCTGCAATGGGCAAGGTGCCCGCGGCGGTAGCGCGTCGCGTGGTGCGCATGGAGCACCTGGCGAGTCCCGTGGGCAAACGCCTCGCGCTGCCCGCGGGCGCGCCGATCTGGATCACCCGCGACGCCTCCGGACTCGGCGAGAAGCTCCGGAGCCAACTGAAGGCCGAAGGCTTTTCAGCAGATCTGATCGACAAGGACTATATGGGCAACGCCCCCGGCGACCTGGCCGGTCTGCTACTCGTGGCCGACGCGGCGGCGACGGACGCAGATATGGAGGCTCTCTTCGCGCTGGCGCAGAAGGGCGGCCGCGTGCTCTCGCGTCAGAGTGGCCAGGGTGGCGCGGTGTTTGCAACCGTGTCGCGTCTCGACGGCGCGTTCGGATTCCAGGCGCCGCCGGAGAACGTTCTCTCGGGCGGACTCGCGGGCCTCGCAAAGACCGCACACTGCGAGTGGACCACGGTCACCTGCAAGGCGGTCGACCTGGACGCCCGGCTCGCTGCCAGCGACCAGGTCGCGGAGCGAATACTCGGACACGTCTTCGGCAGCGCCCCGGTGGAGATCGGAGTCTGCGCGGACGCAGAGGTGACTCCCGTTCTCGAGCTCGAAGAGGTCGCCCGGGACGGCGCCGTGCGATTCACGAGCGATGACGTGGTCGTCATCTCCGGCGGAGCACGCGGCATCACCGCCGAGATAGCGGTCGCTCTCGCCACGGCGGGTAAGCCGCACCTGGCACTCCTCGGGCGCACCGCTCTACCCGGCGAAGAACCCGCCTGGCTCGCGTGGGCCACGGGCCAGAAGGCGATCCAGAAGGCACTGCTCGAGAACGCGCCGGGCAAGCCGACTCCGAAGGAACTGCAGGCCGACTGCCACCGCATCCTGGCTGACCGTGAAATCCGCGACACCCTCGCGCGCATCGAAGCCGCCGGTTCGCGGGTCAGCTACCACGCCATCGACGTACGCGACTCGACCGCCGTCGCAGTCACACTGGAGACCGTGCGCGCGCAGCACGGTGCGATTACCGGCCTCGTCCACGGCGCCGGGGTTCTCGCCGACAGCTTTATCGCGGACAAAAGTCGCGTGGACTTCGAGCAAGTCTACGGCACCAAGGTCGAGGGGCTGCGGGCGCTGCTCGCGGCGACCTCCGGGGACCACCTTCGCGGCATCGTGCTGTTCAGCTCATCGAGCGCTCGCTTTGGCCGCAAGGGCCAGGTCGACTACGCGATGGGCAACGAGATCCTCAATAAGGTCGCTCAGCGCGAATCCAGGGCGCGCAGCGACTGCAAAGTATTGTCCATCAACTGGGGACCGTGGGACGGGGGCATGGTCACGCCGGCGCTGCGCAAGCTGTTCGCGGCAGAGGGGATCGAGGTCATTGGTCTAGCGGCCGGTGCGAAGTACCTGCTCCGGGAGCTCGCGACGGATCCCGGACCGGTCGAAATCGTGATCTTGGGCGACGGCTCCGTGCTGCCCGAAGCGGTGGCCGCCTCGGCGACGCCCATCGCGCCTGCGCTGGCTGCGATCAGCTTACCCCCCGAGCTTCCGCGGGTATTCGAGCGTGAGCTCGACTTCGAAACCACCCCGTGCCTGCGTTCACACGTGATGGACGGCAATGCCGTGCTCCCCGCCGCCATGGTGATCGAGTGGTTCGGCCACGGCGCACTGCACAACAACCCCGGCTTGCGCTTCTGCGGCTTCGAGGATCTGCGCATCTTCAAAGGCGTGATCATCGCTCCCGGCGAGTCTCTGACCATCCGTGTCTGCGCCGACCGCGCGACCAAACAAGGGCAGCAGTTCCTGGTACCGGTCGAGCTCTGCTCGGGTCCTGCGGACCACAAGCGCACCATCCACGCCCGCGCGACGATCGTGCTCGGCGCCAAGCTGCCCGCACGCAAGATCCGCGTGGACGCCCCCGCCGTTGCGCCCTATCGTACGAATCTCGACGAGGTCTACGCCAAGCACCTGTTCCACGGCCCGGATTTTCAGGGCCTGGAGACCATCGAGGGCTGCTCGGAACAGGGCATCGTCGCGACCGCGCGCCCGGCTCCGTTGCCGCGGGAATGGATCCGCGCGGCGCCGCGCAGCCGCTGGATCGCCGACCCGCTGTCCATCGATTGCGCCTTCCAGATGATGATCCTGTGGAGCATCGAACGCGACGGCAGCCCCTGCCTACCGACACAGGCAGCGCGCTACCGGCAGTTCCAAGCGGATTTTCCCGGCGATGGCGTGCGTATCGAGGCACGGCTCACCCGGCACGACAACCACGGGGCCACGGCCGACATCGACTGGATCTCGGCCGACGGCGAGCTCGTCGCCCGGATGACCGGGTATGAGTGCGTCATCGACCGCGCGCTGCTGAAAGCCTTTCGCGACAACACGCCGAGCGTGACAACGCGCCGAGCGTAACGACTGCCGGGACGACATGACCCGAAACGCGCCGATCGCCATCGTCGGATTCGGTGGCGTGTTCCCTTCGTCACCGACCCTTTCCGACTTCTGGTCCCATATCGTCTCTGGTCACGACACGGCCCGTGAGACGCCCGACCATCGCTGGGCCCTCACGCCGGATCGCGCCTTCGATCCCGACAGGCCTGCACCCGACCGCGTGTACTCGAAGCGGGCGTGTCTGGTGGACGACCCGGGCCTGATTGTCGGCGGCGCCATCGACGGCCTCGCCATCGAAGCGGACTTCGCACAGACACTCGACGTCATGGTCCAGCTGGTGCTGCGCGCCGGCCGCGACGCATGGTTCGACGCGCACATGGACCGCGTCGACCGATCCCGGATCGGCGTGATCCTCGGCAATATCGCGCTACCCACCGAGAGCAATTCGTTGATGGCGGACTGGGTGCTCGGACGCCGCTTCGACCGCGAGCTCTTCGCCACAAGCCAGTCCGCGCCGGCGCCGATCAACCGTTTCGTCACCGGCCTTCCCGCCGGCATCCTGGCCAGAGCGCTGGGCCTCGGCGGCGGTCACTACGCCATTGACGCGGCCTGCGCGTCGTCGCTGTTCGCTCTCGAGCTTTCGGTCGAAGGACTGCGCTCGGGTCGCGTCGACGCGATGCTGACGGGCGGTGTGTCACGTCCCGACTGCCTCTACACCCAGATGGGATTCGCGCAGCTCACCGCGCTCTCCCCCTCGGGGCGCTGCTCCCCCTTCGATCGGAAGGGAGACGGCCTGGTCGTCGGCGAAGGTGCGGGGGTATTCGTGCTCAAACGCCTCACCGACGCCCTGGCGCAGGGCGACACGATCCACGCGGTCATCCGCGGCACTGGCACCTCCAACGACGTGGACGGCAACCTGCTCGCACCCAGCCAGGAAGGCCAGCTGCGCGCGATGCACAGCGCCTACCGCGAAGCTGGCTGGGACCCGCGCAGCCTGGAGCTGATCGAGTGTCACGCCACCGGCACCCAGGTCGGCGACGGAGTCGAGTTCTCGAGCCTGCGCGCGCTCTGGGGCGACGACGGCTTCGAGCCCGGGCAGTGCACCATCGGCTCGGTCAAGTCCAACGTCGGCCATCTGCTCACCGGTGCCGGAGCCGCGGGACTCGCCAAGGTCCTGCTCGCCATGCGCCACCAGGTGCTGCCGGCCACGGCGAACTTCGACACAGCGGGCGACGCCATCGATCTCGACGGTTCGCCCTTCGTGGTGCGGAGCCGATCCACGCAGTGGGAGAGCAAGGGGCCGCGCCGGGCCGCCGTGAGTGGCTTCGGGTTTGGCGGTACCAACGCCCACGTCCTCCTGGAAGAGTGGACGCCCGCGACCAAGACTTCGGTCGCGGTGCTTGCACTGCCCATCGACGACGCGGTCGTGCTGGTCGGCATGAGCGCCACCGTGGGCGCCTGGAACGGCCTCGAGGCGTTCCAGCACCGCGTGCTCGGTGGTGGTCCAGAGGTCAGCCCCGCGATCAAGGACGGCTACTGGGGTCTGCCCGACCCACCCAAGGGCTACTTCATCGACGAGCTCGAGGTCCCAATCGGCGAGTTCCGGATCCCACCGAAGGAGATCGAGGAGATGCTGCCCCAGCAGCTCCTCATGTTGCAGGTCAGCCAGCGAGCACTCGCGGACGCCGTCACCGACACCCTCGACCGCCTGCGCACGGGCGTATTCATCGGCATCGGCCTCGACCTCAACACGACCAACTACCACCTCCGCTGGGTTCTCCACGACAGCGCCCGGGTGCGCAGGCAGGAGCTGGGAGGCGACGATGCGCACTTCGACGCCTGGCTGGATGAGCAATCCAACCGCCTCGCCCCGGCGCTCACCGCCAATCGCGTAATGGGCAATCTCGGAGGCCTGGTCGCGAGCCGCGTGGCGCGCGAGTTCGCCATCGGTGGCCCGAGCTACGTGGTGTCGAGTGAAGAGGGCTCCGGCTTCTCGGCCCTCGAGGCCGCGGTGCGCGGCCTGAAGCGGGGTCAGATCGACTGTGCGCTGGTGGGCGCCATCGACCTGTGCGGGGATCCGCGCCAGACCATCGCCAGCGACGCCCAGAAGCCCATGTCGCGCACCGGCATCGTGCGTCCCTTCGACAAGGCGGCCGACGGAGCGCTGCCCGGCGAGGGCGCTGTGGCTCTCGTGCTCAAGCGCCGCCGGGACGCCGAGCGCGACGGCGACCGCATCTATGCCACCGTGCGTGGCCTCGGTTCCGCGACCGGTGGCGCATGCGAATCCATCGTGCCCACCGAGGACGCCTACCGCCGCGCACTGGCGAATGCCTATGACGACGCCGGGGTCGACCCTGCGTCGGTGGGTTTCGTCGAGACCCACGGTAGCGGTCACGCGCCTGAGGACCGCGTCGAAGCACACGCACTCAGCGCCTGGTTCCACGGTGACCGGACCACGGTACTCGGCTCCGCCAAGGCCGACGTCGGCCACACTGGTGCGGCTGGTGCACTGGCCTCCATCGCCAAGGCGAGCCTCGCGCTCCATCACCGTACGCTCCCGCCCATGCGCGGAATCAACCATCCCCGGGACGTATTGCAGGATTTCGTACTGCCGCGGGGCGCGCAGTACTGGTTACACGACCGGGACGGCGCACCCCGACGCGCGGGCGTGAGCTCCATGTCGTCGACAGGCCACGTCGGTCACGTAGTGCTCGAAGGCGTGGACACGGACGCAGCCTGCGCTCACCCACTCGGCCCGTTCCCCGAGGCGCTGTTCGTCGTCGAAACCGGGGACAGCGGTGGCCTGCTGGCAGGGCTCGAGCAACTCGCAGCTTTGATCGACGACGCAGCCATCGACGGCGCAGCCATCGACGGCGTTGCACAGCGCTGGTGGCAACTGCACGGTTCCGATTCCAACGCCACACTCGGCCTGGCACTGGTCGCGCGCAAGCCCGATGAGCTACGGCGACTGATTGGCGAAGCAAGCTCACATCTGCGCGACGGCACGCCCCTGCACAGTCGCAGGATATTCTTCTCGCGCGAGCCGCTCGGACCCGATGCCGAGATCGCCTTCGTCTACCCGGGTTCGGGCAGCCAGTACGCAGGCATGGGCCGCGAGCTCTCGGCGCGCTGGCCGGGCGTCCTGCGCGCACAAGAGCAGGAGTCCGTCCGCTTGCGCAGCCAGCTGCAACCGCAGCTGATCTGGAACGACCAGGAGCTGCGCCCCGACACACAGCCGCTGATCCTCGCGCAGGTCGCCCTCGGCACCGTGGTCTCGGATCTCGTGCGCTCCTTCGGCGTCGAGCCCAAAGCCATCATCGGCTACTCGCTCGGCGAGACGGCCGGCATGTTTTCTCTGCGAGCCTGGCACCAACGCGACGAGATGTTGCGACGCGTCTACGCCTCCGAGTTGTTCACCACCGAGCTGTGCGGGCCGTGCGACGCAGCGAAACGAAGCTGGGGACTCGAACCCGACGACACCGTCCAGTGGACCCTGGGGGTCGTGGACCGACCAGCCGCGGTGGTGCGCGACGCCCTTGCCGGTGTCGGCCGCGCCTACCTGCTGATCGTCAACACTCCCGACGAATGCGTGATTGGCGGCGACACCGCAGCGGTGCGCAATGTCGTAGCCGAACTCGCGTGTTCCTTCCACGAGCTTCACGGCGGGACCACGGTGCACTGCGAGGTCGCGAAGGCGGTCGAGCAACTCTACTACGATCTGCACATTCTCGAGACGGTGGCACCGACAGGGGTTCGTTTTTACAGCGGCGCCAGGGGTGAGGCCTTTTCCGTCAGCCAGAAACGTGCCGCGCAATCCATCCTCGATAATGCCCTCCACGGCGTCGACTGGCCGAAGACCATCCAGCAGGCCTACTCTGACGGCGCACGGATTTTTCTCGAGATGGGGCCCGGTGCTTCGTGCACGCGCGCCATCGAGAAGATCCTCGAGGGCCGACGCTTCGTCGCACGCGCCGTCTGCGCACAAGGCCAGGACGGCGTGTCCTCGATCCTGCGCACGCTCGCAACGCTGGTAGCCGAGCGCATCCCCGTGGATCTGGGCTCACTCTACTTCTCCAGCGAGCCGAACAGGAACACCGGCGCCTGCATCACTGTCCCCGTAGGCAGACAACCCATGGCCCGCGCCACGCGCCCCCTGGCAGCCGCCGCGCCCGACGTGCGGCCCGCCGCACTGTCCCTGCCGGCGGCAGCTGCCTGGCGCGCCGGACCCGTGACTTCGGCCCCTGGCCCCGCGCCCGCCCAGGCGCTGATGCATCAGAGCACTGCCGCGCGCCTGGCCGCCGCGTCCGAAGCCTCGACGCGTGCCCACGACGCCTACCTGCGACTTTCGACCCGGGTGGCCACCCTCGTCACCGAGCAGCTCCGCGCCAGCCCGAATTTGCACCGCGTGCCTGTGTCACGCATATCGCCCGAGCACGTCGAGCTCGACCGCGACATGTGCCTCGAGTTCGCGACAGGTTCCATCGCCAAGGTGCTCGGGCCCGAGTTTGCGTCCATCGACGCACACCCGACCCGCGTCCGCCTCCCCGACGAGCCGCTGATGCTGGTAGACCGCATCGTGCGCATCGAAGGCGAGCCGCTCTCTTTGACGACGGGCAAGGTCGTCACCGAGCACGACGTGCTCGAGGGCGCCTGGTATCTCGATAACGGCCGCATCCCCACATGCATCGCCGTCGAAGCCGGCCAGGCCGACCTCTTTCTGGCGGGCTACCTGGGCATCGACTTGCAAACCAAGGGGCTCGCCTGCTACCGCCTGCTCGACGCGGTCGTGACTTTCCACGACGC
>CAXMNG010000140.1:0-5492 GCA_964194585.1 Salibacteraceae bacterium | reverse complement strand
ATCGACATCACGACGCCCGGCGGCGAGACGCCGGCGCTCGCCAGGCAGCGGGAGATCGACTTGCGCCAGCAGGCCGCGGTGCAGGCCATCGAGAACGACAGCGGCGTGCAGGCGATCTGTGAAACATTCGGTGCGGCCATCGACTCGGAACGCGTGCGTCCGGTGGATTGAAGGTGCGCGGTGCGCGCGCCGCGGAATCGAATCAGGAGGAAAGAATGAAGGGCGGTATCGGAGACCTCATGAAACAGGCGCAGCAGATGCAGGCGGATCTGCAGAAGGCCCAGGCCGAGCTCGCCAATCTGGAGGTCACCGGCGAATCCGGTGGCGGCATGGTACGGGTGACCATGACAGGGCGTCACGACGTGCGCCGTGTGGAGATCGACGACACGTTGTTCGGCGACGACAAGGAAATGCTGGAAGATCTGATCGCGGCGGCAGTCAATGACGCCGTGCGCCGCATCGAAGCGGAGAGCCAGGAGAGAATGTCGAAGTTCACCTCGGGCCTCAACCTGCCGCCGGGCGTCAAGCTGCCGTTCTGACGCGGTACCGCCTCTCCGCCTATGAGCAAAGACTCCGTCATCCAGCAGCTCATCACCGCGTTTCGCTGTCTTCCCGGAGTCGGTCCGAAGTCGGCGCAACGCATGACCTTTTTTCTGCTGCAACGGGATCGGCCGGGGGGCCGGCATCTGGCGCAATCCCTGGTCGAGGCCATGAGCAAGGTCGGCAACTGCAAGCGCTGCCGCACTTTGAGTGAAAAAGCCGTGTGCGCAATCTGTGAAAACCCCAAGCGCGACGGCTCGCAGCTTTGCGTGGTGGAAACCCCCGCCGACATGGCGGCCATCGAGCACGGCACCAGTTACCGTGGGCAGTTCTTCGTGCTCGGCGGACACCTGTCGCCGCTGGACGGCGTGGGGCCCGAGGAGATCGGCGTGGATCTGCTGGAGAAGCGTCTTTCAGAAGGCGAGGTGAGCGAGGTCATCCTGGCGACGGGCGCCACCGTCGAAGGTCAGGCCACCGCCCACTACTTGAGCGACCTGGTGCACGACAAGGGCATCCGCGTCAGCCGCATCGCCCAGGGCGTGCCCCTGGGCGGGGAGCTCGAGTTCGTCGACAGCAGCACCCTCGATCACGCCATCGGCGAACGACAGAGTATGGAGTGATTAGTTCGACAGGGCGTCGATCTTCGCTGCGCAGATAAAATCGTTTTCCGACAGCCCGCCGATGGAAGAGTGATGGATGTGGGGATGTGGGGTCGGCCGGATGTGGGGTCGGACCACCGCAAGCTTTTGAATTACATAGAAGCAACTAATGAAAAAGGCGTATTTCACGGCTTAGACAGCGAGTTTTTGGCACGATACCGTGTGTTTAAGAGGTCGCCCAACACTTACAACTTACAGTTGCCAAATCGGCCCCGAAATGGGCCTTCTAAGCGCCGAGATTGGCGTGAAACCGCGTGAATTGTGTGACTAGTCAAACTCTTAGCGAGGTCCGACCCCATACCCATACCCAGCATTTAGCGAGGTCCGACCCCATACCCTAGACGGGCGCCACCGTCGAAGGTCAGGCCACCGCCCACTACCTGAGCGACCTGGTGCATGACAAGGGCATCCGCGTCAGCCGCATCGCCCAGGGCGTGCCCCTGGGCGGAGAGCTCGAGTTCGTCGACAGCAGCACCCTCGATCACGCCATCGGCGAACGTCAGAGCATGGAGTGATCAGTTCGACAGGGCGTCGATCTTCGCCGCGCAGATAAAATCGTTTTCCGACAGCCCGCCGATGGAATGGGTGCTGAATCGCACCTGCACGCGGTTGTAACCCACTTGCAAATCCGGATGGTGATCCTCCTTGTGGGCGATCCAGGCAAGCGCGTTGACGAAGGCCATGGTCCGGTAATAGTTCTTGAACGTGAAGCTGCGCGAAATTTCCTTTCCGGATTCATCCAGCTCCCAGTCGTTCAATTGACCGAGCATGCCACGCGCCGCCTCGGCATCCATGGGCGCGACCCCACCCTCGCAGGGCACGCATCGTTTCGCAGTCAATTCAGTCATGGTCATTCCTCATCCGGTTGTTGCCAGCTTGGCCCGCAGGTTGGCGATCCGCACCGGCGCCGGCGGATGCGAATCGTGAAACGCCGAGTACAGGGGATCCGGCGTCAAGGTGTTGGCGTTTTCCCGGTAGAGCTTCACCAGCGCCTCCACCAGCTTGCCCGCGTCCGCCTGCCGGGCGGCGAACTCGTCGGCCTCGAACTCGTGCTTGCGCGACAACGCGGAAAGCAGCGGCTGCACGAAGACGGTAAAGATGGGCACGACGAGCAGGAACAGCAGCAAGGCAGCCGCCAGGGACGGTTGTGTCACGCCCAATCCTGCGTAGAACCAGGGCGTGGCGATGAGCCAACCGAGGAGCCCGAGCCCCGCGAGGCTCACCAGCGCCATCAACGCGATGCGCTTGGTGATGTGCTTGCGCTTGAAATGGCCGACCTCGTGGGCCAGTACCGCCTCGATCTCTTCCCCATCGAGCTGGCGCAGCAGCGTGTCGAAGAACACGATGCGTTTGTTGCTGCCGAGCCCGGTGAAGTAGGCGTTGCCGTGGCCGGAACGCTTGGAACCGTCGACCACGAAAATCCCCTGGCTCGTGAATCCGTTTCTCTCCAGCAGTGCTTCGATACGCGTCTTCAAGGCGCCCTCATCCAGGGGCACGAATTTGTTGAACCAGGGCGCGATGAGGGCGGGGTAGGCCCAGGCGAGCAGCAGGCTGAAGGCCATCCAGACGATCCACACGGTGAGCCACCAGAGCGCGCCCGCGTGCGCCATCAGCCACAGCACCAGCAGAATGATCGGCGCGCCGAGCGCGATCAACAGCACCGTCTGCTTGACGGCGTCGGCAATGAACAGACGCGGCGTGGTGCGATTGAATCCGAAGCGTTCTTCGATGACGAAGGTGCGATAAACATCGAAGGGCATCTCCAACACCCCCATGATGAGAAAGGCGCTCAACAGCAGTCCGGTGCCGGCGAGCAGCGGAGAGAGCCCCGACGCCGCCCAGGCGTCGTTGAGCCAGTCGACGCCGCCGCCCAGGGTCCAGGCCAGAAGCAATAGCGCGGCGACACCGGTCTCCAGCATCCCCATCCGCGTCCTGGTGTTGGTGTAGTCGGCGGCACGTTGATGGGTCGCGAGGGTGATGGACTCGCTGAACGCTTCAGGCACGCGATCCCGGTGCCCGGAAACGCAATTGAGCTGGCGGCGGGCGAGCCACCACTTGAGCAGGGTGCCCGTCGCGAGCGCTACCAGGAATACCAGCGTGAAAGTGTTCAATGTGTCTCCCGCGGACGTCGCTTTCGGATAAGGCTCCACCGCGTTTGCTAGACTTCCCGGAGGTTTACCGGGAAGTCATGAAATGCCTCAAGACCCGCAGAATTTGGTTTGGATCGATCTGGAGATGACGGGTCTCGATCCCGACCGGGATTGTATCATCGAGATCGCCACCATCGTGACGGATGGATCGTTACGGGTGGTGGCGGAAGGTCCGGAGCTGGTCGTGCATCAGGCCGACAGTGTGCTGGATGCCATGGACGAGTGGAACACCTCGCACCACACCGCATCGGGCCTGGTGGAGCGCGTGCGCCGGAGCACTTACGACGAAGCCGAGGTGCAGCGCCTGACGCTGGAGTTTCTGGAGAAGCACGTGCCGTTCAACACATCGCCCATGTGCGGCAACAGTATCTGTCAGGACCGGCGCTTTCTGTATCGCTTGATGCCGGAGCTGGAAGCGTATTTTCACTACCGCAATCTGGACGTCAGCACGCTGAAGGAGCTGTGCCGGCGCTGGGCGCCGGAAGTCGCGGATGCGTTCACCAAGGACAGCAATCACCGCGCGCTGGATGACATCCGTGGTTCCATCGACGAGCTCAAGCACTACCGCGAGCATTTCATCCGCTCCGCGTGAGGGATGGTCAGAGTGTCCAATCATTCGGCCGCCCCACTGCCTGCCGCGCTCTACCGCGCGGAGCAGGTGCGCGAGCTCGATCGCATCGCCATCGAGGAGCTCGGGATCCCCGGTGCGACACTCATGGAACGCGCGGGCGTCGCGGCCTTCGAGGAGTTGCGACGCACCTGGCCCGCGGCGCGCCGTTTGAGCATCGTCTGCGGGCCCGGCAACAATGGTGGTGACGGCTTCGTGCTCGCCCGTCACGCCGCCGCCGCGGGTCTCCAGGTGCGGGTCGGCCTGCTCGGTGACGCCGCGCGCCTTCGCGGTGATGCCCTGGGCGCCCACGATCGCATGCGCGACGCAGGGCTCGAAGCACACGGTTACACCGCGGGCATCCTCGACGACGCCGATCTGATCATCGACGCGCTCTTCGGCACCGGTCTGGATCGTGACGTGGAGGGCGCCTGGGGCGCGTGCATTGCCGACATGAACGCGAGCCCCGCGCCCATAGTCGCCATGGACATCCCCTCGGGCCTGCATGCCGATACCGGGCGGGTGCTCGGCGTGTGCGTGTCCGCGGCGCTGAGCGTGAGCTTCATCGGTCTCAAGCAGGGCATGTTCACCGGCCATGCGCGCGATTGCTGCGGGCGCGTGGTATTCGACGATCTCGGCGTGCCGCCGGCGCTCTACGAACGCATGCCGGTGACGGTGCGTCGCGCCGACATGGCATCGCTTCGCGGCATCCTCGGCAAACGCCGGCGCAGCGATCACAAGGGCCGCTTCGGTCATGTGCTGGTCATCGGCGGCGATACGGGTTTTGCCGGCGCCGCGCGCATGGCCGGCGAAGCCGCGGCACGGATCGGCGCAGGCCTTACCAGTATCGCCACGCGCGCCGCCCACGCCGGTGTGCTCGCGAGCCAGCGCCCGGAGCTCATGTGCCACGGTGTCGAGGACGCGGGTGCGCTGGCGCCCTTGTTGGAACGTGCCACGGTGGTGGCGGTGGGGCCGGGGCTGGCGCGGGGCGAGTGGGGCAGGGCGATGCTCGGCGCGGCGCTCGCCGCCCCGCAACCCCTCATCGTGGATGCGGACGGGTTGAATCTGCTCGCCGAGTCGGCGACGGAAAAGCGTGATGGCGTGCAAGCCCGGATCATGACACCCCACGCAGGCGAAGCCGGTCGTCTGCTCCAGTGTTCTTCCCGCGATATCGAAGCGGATCGCTTTGCCGCCGCCCGGGCGATCGCCGAGCGCTACCGGGCGACGGTGGTGTTGAAGGGCGCGGGCACCTTGGTGTGCGAGTCCGGCGACGCCATCCAGGTGTGCGAAGGCGGCAATCCCGGCATGGGGTCCGGCGGCATGGGCGATGTGCTGAGCGGCGTCATCGCGGGCCTGGTGGCACAAGGGTTGGCGCCCGGGGTGGCAGCGACCGCCGGCGTGGTTCTGCACGCCGCGGCCGCGGATCTGGCCGCCGCCGACGGCGAGCGTGGATTGCTGGCCGGTGATTTGATGTCAACCTTGCGCACCCTGGTGAATACTCTGTGAGCCATGCACCTGCCCCATGCCTCCGACACC
>CAXMNG010000139.1:0-3018 GCA_964194585.1 Salibacteraceae bacterium | reverse complement strand
CGGGAGCCCCTTCATGCCGGAGCCGCGCCCCGTCTCCACCAGGAAGTAGAGGTTGAACGACACGGCGCCCTGCTCCACGGACCAGGCGACGAGGTCGGCGATCTCGTCCCGATTGAAGCTCGTCAGCGTCGTTTGGATGATGAAGTCGAGCCCGGCCTCCCGCAGGCGCCCGATCGAACTCAACGCCTGCTCGAGCGCCTCGTCGCCGTGGCGGAAGCGGTTGTGGTACCGCGCCTTGAGCGAGTCGATGCTGATCGCCACTCCCGTGACCCCGGCCTGCATCAGGGACCCGATCCGGGCCGCCGTGAGTCCGGTTCCGTTGGTGCCCACCACCACGGTCGCGCCGCGCTTTACCGCGTAGGCCGCGATCTCCTCGAGATCGGGTCGCGTCAAGGGCTCACCGCCGGTGAGGATGAACATCGGGTTGCGGTTGACCGCGAGGATCTCGTCCGTGATCCGTGCGCACTCCGCCACGGTGAGGTCGTTGTCGGTCGGCTGCCACGGCCCGGCCGATATATAGCAGTGCGCACACTCGAGGTTGCAGCGCCGCGTAATGTTCCACGCCACAACGTGCGGGATCGGCGGCGCCGTCTCGTTGTAGACCTCATCCAGAAGCATCCTGCTCCTTGACGCCCTTCTCACGCGGGACCCTCGAGTCGTAGGTTGTCCGGCAGATCGTCTTCCTGCGGGGCGGGGTTGCCGAGCTTGCCGGTCAGCGGCATTTCGATCCAGGTAAAGAACTTCCCGATCGCCCCGAGCATAAATTCCTGCTGAAATTCGAAGAAATCCGCGTCGAAACCGCCCCGTTCCCCGACGTGCCCCTCGATCGTGAGCACGAGATTACGAATAGCGCCGGGGTGCCGATCCTGGGCGAGTTTTGCCAGCGTGAAGACGTCGTCGACGGCTCGCTCGAAGTCGTCCTCTGCCGTTACCCGGTGCTGCAGCAGCACAACATGATCCTCCCGCATCGTGATTTTCGATCGCGGCGAGAGTTGCGGCGAGTTCGCAGCGGTCATCAGGGCGCCTCCAATAAAGGGCGAATAGTAGCAGCGACAGCCTGGCCGACAGGTGCCGGGAATTAGAATGCTCACTGGGCTAGATCTTCCACGACGTTAGCTAACCCCGCTACCACTAACGCCATCCGTTCGAAATCAATCTTGTCCACCGTATCCTGCGGCGTGTGATACCACGGATAGCGAAACAACGCGGTATCAGTCGCCATCAAGGCCGGGTACCCAGCCTTCCAAAACGCCCAATGATCCGACCACCCGATCCCTGTGATCCAACCAGGAACAGCGGCGCCCTCGCATGGAAAGCTCGTGTGCTCACGAAACGAAGAGACGACACGACGCACCAACCGGCGTGAAGCGAGATTCCCGATGAAGCCGATGAAGTTGCCAACGCTGGGATAGAACAGGCTGAACGGGAAGGGATAGTGCTGGCTCGCCGGTTCGTCGGAGTAGTAGCCGATTGTTTCGAGAGAGATCATCGCGACGACATTCTCGCGTCTTTGTCGGCAACGCTGCGCGTAGATCATGCTGCCCATACGCGAGGTCTGGAAGAAAGGCCGCTCTTCGTTGACGAAGGCGACGAAACGAAGCGTGCGCTCAAAGGTCCTGTTGGCCAGAAGTCGGGCGATCTCGAGCATTGCCGCGACGCCCGAGCCATTGTCGTTGGCGGCCGGACATCCAGGGATCGAGTCGTAATGTGCGCCGATGACGACGATCTCATGGGCGCGTCCTCGTCCGCCGACTTCCACCTCGAGATTGTGCACGCCACGCTGAGCTGGTGTGAGCAAAGGATGATCGATATCGACTTCGTATGCCTGGGGCACGACGTCATACAAACTGCTGCGCAAGGAGTCCTCGATATACGTCGCCGCTCGCTCGAGCGCATCGTAGCGCCACACGTGGCGCTCGCCGATCTCTTCGGCGAGTGCGCGGACGTGTCTTTCTAGCTCCCTAACACCTGGGCCGCCGCTCACGTCGACATTTCCCGTTCCCTCTTTTCACTGAGCCAGTACTCGGGAGCCCACGGCAGCTCGCAAGACCGTGTCGGCCTAGTCCCACACGGCTCGGGCGGTTTGAGCACTCACGTGCAGCTTGTGTCTCTCGTCTTCAACGGTGATCCGGTTTCCCACGAATGACGTCAAAAAGCCGCATTGCGGGCTCAACGCCAGGCGCTCGAACGGGATGACACGGCTCGCATATCCTGGGGTAGCTGTTGCAAAACGGCGCTGGTCGTTCCATGCTGACTATGATGCCTACCCGCCTCTGACGGATGAGCGGGTGGGCCTCGATCGGTTCCATGCGTGAGTGCTCGGATCAGCGCTGACCGGTGACCTTACTTCTTGAACTTCGCTGCTTCGTCGGAGCCGCCCGTGACGTCGCCTTCGCTGTAGGCGTGTGCACCGGCGCCTGCCAGTTTGCCACCGTCGACGATAAGGTACTCCTCGCGAATGGGACGGCCCTCGAAGAAGCACTCTAGAATCTCGCGCACGCCGGCCGCGTAGCGCGCCTGCGCCGAGAGCGAGGTGCCCGACACGTGTGGCGTCATGCCGTGATGCGGCATCGTCCGCCAAGGGTGGTCCTGCGGCGCCGGTTGAGGGAACCAGACATCGCCCGCGTAGCCGGCGAGCTGGCCGCTTTTGAGCCCGCGGGCCACCGCGTCCCTGTCACAGATCTTGCCGCGGGCTGTGTTCACGAGGTACGCTCCTCGCTTCATCTTGGCGATGAATGCGTCGTTGACCATGTGCTCGGTTTCGGGGTGCAGCGGGGCGTTGACGGTAACCACATCGCAGACCTGGATCAGCGAGTCGGCATCAGGATGGTAGGTGACTCCGAGCTCGGCCGCGACGTCCTCCGGTAAGCGGTGTCGGTCGGTGTAGTGGAGCTTGACGTCGAACGGCTTGAGGCGCTTGAGGACGGCGGTGCCGATACGGCCGGCGCCGATCGTGCCCACGTCCATGCCTTCGAGGTCGTAGGAGCGCGCGACGCAGTCGGCGATGTTCCAGCCGCC
>CAXMNG010000138.1:0-3720 GCA_964194585.1 Salibacteraceae bacterium | reverse complement strand
CCTCGGCCGTGCTTGCGCCCGTCGTCGGGCGCCTCATCGATCGTGGCCTCGGGCGCTATGTGTATACCGGCTGCGCGCTGCTTGGAGCTGTCCTCCTCGCCCTGTTGTCGAGGGTCACGGAGCTCTGGCAGTTCTACGTCGTCTGGCTGGGTCTCGGTGTCGCCATGTCGGGCGCGCTCTATGAGGCCTGCTTTGCGATCCTGACGCGCGCCATGGGGACCATGGCGAAGAGAGCAATCACGCTCGTTACGCTGGTTGCGGGCTTAGCCGGCACTGTCTCGTTTCCTTCCGCTTATGTCCTGGTTGGATTCGTGGGATGGCGCGGCGCCGTTCTGACCTTCGCGATCGCAGTCGCCGTGGTCGCCGCGCCGCTGATATGGCGGGGGTGTCGATTGGCGGAGGAGGGTCGGGAGTCACAGGCGCATCAACCCAGTTCCCGAACGGGCGAGGTATTGCGCATATTGCGAAGCCCCATTTACTGGCTGCTGGCGATCTCCTTTGCGATGATTGCGCTGGAACATGGTGTTTTGCTGACGCATCTTCTGCCGATACTCGACGATCGCGGGATTCACGGTGAGACTGCAATACTCGCCGCATCGATGATAGGTCCGATGCAGGTAGCGGGGCGGCTCGCCATGATGGCGGCCGAGCGCCATGTATCGAATCTGGGTATCGCGACGGTCTGTTACGTCGCTTTGGGAATCGCCGCGTTGTCATTGCTGGGAACCAGTACCATTCCGGCTCTACTCGTTGCTTTCGTCCTGTTTCAGGGATCGGGCTACGGCGTAACGAGTATCGTGCGTCCAGTCATTACCGCCGAATTTCTGGGACGCACGAATTTCGGCGTCATTTCGGGCCTACTGGCATTGCCCTTTATTACGGCTACTGCGGTTTCCCCGACGATTGCTGCGTTCGTGTGGGAGCGGGGTGGATACGATCGGGTTATTCTGCTTGCTCTCGCGGCATCCGGCATCGGGCTTCTGTCTCTGCTGTCCGCCGCCTCGCTGAACGCGAGAAGAGCACGTACCTGAACCGACACCTCGGATTGAAATGATTTCACGTCACAAGATTGTCGGTGTCGTGCTGTGCGCCCTGACTCTGGCACAAGTGGTCCATATGTCCCCGGAGTTTGCGAGCATCGATACGGCGCAGAAGTTGCTGAAGGAGTACGAGAGTCCAACGCTGATTGGCGCCGGATTACTGATCGTGTCCGGGTTCGTCGTCAGCCTCATGGCATTTTTCCGATCCGGCGGGTGGCGAATCGGTGTGATTGTAGTCGTCGGGCTGTATGTCTGGGCGGTCTGGTATCCGGACTTCCTTCGCCTCGTCTTCAAGTACGGTGCATCGACCGCAATCGCCGGGATCTACGACCACGCGCGGGCGGCAGGCACCCTGGGAATTGTCTTACTCCACAATGTACTGTATCCATTGGGTTTCTCAGGTATTCTGCTAGCCGTGTTGTGGGATTACAGGGCGGTCGGACGCGGTGATTGAGCACACGGCACCGGCTTCGCCCTGGCAAAGAGCGGGTCAAATTGAATTCTTCTCGGCAGCCGAAATAGTCGCTATCATTCGAGAGTCAGATTGCAGTTTCATGGTTGCCCGGATTCGAAAAAGATGAGTATGACGCCGGTCAATTCCGCCTGGGCGATGATTCACCAGCATTTGCAGGAGGAGATTCGTCGCGTGCATGACGGAATTCGGAATTATCCACCTCCGATTCCCGCTTGCGATGCCCAGTTCAATTATCTTCTGGAAGAGCGCGAGGCGCTTTCGTCGGAGCTGGCCAGAGTGCGGGAAAACATGAATGAAGATACGGATAGTGAAGATGCTCGAATTTCCATCGATGCGTTTCTCAATTTTTCGAGTTACCTGGGCGATTCGGTGAAAAGAGAGATTCGAGCGCTCGTTGACAACGATATTCGGTGACGGGAGGGTGACTAATGATTAAGAATATCCTGTGTGCGTTGGATGGATCGAGCCACGCTGATAAGGCCCTTGACCTGGCCATTGACATGGCGCAGAAATTCGATGCCCGGCTCGTGCTGTTTCACGTGCTGATGCGTAATTTGGACCCCGATGAGATTCGTCGGTTTTCCGAGATCGAGGGCTTGACCGAAGAGTCGGTCGCAGAAGTGAAACGATTGCAGATGGTGGACAGTCGCATAGAGGTCGGCCATCCGTATGATGTGAAGTCCATCCCGTCCAGCACCTTGGTCGAGCTCGGCCAGCACATACTGAAATCGGGACGGGCCGACGCAGAAGGAAAAGGTGTGACGAACATAGCGACCACTATGGGGGATGGCGATCCGGCGGCGCGTATCCTCGCCTGCGCCAAAGAGGAGAATGTCGACTGCATCATCATGGGCAGCCGCGGTTTGAGTGACATTCAGGCGCTTCTTCAGGGAAGCGTGTCGCGGAAGGTCAGCAACCGTGCCGGGTGCACCACCATCGCCGTCAGATAGACGCCTCCGTTACCCGGATAGTGAATCGATGTCCGGTACCGGGCGGGCGATGCGTGTGCGCCCCCCGGCATAGCGTTCCATCGCGGCCGCCACCGCGATGACGAAGTGTTCGGAGTGGTGTCGGGGTCCGACGATTTGCAGGCCGAAGGGAGTGCCCGTGGGATCCAGACCACAGGGAATCGACACGATGGGGTGCCCCGTCAGTGTCAGACCGGAGGTCAGGTCCGCCCACTGAATGTAGTTTTCGAGTTCGACTCCGTTGATGTGCGTGCAGAAAAGCTGCTCCACCGGGAAAGGCGGCACTGCGACCGTCGGACAGATGAGCACGTCTACTTCGTCGAAGAAGGACTGCAGCGCGCGGTAGAGTCGCGTTTCCTCGGCGAAGGCCCAGCCGATGTCCTCGGGCTTCATGGCGAGCCCCGCTTCGACATTGCTGGTTACGTTCGGTCCCAGGAGGTGCTTGTGCTCGCGATAGGGATCCAGCTTGTCGGCAAGAAAGTGCACCCCGCGAATCAGCCAGAAGGCGCGGCTCGCGCTCTCCATCTGGGGGCTGCGCGCGTCACAGGCGCCGAAGGCCGGGCGAAACTCATCCACGCAGGCAGCGAAAGTATCGCGGATGCCGTCATCGACTTGCGCGAAACCCAGGTCCGGTGACACGGCGACCCGCAGCGACGAGAGATCGACCGGTTCGATAATTTCCAGGGATTCGGCGCCGAAGGCGTGGGACAGGGGATCCCTCGGATCGTGTTCGGCCATGGCGCCCAGCATGAGCGCCGCGTCCGGCACCGAGCGTGCCATCGGTCCCTGCACGCTGAAGGTCGTGAGGCCCACGGTGCGGCGCTCGGAGGCCACTACGCCGGGTGTGCAGCGAATGGCGGTGATGCCGCAGAAGCCTGCCGGAATACGCAGGCTGCCGCCCGTGTCGGAGCCCGTGCACAGCGGCAGCATACCGGCCGCCAGCGCCACCGCCGAGCCGCCGGAAGAGCCGCCACAGGTTCGGGTCGTATCGAAGGGATTGACCGTGGCGCCGTAGACCTTGTTGACGGTGTTGGCGCCCGCGCCGAATTCCGGCGTGTTGGTCTTGCCGACCAGTATGGCGCCGGCGGCGCGCAGATCCGCGACCATGCGCTCGTCCGCTTCCGGCACGAAGTCCTCGTGAATGAGCGAGCCGAAAGTGGTGCGTAGATTTTCGGTGAGATTGAGATCCTTCACGCCAAACGGCAGTCCGTGCAGAAGGCCCAGGGGTTCGCCCTGC
>CAXMNG010000137.1:0-3035 GCA_964194585.1 Salibacteraceae bacterium | reverse complement strand
ACGAAGCTATGAATTTCATCCCCCCCGACATGACTGCCGCGATACCGGAGATGTTCCTGCTCGCGGCGACCTGTGTGGTGCTCGTCGCCGACGTGTACATGCCGGAGCGCATGCGGTTTTTCACCTACCATCTGGCTCAAGCGTCGCTGGTGATCACCGCGGTGCTCTGTCTGACCCAGTTCCCCGATTCGCCGCAAGTCACTTTCAGCGGCACCTTCATCAACGACGCCATGAGCACGCTGTTGAAGGCGTTCATTCTGCTGGCGACGTATTTCGTATTTTTCTACTCCAAGATCTATCTCCGGGCGCGGGATCTGTTCCGGGGTGAGTATTTCGTTCTCGGATTATTTGCCGTGCTCGGCATGATGATTCTGGTTTCGGCCCACAGTCTGCTGACCGTGTATCTGGGGCTGGAGCTGTTGTCTCTGTCTCTCTACGCAATGGTGGCGATGAATCGCGAATCCAGGACCGCGTCGGAAGCGGCCATGAAGTATTTCGTGCTGGGGGCGCTTGCCTCGGGGATGCTGCTCTACGGGATGTCGATGATTTACGGTGCCACGGGAACCCTCGACCTGGCTGCCATACGCGAGAGCGTAGCGGCCATGGAGGGCCGTAATCTGATCCTGATACTGGGGCTCGTATTCGTCATCGTCGGCATCGCCTTCAAGCTCGGCGCGGTGCCGTTCCACATGTGGGTGCCGGATGTTTACGAGGGAGCCCCGACCTCAGTGACCCTGTTCATCGGCAGCGCGCCGAAAATCGCGGCCTTCGGCATGCTCATGCGTCTGCTGGTGGACGGCTTGCCTAGCCTGCAGGGGGACTGGACGGCCATGCTGATTATCCTGTCGGTGTTGTCCATGGGTGTGGGCAACATCATTGCCATCAGCCAGACGAACCTGAAACGCATGCTCGCCTATTCGACCATCGCCCACGTGGGCTTTCTGTTTCTGGGCATTATTGCCGGGAGCAAGGCGGGATACTCGGCCTCGATGTTCTATATCATCGTATACGCGTTCATGAGCCTGGGAGGATTCGCGATGATCGTGCTTCTCGGCCATGCCGGCTTCGAAGCCGACCGAATCGAGGATTTCAAAGGCTTGAATGATCGCAATCCCTGGTACGCCTTCCTGATGCTGATACTCATGATGTCCATGGCGGGAGTGCCGCCCTTTCTGGGCTTCTGGGCCAAGTGGTCGGTGCTGCGCGAAGTGGTGGCCGCGGATATGACCTGGCTCGCGGTGGTGGCGGTGATTTTCTCCATCGTCGGCGTGTTCTACTACCTGCGTGTCATCCGCATGATGTATTTCGAGAGAGCGGAGGAGGCGCCGCCGGTCGTGGCGGGCCCGGACATGCGCATGATGGTGAGCGCCAATGCGCTGGCGATTCTGGCGCTGGGAATCTACCCGAGCGGCTTGCTCGCCCTGTGCGTGTCAGCCCTGGGCGGTTGAGCGGGCCAGCCCCTGACCCATTCGCACACTGGTTCCGGGCTCGAACGCCTCCAGCCAGCCGATCCGATGGTCGGGGAACAGCAGAATTACCGTGGAGCCTGCGTTGAAACGGCCCATTTCCTCGCCGCGTGCGAGCCGGATCGCGTTTTCGCCCTCATAGCGCCAGGTGCGCATCTTCTGACCGTGGGGTGGTGTCACCGACCCCGACCAGACCGTCTCCATCCCCGCCACCAGCATCGCCCCCACCAGGATGAGCGCCATCGGGCCGAGCTCGGTATCGAACAGGCACACCAGTCGCTCGTTTCGTGTGAACAGGCGCGGGACGGCCCGGGAGGTGGCGAAGTTGACGCTGAACAGACGCCCGGGAATGTAGGTCATCTCACGAAGCTTGCCGGCCACCGGCATGTGCACGCGATGATAGTCCCTGGGCGACAGATACAGGGTGGCAAACCGCCCCCCGTCGAAGGGGGTTGCGCGCCCGTCGTCGGCGCCGAGCAGGGTGTGGAGGGAATAGTGCTGCCCCTTGGCCTGCAACAGCATCCCGGCGCGAATGTCTCCGATGGCGCTTATTCTGCCGTCGGCAGGACAGACGATGGTTTCGGGGTCGCCATCCAGGGGCCGGCTGCCCGCCCGCAGCCTGCGGGTGAAGAAGCCGTTGAAGTGCGCGTAAGCGTCCGGGTCGGAGCTCGGCGCCTCCGAAATATCCACGCCGTAGCGTTCGACGAACCAGCGGATCTGCCAGTTCTTCCAGGGCCGGAATCCCAGGCGCGTAGAATAGTACATGAGAGCGGTGAGCAGCCTGTGGGGGAGCAGATGCTGGATCACGCCTTGTACACGGTCGAGAAAAATGGGGACGGATCTATTTTTCCCCACTACGTGGTCGCACGCGGATGGTAGAGCAAAGAAAAAATAGATCCGTCCCCATTTTTCTCGGACGGATTATAAGGGTAGCCGCAGCCAGCGACACTGCCTGTTTACGACCGCCTCAGCCGCCGGACCAGCGCGTGCACTGCGATGCCGCCGCAGGCACCGAAAAGCCCGTAGTAGATCACCTGGGCCAGGGGCGACCCGGCGGAAATCATCCCGACGGCGTCCAGCAGGGAAATAATGAACATCCCTGCTACCGCCGGCAACAAAACCGGCACCACGCCACCAGGTTTGACCGGCACGGTCGACATATTCCTCCTACCCCGAGGAATTAGAAGCATGGACCGTGCCATTCGCCAGTGGCCCCACCGAATCAGGCACTTATGACCCGCGCGTCGAGCCGGATATGGCGGTGTGTAAAGTATTCCGACAGGAGCGAGGCGGCGAGTCGTGACAAATCCACTATGAACAATGACTTGGCATCGGATGCGTGAAGAACTAAGAGTGTCAAGGATCCCGACAGCGACGACCGCCCCACGTCAGGGCCGCGCGGGAAACAGGGTGAGAAGAGGGAAGCTGGCGCCCCGAATAGGACTCGAACCTATGACCTTCCGCTTAGGAGGCGGACGCTCTATCCGGCTGAGCTACCGGGGCGGTGAAAGCTGACGGTAAATTTGGTGGAGCCGAAGAGAATCGAACTCTCGACCTTCGCATTGCGAA
>CAXMNG010000136.1:0-6538 GCA_964194585.1 Salibacteraceae bacterium | reverse complement strand
TATCGTGGTGCTCGTGCCGCTGCTCGTGCCGCTGGGACACGCCTTCGGAATTTCTCCCGTACACATGGGCATTATCTTCCTCGCGAATCTGGAGCTCGGCTACCTCACGCCACCGGTGGGCATGAATCTCTTCTTTGCCTCATACCGATTCGACAAACCCATCGTGGAAGTCTTCCGCGCCATCATTCCACTGTTCGTGGCCCTGGGCGTGGGCGTTCTCGCCATCACCTACATCCCGTGGTTGAGCACGGGCCTGCCGGGATGGCTGCAGTGAAATATGCACGAAGAAAATACACAACGACACCGAGGTAAACGGACATGGTGAGCACATCGACAGAGCACTTCAGAGCGTACCGGCCACGGCCATTCACCAGAGATGAGCGTGCGGATGTCACGATTCTGTTCGGTGGCCTGCACTGGCGGGCGGAGCGACTCATTCAGGGTTCCCTCGACAGGCTCGGCTACAAGACGCAGATCCTCCCCCCGGCGACAAAGGCGGACCTACTCACCGGCCGCGCGGTCGCCGACATCGGCCAGTGTTGCCCGACGAGCTTTACGACGGGCAACCTGGCCAATTTTTTGACTGGGGAAGCGGAGAAGTCGAGTCCGGAGGCCGTAGCGGAAAAGTACGTGTACTTCACCGCCGGTTCCTGCGGGGCATGCAGATTCGGCCAGTATCACCAGAGCTACGAGCTTGCCCTTCGAAACAGCGGCATGGAGTCCTTTCGCATGTTTCTGCTGGCCCAGGACGGTCTCGACCAGGGCTCGGTCGCCGGCGGCGGACTGGAGTTGAATCTGCCCTTCACCCTGGGCGCCATCTGGGCGGTCATGGTAAGCGATGTCGTGCAGGATCTGGAATACCAAACACGTCCCTACGAGATCGTCCCCGGGGAGACCGACAGGGTCGTCAGGCAAGCAATCGATTATCTCTCCGAGGTATTTCGAAAGGCACCCGTGCGCGGCGGCAAGCTGGGCGCGCCGTTATGGTATCTCGGTACCGGTTACTTCCTCAAAGCGCTGCGCGAAGTGCTGGTACGCTTCAGGAAAATCGAAGTGGATCGGCTGCGTATCAAGCCGGTGGTGAAGATCACCGGTGAGTTCTACCTGCAAACCGTCGAGGGTGATCCGAACTACAACATCCATCGCTGGCTCGAAGCAGAAGGCGCGGAAGTATACCCTGCCGCGATCACCGTGTGGCTGGACTATCTGATGCGTCTTGCCTGCCAGGATTTGGAGGATCACTGCGGCATCAGCCGCTACGCGCGCCTCAGGCTGCTCGCCGTCAGAACCGCCCAGCATTTGCTGCACCGGAGCTACCGGCAAATGCGCCGCTCGCTCGATGATGTGCCCCATGACCTGCCGGACCAGGAAGAGCTCCGCGACCTCGCCACACCCTGGTACCACAGCCGCCTCAGCGGTGGCGAAGGAGACATGCTGATCGGCAAGGCACTCTGGGCTTTCAAGCGGAAAAAGGCGCACATGATTTGTGAGCTGTCGCCCTACGCTTGCATGCCCAACACAATGAGCATCGGCGCCATGGCGGGCGTCCTGGGGCGCTATCCCGAGATTCTCTATGCGCCCCTGGAGATCAAAGGCGACGCGGAAGTGCACGCCCTGTCCCGCTGTCAGATGGTATTGACCGAGGCGCGGCGTCGCGCCCAGCAGGAGTTCGAAGCGGTGCTGGAGCAGACCGGGCTCGATGTGGACGATGCGCGCGAGCGCCTGGGCGCGTTGCCTGAGGCAGGTTATGCGGGCTGGACGGTTCCCCGCTGTGGCGCTACCGGTATCGCAGCCAACCTGGTTCTGCATCTCGCCGGGGCCCGCTACCGAAGCTCCGCGCCGGAAACCGACGGTCCCGCACCAGCGCCTGTTGCGCTCGAGCCGGCGGTGAGCATACCGGTCAGCTTCGATCACTCCATCGGTGGCGGGATCGGCGGAGTCTGCGCACCATGTATTCCTGAGCCAACGCCATCGTCATGAAGTTCGTCGGGATGGACGTGGGTTCCACCACCGTAAAAGCCGCATTGGTGGACGGCGGCGAAGTGCGTTGGCGGGACTACCAGCGCCACAACACGCGCCAGGCGGAGATGGTCCTCGAATTTCTGACCCGCATGGAGTCGGAGTGCGATCTGACACCCGGCAGGGACCGGATTTTCTTCACCGGCTCCGGTGCTGGTGTGCTGGCGCCCTTCGTTGGCGCAAAATTCGTGCAGGAAGTGGTCGCCGTGGCTGCCGCGGTGGAGAAGCTGCATCCCCGGGTGCGATTCGTGTCGGAAATCGGCGGCGAGGACATGAAAACCGTGTTCTTCACACCCACCGGAAACGGGACGGCAAAGCAAGTCTACATGCAGTCCGCCTGCAGCGGCGGCACCGGAACATTCATCGAGAAGACGGCACGCAAGCTGCAGATCCCCCCGGAGCACCTGGCGTCCATGGGCTACACGGGCTTGGACCTCCACAACGTCAGCTCCAAATGCGGCATATTCGCCGAGGCCGATGCCAACACGCTGGTCAAGGCCGGTGTGCCGGTAGAAGAGATCATCGCGAGCCTCTACGAGGCCGTCGTCTACCAGAACCTCGCCACCCTCACGAAAGGCAATACGCCGATGCCCGAGGTGCTGCTCCTCGGGGGCCCCAACCTGTTCTTCACCGGACTTCAGCAGGCCTGGCGTCATCATCTGCGAAAGCTGTGGGATGAGCGCGGCATCGAGATGCCGAACGGTGCCCATGAGGATGCCGCCATCCACGTGCCCGAGGAGGCGCTCTACTACGCCTGCCTCGGCTGCGTCGACGTGGGTCAGGGCGAAGACGTTTCGGTGGCGGTGTATACGGGAAGCGAAAAATTGCGCTGGTGGATCGATGAGGGGCAGCACGAACAGAAGGCCAAAGACGGCGGCCGGGGTCTCGCATCCGACCAGTCGGAGCTGGACGCGTTCATCGCACATTACGGACAAAGTACCACTGCCCCCGATGTCCCGAGGCCTGCAACAGACGAACCATTTCCGGATGCGGTTTTCCTCGGCTGTGACTTCGGCAGCACCACCGCGAAAGCGGTGGTGCTCTCGCATGCGGGTGAGCTGCTCCACCACAGCTACGTGATGTCGAAGGGCAATCCCATAGAAGACGCAAAAGCCATTCTGCGCCAGATCCGGTCGGCCGGGTACGCAAATGTCGGCGGACTTGCCATCACCGGTTATGGCAAGGATCTACTCCTCGACATTATCGGAGCAGATGTCGGTATCGTCGAAACGGTCGCCCATGCGACGGCCGCGCTGCATTTCTTTCCCGACGCGGACGTCATCTGCGACGTCGGGGGCTGCGATGTGAAGATCATGCTGCTTCGCCAGGGAACGGTCGCCGACTTTCGTCTCAACTCCCAGTGCTCCTCGGGCAATGGCGCGTTCCTCCAGGGCGTCGCCGAACGCTACGACACGCCGCTGGAAGAGTACGCGGATCGCGCCTTTGGGGCACGCGCCATGCCCACGCTGGCCATGGGATGTGGCGTGTTCCTGCAGTCGGACATCGTCAATCAGCAGCGCAAGGGCTGGACGGCGGAAGAGATCATGGCGTCTCTTGCCGCAGTCCTACCACTGAATGTCTGGGTTTATGCCGGACAGCTGCAGAATCTGGCCGCCGCCGGCCGCAAATTCATTCTCCAGGGAGGTACCCACCGCAATCTCGCCGTGGTGAAGGCCCAGGTCGATTTCATTACCGGCAAGGTTCCGGATGCGGAAATCCTGGTGCATCCCTATCCGGGTGAGGCGGGGGCCATCGGTGCCGCACTCTGTGCGCTCGAGCGAACCGGTGGCGAACAGCCCTCACGGTTTCGAGGCTACGAGATCATCGAAGCGCTCAACTATCGGAGCACCACCAACGAGAACACCGTCTGCAACTGGTGTGCGTGCAACTGCCGGCGCACATTCATCGACGTAGAGCTACCGGGCGGCGAAGGCCGTTCGTGGAGCAAGGTACCGCTTGCGAGTGGGTGGGAGCGGGTCATCAGCGGCAACTCCTGTCCCAAGGGGCTGCTGGAAGACGTTAACGAGATGCGCATTGTCAAAGCCGCGCTCGAGGAAACCAAACGTGTTTATCCAAACATTGCCGAAATGGTTAGAAACGACGCCTATAAAACCACACGTCTCGCGGTCGAAACTACGCGTCGGAATACCTAAGGTTCTGAATATCTGGTCCACCCACCGATTCTGGGTGGGATTTCTGACAGCCCTGGGAGTAGACGCGAAGCGGATTCACTTTTCTTCGGACACCTCCGAGGATCAGATGCGAGAATTCGGCAAAGGGCGCGGCACCGTCGATTGCTGCTATCCGGTCAAGTGCGTTTCCGGTCACTATGGTGAACTGCTTCTTCGCGACAAGAAGAAAATCGACGTGATCCTGTCTCCCATGATCTATTCGCTGCCGTCTTTTCTCAACGGCCATGTAGTGGACTCGCTCGCTTGTCCGCGGGTAATGGCGGCGCCGGAGAACATCAAGGCAGGATTCCTCAAGGAGGCAGATATATTCGCAGAACGTGGCGTCAAGCACGCGGCACCTTTCGTTTCGTTGGGTGACCGACCGCTGGTGCCCAAGCAGCTCTTCGACGGGCTGCGTGACGCCTTTCCCGGCTTGACACTCAACGAAACACGGATGGCGGTAGACAGAGGTTATGCAGCGCTCGACGATTTCGGCGATGAGCTCAGACGACGCAGCCGCGATGTGCTCACCGAGTGCGCCGAGCAGGACAAACCGTGTCTGCTGGTGCTGGCGCGGCCGTATCACATGGACATCGGTATCGGTCACGAGATCGAAGTCGATCTGCAGTCGAGTGGCTACCCGATTCTGTGGGGACAGTATCTGCCCACCGATGGCGACCTGCTCGAATGGTTATTCAGAGAAGATCTGGAGGCCGGGGTCATTGCGTCGCCGTTCGACATTTCCGACGTGTGGCCGTCTTCCTACAGTGCCAATACCAACGAAATCCTATGGGCCGCCAAGGTGGCCGCGCGCCTGCCATGGGTCGCGGGTGTCATACGACTTTCGAGCTACGAATGCGGCATGGACCAGCCCACCTACTCGCCCGTGCAACAGATTGTGGAACGCTCGGGGACCTTGTTCTTCTCGTTTCAGGATCTCGATTCCACCAAACCGACCGGCTCGGTAAAGATCCGCGTCGAAACAATCAGCTATTACCTGGGAAAGCACTCCGCCGACATCATCGCGAAGAAAAAGGCCGCGAGCCCGTCCGGCTGTCCGTTGGGTATCGCCGCGACTGCTTCTATGATTGCTCCGGTGCTCCCGGGGTAGCACCCGTGTCGGGGCGCATCAGCGGAAACAGCAACACATCCCTGATGGACGGCGAATCGGTAAGTAACATCACCAAGCGGTCGATTCCGATCCCCTCGCCCGCCGACGGTGGAAGACCGTATTCCAGCGCGCGAACGTAATCCTCATCGTAGTACATGGCCTCCTCGTCGCCGGCGGCGCGATTCGCCGCCTGGGCGCGGAAGCGTGCCTCCTGATCTTCCGGATCGTTGAGCTCGGAGAAGCCGTTGGCAATTTCCTGGCCGCCGACGAAGAACTCGAAGCGGTCGGCGACGAAGGGATCTGTGTCCGAGCGCCGGGACAGCGGTGAGACCTCGATGGGATAGGCGGTGATGAATGTCGGGTCCACGAGCCTGTGCTCGACGGTCTTCTCGAATATCCCGATCCACACCTTACCGAGCCCGTGCCCGTCCTCGAGTACGATTCCGAGATCGCGCGCAGCATTGCGGGCGGCGGGCCCGTCGTCCAGGACCTCGGCCGTGATTTTCGAATTGAAGTGCAGGATGGATTCCTTGACCGTCATGCGCGTGAAGGGCTTCGAGAAGTCGATAGATGCACCCTGATAGGTGATGTGTTCCCCACCGCAGACTTCCCGGGCGAGCCCACGGGCGAGATTTTCCGTGAGCTCCATGAGGTCGAAGTAATCGGCATAGGCCTGATAAAACTCCAGCATCGTGAACTCGGGATTGTGGCGGGTGGATATACCTTCGTTACGGAAGTTCCGGTTGATCTCGAATACGCGTTCGAAACCGCCCACCACCAACCTTTTGAGAAACAGCTCCGGTGCAATGCGCAGATACAGTTTCATATCGAGGGCATTGTGGTGGGTCGCGAAGGGACGCGCCACGGCACCTCCGGGGATCACGTGCATCATCGGCGTCTCTACTTCGAGATAGTCGCGCTCGATGAAGAACCGGCGAATATAGTCGATGATGCGAGAGCGTCTCCGGAAAGTCTCCCTCGTCTGCTCGCTCATCATGAGATCGAGATAGCGCTGGCGGTAACGGATCTCCTGGTCGGTCAAGCCGTGGAATTTCTCTGGCAGGGGCAGGAGTGACTTGGTCAAGAGACGAAGACCGTCCACTTTGACGGAAAGCTCACCGCTCCTGGTCTTGAAAACGGTACCGCCAGCAGCGACGATGTCGCCCAGATCCCATTTCTTGAATTCCGAGTACATACCTTCGGCAAGGTCGTCGCGGCGCACGTAGAGCTGTAATCG
>CAXMNG010000135.1:0-18443 GCA_964194585.1 Salibacteraceae bacterium | reverse complement strand
TCGAATTTCAGCATGATGTAGGCGAGGAACAGCAGGATGTGCACGGCGCCCTGCAGCACGTTGGTTCTGCCGCTGGCGAAAGTAAGAATACTCACCAGCAGCGCAACAGGAATGGTAGCCCTGGAATTGTTATCCATCCATAGCGACGAACTTCATGGCCTGATGGGCGGTGCGACGCGCTTGCTTGCGTTTCAGTGGCGAATTGAGAAAGCGGTTGATGGCGGCGGCGAGATACTCCGACACCTCTTCGGGAGCGTTCGCCCGGATTTCCGTACGAGCCGCCAGCACGGTTTTCAACAAGTGCGCCGAGACGATGAACTCATCGCAATCGTGATCGTGTAGATCGGCGATCGCCCGGGTGAAAAAGCCATCGACGTCGCGCACGCGCCATTGTGCGAGATCCGGTTCATGCCCGGTGAATGCAGCATTGCGGCCAACGAAACAAGCCATTTGCAGCAACCCCGCCGGCCATAGCTCGGGGAACTTTTGACATTGCATTCTGACCGCGCTCGCGAAAGTGATGCCGTGGGTGAAATCCAGCCAGCCCACATTGTCGGAGATTGGAATATTTACCTTATTCTGTTGCTGCAGATCGTAGGCCAGCATGTTGCCGGCACTGGCCCCGAGCAGGGCCGCGTAGAGCCGTTCGGGCGACGCCTTGCTGAAGCTCGCGGTCAAATCCAGCGCCTTGTTGATACCGAGCTTGCGCCAGGCATGCATGTCAGGGGTACCGGCAGCGTTCCCCTCGCCCCAGGCATCGAGCGTTCCTGCGTATCGACGGAATTCGGGGATGCGATCCTCGCGCCTGGCGTAAATCAAGCTGCGCGCCAGAGACAGCAGCAGCGGCTCGAAAACGCCGGAGCCCAGGCGATCGATCAGCTTGCCGGCTTTGGTGACGTAGATAATGGAGTGCCCGAAATCATTGTAGTGCAGGAGCGCGGCTCGGGTCAGACCGCGCTCGACGTCTTGGAATGAGAGCTTCGCTTCAACGGCGCCGCGCATGCAGGCGATCGCGACCTTCTCGTCTTCCTTTTCGATGGCATCGACGAAGCGGTCTTCATCGTATGCCGACATCCCGTCGGCAAAGGGATACGACTTCATGCGCAGCGCGTCGTCGGCGATATGCGCTACGCTCTCCAGTAGACACACGAGCTGCTTCTCCGCATCGGCCGCATTCTCGTCGTAGAGCGTGAGCCAGTCTGCCGTGGCCGCGTAGGCATGGGTCCAACCAAATTCCAGATGGTCGTGGGACCAGTGAACAGCACTCGTTACCGCCTGCCGGGGATCGGCACCCACCTGACTCAAGCGCGCCAGCTCCCTTGCCAGTCGCTGGTAGTCGTCGTCGTCGTATGCTTCCCGCAGTTGCATCATGATCTCGGCAACCCGGACCGTGGTGGGCGGTTCAGCGAGGTCGATCCAGACTTCGTCGCCGCGTATCTCGACGGGATATACGCGCAACCGATCACCACCGTAGAGATTCTCGCCGCTCTCGAGATTGAACTTCCAGTTGTGCCAGTTGCAGGTGAGCACGCGGTCGCCGTCGAGGTCCCCCTCCGACAGCGGGTATCCCTCGTGGGGACAGCGATTGTTGCAGGCGTAGATATTGCCCTCGCGTCTGAACAATGCGATTTGCTTTCCCGAGACCCGAAAGACCTTGCAACCCCCCTCCTCGAGCTTCGAAAGCGTCGTCGCGAGCTTCCAAGTGTCAGTCATTGTGCTCGTTCTCGTTGAGATGTTTTCGAATCACGTCGAGGCGTTTTTTCAATCGCCCATGCAGTACCCGATTCCTTTCCCGGTCATCGACAATCGCCCTACGGCTTTCCAGCAGAATGGCGCTGCGGGACTCGGCTTCGCCCGAGCGCCATCCGGCGCGCTCCAGCGCATCGTTGCAACGGCGCGTATCGTGTTCGACGTCATCAAGCGCCGCTTGCAACTCCGCGTCCCGCTTCTCGAGCCGGTCAAGCTCTGCCTGGATGGCCGCCGGATCCCGTGATAGATCACCGGATAATGTCGGAAGATTCATCGTTAGTGAATATACTATGCATCGCCGGCTCCCCGCACGGGCACGTCGCGCACACGAGTGTAAATGGACCCGCTAATGATCAGAACGACCGCCACCATGGCGAAGACCCATCGGTAGCCATCCGCGGCCGCTTCCCCGTCGCCGCCAGTCACGCCTTCGACGAGCACCCCGGCCGCCGCCTGCAGGACGAAAACGTTGACGAGCCCCGTCAGATTGATGCAGGCGATGGCGCGGCCCACCCGATGCACGGGCACGAAACCCCGGCAATGAGCGGCGAGCGTGACGAAGAACGGCGAGCAGAACGAAAAGACGACCAGAAGAGATACGGCCACGGCCAATGGCAAGTCCGGTAGAACCGCGAGTGGCAGCAGACACGACAGCATCCCGGCGACGCCGCCCAGAACGACCCACTTGCGTGTGTTGAAGATGCGGTCCATGGGGCCGTAGGCCACGTAGCCAAGGTACAGCGCCAGCATCATGACGAGCAGCACGTAGCTCGATTGGGTATTGGTCAGCGCGTACACGTCGCGCAAATAGGGACCTGCCCAGAGCCCGCCGACGGTCAGAAAGGGCGCGGTAAAGCAGCTGCCCATGATGTAGATGGGCAAAAGGTTGCGATCGCTCGCCACCTCCCAGAGGCCGCGCAGGCTCTGCCAGATACCCTCCACCTCATGCCCGCGCAGGCTGCCGCCGGCATCCGGCGCATCACGAACGAAGAAGTAAATGGCGGCGCTGAACGCCAGCGTCACAACCGCCAGGGTGGCAAAGGTGGGGGCGAAGCCGACCTGCCCCAGGGTGAGCGCCAGCGGCGTCGTCGCGAGCAACGCACCGACTCCGCCGGCCATGCCGATGACCGTGGCCGCCACCGTGGCCACCCGATCTGCCGGTACCCAGGCGACAGCGAGCAGGTAAATGCCGGAGATCACCGTACCATGTCCGAGCCCGATGAGTCCTCGACCCAGGGTCATGCCGGCAACGCTGGCGGAAAAGGCGAACAGGATGAGGCCGGCGACCGCGATCAGGTTCATGGCGCTCAGCATCACCCGCGGGCCGTGCCGGTCGTAGAGAACGCCCGCCGGCAGCTGAACCACGGCCGAGGCCAGAAACATGCTACCCATGATGGCACCGACCTCCGCCGGCCGGTAGCCGCGCGTGCTCATGAGTTCCGAGGCCATGACCGCGCCACCGCTACGGTTGATTTGCACGAAAGCCAGGTACAGGCCCATGAGCAGCATGACGCGGTAAAGACCGGGCACCGCGCGCGCTCCTGAACGCAGGGCCGAGAGGCGCCTAGCGCGCAATGTCATACGCGTTCACCCGCTTGGTTTCGAACGGGCTATCCCGGGCCATTACGAGCGAAGAATCAACTGCGTGCATCGAAACCGAGCAATCGTCTTGTCACCCCCTTCGATATTGACGTCCGCATCCCAAACTTGCGTCGTTCGGCCCTTGTGCACGGGTCTCGCCACACACTCTACAAATCCGTCTCTCGCAGTACCGAGGAAATTACTTTTCAACTCCAGGGTCGTGAAACCAACAGCGTCTACGGGCAGGCTGTTCACGGTACCGTAACCGCAAGCTGTATCCGCGAGCGTAACCACGGATCCTGCATGCAGGAATCCGTTCCATGCGAGCAGTGCCTTTCGCACCGCCATGCGGGCTCGAATTTCATCGTCATCAATGAGCGTAAACTCGATGCCCAACAGCCCGGGAAGGTACTCCTCCCCCGCATCGTTCCATTCACGGACGTCATTCGGGATTTGAATTCTGCTCATGTCAGCGCACTCCGTTTCGGCTCTTACGACGTGTCGTCAGATGACCGTGGTCACCGGTGTCCATCTCGACCGGCGTCTTTCGATTCGGTCTTCCCTCTCTTCGGACTCATAAGAAACCGGAGCGGCATCTTGTAGTCCTTTAACCGGTGTTTTCATCGAGTTCAGGTTGAGAGTCGCGAACATGCCGGCAGGACCGTCCATCACCGCACCGACATAAACGCCGCACTTCGTGCATACGAGAAAATCGGCTGTTTCGAGTCCAAAGCGATAGCGCAGCAACGCCCCCTGGTCTGATACGGAAAATTCCACGGTGCCTGCCGGATCCGAGGTACACCGTGCTCCATGGGCCCGGCAAAAGGAGCACTGACACGCGCGGACAATCCACTCCGGAGGCGCAATTCTCGTCACGAAACACCACCGAATCACCCCGCAGTGGCAATCGCCTTCGTAGGTCCCGGACATCTCTAGTGCCGTCCTCGGGCCCGAGGGACCCACATCAGTCATTATCGGGCCATGGCATCAATGCCCACTTTGAGTCCGCGCACGCGCTTGGCCTGCACGCTGCTCGGCTAACCACTGACAGCCGCAACCAGCGTCGCCACATTACGCAGCCCTTCGCGTCCGTCGACCTCGGGCGCACGGCCCTCTGCAACCGCGGCGACGAAGTCGGCGATTTCGCCCACATAGGGATTGGCCACATCGAACTCCATCGGCTCACCGCCGATGCTGATGGCGCCCGCGCCGTGGGGGCCGAGAGTGTCGTCGCAGATAGCGTACGTATCGCTTCCGAAGATCTCCATGCGTTTCGGAGCGTTGAACAGCACCGACGAGCAGATTTCGGCGGTGGCGCCGGATTCAAAGCCCAGGCTGACTAGCGCGGTTTCGTCGTGGGGACCCTTCCACACTTCGCGACTGATCAGGTTTTCCTGGACGATGATTTCGCCGCAGCTGGGCACCATAAGCCAGCGGACTTGATCCAGACAATGCGTGCCGACACCCGCAAGGCCCCACCAGCGGCCGACCTCGGGGGAAGCGCGCCAGTTTTCGTCGCTCTGGGTGAGAAAGGTCCACTGCACACGCATGTGTCGAAGGGTCCCCAGACGCCCGGCGTTGACGGCTGCGGCAAGTTGCCGGTGTCCGGTATGCCAGCGCAAATGATAGGCCACTGCAAGGGTGACGCCGGCCTTGTTACAGGCTTCCACCATGGCTTCGGCGTCCGCAACGCCGGTGGCCATGGGCTTTTCCGTGAGCACATGTTTGCCGGCGCGCGCCGCGGCCATGCATTGGGACGCGTGCAGCTTATCGGGTGAGGCGATGAACACGGCATCCAGGTCTCCGTCCGCCAGCAGGCTGTCCAGATCCGTGTGAACGGCGTTTGCGGCGGCGGCTCCGTGACGCTCGGCGAATTCGCGGCCGCGCCCCGCATCGCGGCTCAACACGCTCCACAGACGCGCTCCGTCGACCTCGGCAAGCGCCGGCGCGAGTTGTCCATCGGCGATTCGGCCGGTGCCGAGCATGGCGATATTCATGGTCATGGAAGATGCCTCGTAAAACTTTCAGGTTGGTTGCATGGCTGGGCGAGCTTGGGCGCGCCCACGGTGACCGGTAACCAGAACCGTCACCACGGTACCCAGGCTGATGGCGCCGACCACCCAGAAGAGCAGGCCGGGATCGGCGTGATCCAGAAGAAAGCCGAACATGACCGGCGCGACGACACCGCCGATGTTGTATCCGACGGACACGAAACCGAATACTTTACCCATCTCCCCGGGCGGCGTGACCGCCCGGATCATCATGTCCCGGGAGGGCGCTACGAGACCGTTGGCGAGCCCCGCGATGGCGAACAGAACGGCGATGGCCTGTAGAGACAATTCGACGGCGGCAACCGTGAAGATCATCGCCGCGATGACGACGAAGCACGATGCCGCAAACCGGTCGTGATGCAGCGTGCGATCGGCGACCCAGCCACCCAGCAATACGCCTATTGGCGCAGCGAACAGGTACGCGGACAACACTACCCCTGCCTCGACCAGCGGTGCGTCGTAGATTAGATGCAATGCCGAAACGCTGAAATCGCTGATGCCATGCCCCGCCATGGAGATACCGGTAAAGAACAAAAGACCCATGAGTATTGGAACACTGAACAGCAATCGCAGTCCGCTGTGATGAGGCTTGCCGTGATGCTCACTGGCATGGTCACGTGCCGACGTCGCATCCAGCAACGCCTCGGAGTTCAGCGCCATGACCACGGCCACGACGCCGCCGCAAACTCCACAGATGACGAGTGCCGTGCGCCAGTCGGTCCAGTTCATGAGTGTAATCATGGTCACCGGCGCGAGCGCCGCACCCAGGTATCCGGCGAAGGTGTGGATGGAAAAGGCGCGGCCCATGCGCTCCGTTGCCACCGAGGCGCTCATGATGGCGTAGTCGGCCGGATGGTAGACGGCGTTGGCGAGGCCCGCCAGCACCAGCAATGCAACCAGCGCCGAGTAGACGGGAAACACCGCAATCAACGCGATTGCCACCGACTCCAGCATCAGACCGGCGATGAGGATGCCGCGCGCGCCATATCGGTCGACGAGAAATCCGACCGGCACCTGGGTGAATCCGGTGGTCAGGCTGAACGCGGTGAGGGCGAGGCCGAGCTCGGTGAAGCCTACGCCGTAAACGTCCCGCAGCATCGGGAACAGCGGTGGCAGCAACAGCATGTAGAAATGACTGAAGAAGTGCCCGGTGCTGATGAGAGCGATGACTTTTGCGTTACCCGGCGAACGCACGACACTCGCATCTGCCGTCATGACCTTAAAGCAGCGGCAGGTCGACGTCGACGAGCAACGGATCCATGGCGGATCGCGAGCGAACCGAGAGCGCCGATTCGACGAGCTCGCGGGTCAGGTGCGGCGCGAAGAGCTCGAGAAACTCATACATGAAGCCGCGGAAGAACAATCCCCGGCGGAATACCACCCGCGCGGTGCTGATCTCCAAGAGTTCACTGGCATCGATGGCTTGCAGGCCGGAAGCTTCGTCGGCGTCGTGGGCGAGCGTCGCGACGATGCCAACGCCGAGTCCCATGCGCACATAGGTCTTGATGATATCGGCATCGGTCGCGGTGAAGGCAACCTCGGGGCTGAGCCCCGCGCGCCGGAAGGCGACCTCCAGAGGAGAGCCGTGGTCGAAACCGAATACGTAGGTGACGAGAGGATACTCCGCGACCGCACGAAGCGTGAGCGGTTTCACATCCAGCAGGGGATGTCCCGGCGGCACCAGAAAGGATCGCCGCCAACGATAGCAGGGTATCGCCACCAGATCCTCGAAGTGCTCCATGGCTTCGGTGGCGATGCCGAAGTCCACCTGACCGTGTGCGACCAGCTCCGAGATTTGCAGCGGCGTACCCATGTGGGTGTGAATGTGCACGCGCGGATACTTGTGCGCCAGCTTCTTGATGACCGGCGGGAAAGCGTAGCGAGCGACAGTGTGTGTTGCCGCCAGAGACAATTCACCCAGCGACGGGTCGCTGTGCTCCTGGGCGGCCTGCTTGAGGGTCTCGACCTCGATCAGCGCGCGATTGGCGAGCTCGATGATGGCCCGGCCCGCCGGTGTAATGCGCGTCAGCTGACGACCGGAGCGCTCGAAAATCTGCACCCCCAGCTCGTCCTCCAACTGGCGGATCTGCTTGCTGACTCCCGGCTGCGAGGTGAACAGGCTGTGGGCCGTCGCGGAAACATTCAGATCGTGCCTCGCGACCTCGGAAATGTAGCGCAGTTGGCGAAGGTTCATGGGCTCGCCTGCGCGTCCATCAAACGTCGCATGAAATCGACGCAAGCGTGTACCTGGGACTTCTCGATGTACTCGTTCGGCTGGTGTGCTTGATCGATGGAGCCCGGCCCGCACAGGACCGTGGAAAAGCCCGCCTGTTGAAACTGCCCGGCCTCCGCCCCATAGGCGACCGCATCGCTCCCGTTGTAGCCGGTAAGAAGCCGCGCAAGAGCCTCGGCCTCGCCGTCGCGCTCCGGAGCCAGCGCCGGCACGGAGCATGTGAGCGTCGTGCTGATGTTCGCTTCAGGGGCAATGGCCTGCATGCCGGGCAGAATCTCGTCACGACAGAAGCCCTCGAAGCGATCCAGGAAATTTTGCGGATCGTCTTCCGGTATGCAGCGCACATCCCAGTTGAAGCGGCACTCGCGACTGATGATATTGGTCGCCGTGCCCCCGCGCACGGTACCCACGTGAATGGTGGAGTACGGCGGCTCGAAGGATGTCTGCGAAGCCGGCCGGGTGGCGTTCTCCCGCGCCATATCCCCGAGAAAGGTGATGAGCCGCGCCGCGGTCATCACGGCGCTCACGCCGCGATGGGTCTGGCTGGAATGGGCCTCGTGGCCGGTCACTACGGTTTTCAATCCGGTGATGCTTTTGTGCGCGGTGACGATGCGCATGTCCGTGGGCTCGCCCACCACCACGGCGCGCGGCGCCGGCAACTCGGCGGCGATGCGTTGGATCATGGCCGGCGCGCCAAGGCAGCCGATCTCCTCATCGTAGGACAGCGCCAGGTGAATGGGCCGCACCAGACCCCGCGCCAGCATTTCCGGCACCAGCGCCAGCGCAATGGCGTAGAAGCTCTTCATGTCGGCAGTGCCGCGGCCGTAGAGGCGCCCGTTCTTCTCGGTCAACGAGAAGGGATCGCTGTCCCAGGGTTGACCATCCACGGGCACCACGTCGGTATGGCCCGAGAGCACCACGCCACCCGCCACCATCGGCCCGATGGTGGCGAACAGGTTCGCCTTGCTCTCGTCGGCGTTGGGCACCAGCCGGCTCTCGACGCCGTGCCCCGCCAGGTAGCGGCTGACGTACTCGATGAGCTCGAGATTGGAATCCCGGGAAACGGTGGCGAAGCCCACCAGCTTCGCAATCATGTCTACAGCCGCCGCGCTCAAACCGCCCCCTCCCTCTGCCGGACAAGGCGACATGGTCGCCCCGCAGTGGAATGGAATCAAATCCGGCCTCCCTGGATGGGAGACCGGAGGATACGGAGACTGTGGGAGCAGAGGGAGGAGAAGGCGCCTACTTCAGTCCGACGTCTTCCAGAGCCTGGGTACAGCGCGTCTGGATTTTCGAGCCCTGGGCCTCGAGGCAGGACAGTATCCGCCCTTCCCCCATTTCTACGCTGGCACAATACTTGTCGATGTCCTCATCGCACTCGTTGGCGACGTAGGAAAGAGCCGCCACGAAGCGCTCGAGCTGGGCGGCAGCGTCGTAGAGGGCGAATTCGCACTGCCCGGAGAGCTTGTCGCCATAAGCGTACAGGCAGGACAGTATGCGCCCCTCGCCGGGTGTCACGCCTTGGCAGTAAGTCTTCAGCTCCGTCTCGCAGCCTGTGGCCACAGTTTCGATGATATCTTGCTGGGCCGATGCAATGGGCCCGGAAAGCAGCAACACGATGGCGGCTGCAAGCGAAGTAAACAGTGTACGCATGATTTCTCCTTGATCAGTTAATGGTTTTTTCAAGCCTGGACGCGCCGGACAAACCAAGCTGTATGCCTTCGGCCCGGCGTGCAGACAACACTACTCCGGCAATGCGTTGATGATGTACAACGAGCGCAGCACATCGCTGGGCTCCGCGTTGCCGAAAGAGTTTGCAAATACGCGTGTGATGGCACCGCTGCGATACAGACGGCTGAGCGCCCGATCCACCAGCAGCCGGAACGACTCGTCTCCCCGCTGCAAGGCGAGAGCATAGGGCTCGAGGCTGAAGTAATCCGCGCCCACATTCAATTTTTCCGGCGACGCGCTACCGGCCGCGAGGAACAACAGGATGGCGCGATCGGCGAAATAGGCCGACAGCTCGCCCTTCTCGAGCTTACTGAGGCCGTCACCGTGAGTCGTGACCGGCACGACCTTGGCATCCACCGACAACTTTTTGAGGGTATTGCGCAAGCCCTCCTCGGTGGTGGTGCCGCCGCGTACGCCCACGTTCTTTCCCGAAAGCTCGCCGAACCCCCCCGGACCATCGGCCATCAGCATGACGCTGGCGCCATCGATAAAGGTAGCCAGGGAGAAGTCCACCAGCTCGCGCCGGGACAGGGTCGCGGTGGTGGCGCCACACAGAATGTCGATGCGCCCATCCTGGACAGCCTTGAATCGGTTCTCGGCGGTGACGGGCACGTATTTGATTGAGATTTCTTTCATTTTGAGCGATTGCTTGACGGCGACCGCGACGGCGCGGCAGAGATCCACCGAGTAGCCGGTCGCTTCGCCGAGCGTGTTCTTGTAGGAGTAGGGCGCGGCGTCGGTCCGATAGCCGATCTTGAAGACACCCGAATCGCGCACCCGGTCCAAGGTGCCCGCGAATACGGACGAGGCGATTAATGACGTCGCAAACACGACGCCCACGAGTAAGTGGCGCATGATTCCCCCAAATTTGGTGTGACGGGTATAGTGTTTACGGGCGCTCCCACGGCCCTGCCGGCGGGACACCCAACCGGGGCTGACTATACGGCCTATTCCGGTCGCTTGCACCCGTATCGGGCGGATCCGTTGATTGTCGACGGATCGCCATTCGGCATGATTCGCCAGGGTCGGGTCGGAGGCCACAGGGAGGAAGGATCACGTGGCGAACTACTACCCCATCATCTATGTCCGGGGCTACGCGATGACGCAGTCCGATGTGGAATCCACCTTCAATATGCCCTATTACGGCTTCAACCTCGGCTCCACGCAGTTCAAGCTCGCGGCCGGCACGGAGCCGAAAATGCACATCTTCGAGAGCCCCGTGGTGCGGCTGATAAAGGAAGAAAATTACCAGGACTCCTTCGGGCGTTTCGTCGACCCGCGAAATCGCCCTATCGCCGGATCGGTTTCCGACGCCCGCGCCGACTGGCGAAAAACCCTGTGGATCTTCCGCTACTACGACCCGGAGGCACGCATGATCGGCGAGGCGCGGCAAAATGTGGATGGCTACGCTGCGGATCTGGCCGTGTTTCTCAATCAAGTGCGGCTCGCCTGCGGATCGCCGGCCAGGTTTGCCGTCATATTAATCGCGCATTCCATGGGCGGTTTGGTGGCGCGCAGCTATCTTCAAAATTCCGACATCTTTCGCGCCGCCAAGCCATCGGCGGCGGACCTCAGACGACGCAGCCTGCGCGCCAGCGACTTCAAGCCGGTCAAGGTTCGCAAGCTCTTCACCTACGGCACCCCCCACCGTGGCATCAGTCTGCGTGAGGGGCTGGGCTGGGCGGAGGACATCCGTGACCTCATCGGGTTCAAAGGCAGCGACGCCTTCGGCGCGAGTGAGATGCGCCGCTACCTGAATCTCGCCCGCGGCGACGACGCCCATACCTACAAGCCCCTGGCTTACGCACCGCCCATCAAGCGGGTATTTTCCCTGGTGGGCACGAATTTCGACGACTACGTGGTCAGCGCGGCCAAGCTCGGTGTCGGCCCCGGTAGCGATGGTCTCGTGACCATCGAGAATGCGTACGTGAAACGCGGACCGCGCGCCTTCGTGCACCGCTCCCACTCGGGGCCGCTGGGAATCGTCAACAGCGAGGCGGGCTACGAGAATATGCGGCGCTTCCTGTTCGGCAACGTGCGCTTCCGTCTTTTCCTGAGACTCGGCGAACTGGTTCACGAGTTACCGGGCAAGCGCAGTCCCGGTGACGCGCTCGAGTATTTCCTCATCGAGTTGAACGTCACCATCCGCGGCCTGCCCAGCTATCTGCACACACGTTCAGGCGCCCACCTGAGCGCCATCCGTGTGCCCGCGGTGAAACGAAGAGGAAAAATCGTCGGGCGCGACGACGACGTACACCTGTTCACCGGCTACCTGAACATGGGCGCACGACTGAAAGGTGACCGCTATGCCCGGGGCGCGGCCGACATTCGCATCGAGCCGCACTATCGGCACGACGGATGGGTACGTGATTCCCGCTACGAAGGAGACTGGGTCATGAACGATCGAATTCACTTCGGCGTTTCAAAAGGCCGTGGCAAACTGAAGTTCGAATACCGGTGGAGCAGCGAGAACGCCGGGCAGATCGGTACAGTCCAGAACGAGATGTTCTTCCCACTTCCCGCTTCTGCCGCGCGCTACTTCAAGGATGGTAGCTTGCGCGTGCTCTTCGACGAGTGGAGCTGAATGCCGGCGGTGGATCGCATCGGCGTGGGTAAGCTGCCCGCGAGGCAGCTGGAGAAACTGCTGGCGCGCCACGCTCGACAGGACCCCAGCGTTCTGGTCGGCCCCGGCATCGGTGAGGATGCCGCGGTCATCGACATGGGTGAGCGTTGCCTGGTGGCGAAGACCGACCCCATCACCTTTGCCAGCGACGAGATTGGCTGGTACGCCGTCCACGTGAACGCCAACGACGTCGCTTGCTGCGGTGCGCGGCCACGATGGTTTCTGGCAACCCTGTTGTTACCGGAGCACGAAACGACGGCAGATCTCGTGGAGGCGATATTCGAGCAGATTGCCACGGCCTGCGGCGAGCTCGACGTAACCCTTTGCGGCGGCCACACGGAAATCACCCACGGCCTGGACAGGCCGATTGTCATCGGCCAGATGCTCGGAGAGGTTGGCCACGATACCTACGTGCGTGGCGCCGGCGCCCGCGCCGGTGATGCCATCATCCTCACCAAAGGCATCGCCGTGGAAGGTACCGCGCTCATTGCCCGTGACAAGCCAGACGCCCTCGCCGGCGTGATGGATGCGCAAGAACTGGAGCGCTGCGCCGGATTCCTCCGGGATCCCGGTATCAGCGTGGTGCAGGATGTGCGCCTGGCGCTGGAGGCGGGCGAGGTGCACGCGCTGCACGATCCCACCGAGGGTGGCATCGCCACGGGTCTCTGGGAGCTCGCCGAGGCCGCCGGTCTGGGGCTGCGCGTCGACAGCGATCGTATTCCGGTGCTGCCCGAGTGCGCACTCATGTGCCAGCATCTGGGTCTGGATCCACTGGGCCTGATCGGCTCGGGCAGCCTGCTCATCGCCGCCCCGGGCGAGGATGCCCGGCGCATCGTCGAGAAGCTCAACGACGCGAACATCGCCGCGACCGTCATCGGCGAGCTGACGGGTGCCGACCAGGGGCGTCGATTGCGTTCGGCGGATGGCTCCCTGGTGCCGTTGCCGCAGTTTTCCCGGGACGAGCTGACACGCCTGTTCGAATAGCGCGACGGCCCGCTGCTCGTCCAGCGATGCACGGGCCTCAATCGAGATTCGGTTGGCAGACACGGGCATGAAATCCGAGCGCCGGCTTGCTCACAGGTCTATGATTATCAGGTGCTTTTTTCACCGACCAGGGTTGATGTGAGGCGAACCGGGGCAGCCGACGGCCGGCTGCGGGCCATGGCGTGGATGGTGCTCCTGGTGCTGCTGGCGCTTGGCTCCGGCCGCAGCGCCCGGGCTCTGCCGCCCGCCGACACCATCGAGAACGGTTTCAGCGTTTACGACCGGGTGACGCAATACGGATACCAGGCAAAGCGGCGCCTGGCACCCTACTTCCGCGCCGCCGGCGTCGACTACCCGCCGCAAACGGTTGTCATGGTGGGTTTCAAACGGGAGCGGCGCCTGGAGCTCTACGCGGGCAACTCGCCGGACGAGCTCAAATTCATTCGTTACTACGACGTGCTGGCGGCCAGCGGCGTTCTGGGACCCAAATTGCGCGAGGGAGACCGGCAAGTACCGGAGGGCGTTTACCGACTCACGCAGCTCAACCCGAACAGCAATTTTCACCTATCGGTCAAGGTCGACTACCCGAACACCTTCGATCGCATGATGGGCAAGGTGGAAAACCGGCGTAATCTGGGCGGCGCCATTTTCATTCACGGAGGCAGCGTGTCCGTGGGCTGCCTGGCCATGAGCAATTCGGTGGCCGAGGAGATCTTCACGCTGGTGGCACAATCGGGGCTGGGGAACGCTTCCATCATCCTGAGCCCCGTGGACATGCGTCGGGAACCGGCGCCCAATCCCCTGGATCACGATGTCCCGATCTGGGCGCCCCATCTCTACGCCATCATCCAGCGCGCCCTCTGGACCCTTCCCCCTGCCCGTATCGATACCCGGCGGCAAAGCCGTTGGGCCCGCGTCGAACATACTATAGAGTAACTCCCCTCGATGTCCTTGCGTCGCGTTCACGGCGCGGCGTGGCGGACGATTTTTCATCGACGTCAACGGTGCGTACGCGAACGGCGGTACGCGCTTGTGAGTGGCCATGGACCCTCGCGAAATCGAAACGCCCTGCTACGTCTGCGACGAAGCACGCCTTGTGAAGAATCTCGAACTGCTGGGGGAGCTTCAGAAGCGCACCGGGTGTGTCGTGCTGCTGGCCCTGAAAGCCTTCGCGATGTTCAGCGTTTTCCCTCTCATGCGCCGGTATCTCGCCGGCACCGCCGCGAGCTCGCTCAACGAAGCGAAGCTCGGATCAGAGGAATTCGCCGGCCAGGTACACCTGTGCGCGCCGGCCTACAAGGACAGTGAGTTCGACCAGCTATTGGCGCTGTGCGATCACATCGTCTTCAACTCGTTTTCCCAGTGGCGGCATTTCAAGCCCCGCGTGGATACGCACAACGGTGAAACGCGTTGCGGGATTCGGGTAAACCCGGAGCACTCGGAGGTGAAAACACCGATCTACGACGCTTGCGCCGCGAATTCCCGCCTGGGGGTCCGGCGTACAGACTTCGACGCCGACTCCCTCGACGGCATCAGCGGCCTGCACTTTCACACGCTTTGCGGCCACGATGCCGATGCCCTGGCGCGCACGCTCGAGGTCTTCGAGAGAAAGTTCGGTGAATTCCTGCCAGCCATGGACTGGGTGAACTTCGGCGGCGGCCACCACATTACACGGGACGATTACGACCTCGATGGACTCTGTGCCACCATCGACGACTTTCGGACCCGCCACGATGTCCAGATCTACCTGGAACCCGGCGAAGGAGTCGTGATGAACGCCGGCGTGCTGGTGGCATCGGTGCTCGATGTGCTACCCAACGACACGGTAATACTGGACGCCTCTGCCAGCGCACACATGCCCGATGTGCTGGAAATGCCCTACCGCGTCGATATTCGGGGTGCCGGCCAGCCGGGTGAGCTCGACAACACTTATTGGCTCGGCGGTCCCACCTGTATGGCGGGCGATGTCTTCGGGCAGTACTCTTTCGCGCAGCCCCTGGAGGTGGGGGCCCGGGTGGTGTTCGAGGACATGGCACCATACACCATGGTGAAGAACACCATGTTCAACGGAGTGCCGTTACCGCGCATCGCCATCGAAGAAGTCGGCACCGGCAGGATCCGCGAAATCCGCCGATTCGATTACGAGGACTACCGAAAACGTCTTTCCTGAGGACTCACGTGAGAAACGTACTCATCATTGGCGCTGGTGGCGTCGGCAGCGCCGTCACCCACAAGTGCGCACAGCACAACGACGAGTTGGGAGACATCTGTCTCGCCTCGCGCACGCTCTCCAAGTGCGAGCACATCGTCGAAAGCGTAAACGAGAGGAACAACCTCGAGAATTCCGACGGAAAACTGGCCGTCGCGCAGCTTAACGCAAAGGACGCGGATGCGGTGGCGGGCCTGATCACCCATAACAAGTCCTCGATCGTTCTCAACGCCGGCAGTCCTCATTGCAACCTCGCCATCATCGAGGCGTGCCTACGCACCGGCGCCCACTACCTGGATACCGCTCTCTATGAGAAGGAAGGTGACCTTAACGTGCCGCCTCCCTGGTACGCTAACAACGAATGGAAGTACCGCGATCGTTTCTCGGCGGCGGGAGTCACGGGAATTCTCGGCATGGGCTTCGACCCCGGCGCCGTCAATGCCTTCTGCGCCCACGTCCACAAGCACCTCATCGATGATATCGACAGTATCGACATCATGGACGTCAACGCAGGCGATCACGGCCACTACTTCGCCACCAACTTCGACCCGGAAGTGAACTTGCGGGAAATCATGGAAGACGTGCTCTACTGGGAGAACGGCGAGTGGGTGAGCATTCCCTGTCACTCCAAGAGCCGCAGCTACGATTTCCCCGTCGTGGGTGCGCAAAAAGTTTATTCCATGGGCCACGACGAGCTGCACTCCCTGGCTGCCAACATACCGGCCAGGCGCATTGAATTCTGGATGGGCTTCAACGACCGCTACATCAGCGTGTTCGACGTGCTCAACCGGCTCGGGCTTCTCTCCGGCGACGCGGTCGATGTGGAAGGTGTTCCGGTGGTGCCCCTGAAGCTGTTGAAGGCCGTGCTGCCGGACCCGGCGAGCCTGGCGGCAGGTTACAAGGGCAAAGTGTGCATCGGATGCCTGGTCAAGGGACGAAGGCAGGGCAAGGCGCGGGAAGTTTTCATCTACAGCGCCTGCGATCATGCCGATTGTTACCGCGACATCGGCGCTCAGGCCATCTCCTACACGACGGCCGTGCCCCTCGTGGCGGCCGGCCTGCTGATCGCCAGAGGGGACTGGAACGCCGGTAAACTCGTCAACGTCGAAGAGCTGGATCCCGATCCCTTCATGGCGTTGATGCCGGAGGTGGGTCTCGACTGGGATGTGAGAGAAGCCTGACCCGCTGCCACTCCCATGAAACCTGTCGATATTCTGCTGGCGATCGCCGTCGCCGTCATTTGGGGCATGGGCTTTGTCTTCGCCAAGGCGGCCATCGATCACTTTCCGCCGATTCTGCTCATGGCCCTGCGCTTCACGCTGACGGCCCTGACGCTGGTGTGGTTCGTGCGCCCACCGTGGCAACTGCTACACAAACTGTTCTGGATAGCCCTCGTCAGCGCCGCCATCCAGTACAGCCTCACGTTCACGGGCCTCAAGGGCCTGGATGCGTCCACCGCAAGCCTGGTGATCCAGCTCGAGGTACCCTTCGGCGCCTTGTTGGCATGGATCGTCTTTCGCGACCGTCTGGGTTGGGGACGCGCATTCGGCATGCTGCTCGCTTTCATCGGTGTCACGCTGATTGCCGGCGAACCGAGATACGAGGATGCCCTGCCGTCGATACTTCTGATGGTGGGCGGAGCCTGCACCTGGGCGGTGGGGCAGATTATGATAAAGACCCTGGGTGTCGTCGGCGGCTTCACGTTGATCGCATGGGTGGCGGTGTGGGCTGCTCCCCAGCTGTTCGTCGCCTCATGGCTGGTCGAGGAGGGCCAGATGGAGGCCATCGAAAACGCACCGCCCATCGTGTGGATGGCCGTCGTTTATCTGGGTCTGGTGATGACGGCGCTGGGCTACGCGCTCTGGTACCACCTGCTCGCACGACACGACGTCAACCAGGTCATGCCCTTTCTGCTTCTGCTGCCGGTGACCGCCGTCGCCGGGGGGGTGCTCTTCCTGGGTGAAACCTTGACCCCGACCACCGTGGCAGGGGGTCTGCTCGCCATCGGCGGCGTCGCCATTATCAACCTCTGGCCTGCCGTCGTGAGGAAGCGCGCAACCGCCCGGCCATGATTCGTAATTCGCCCTATCCCGCCAGCAGGGGCTTCAGAATAGTGTCGTAGAGCTCGGCTTTGCTCTCGACGCCGACACCCGGGATCTCCGGCGGCGCCACCTGGCCGTCCACCACCACCACCTCGTCACCGAAACCGCCGAAGGGTTGGAACACCAGCGGATAGGTCTCGGTGCCACCCAGCTGCAGGCCCGCGGCCAGGGCCAGCCCCAGCTGCTGGCCGCCGTGGGGTCCGTGGCGGCGAGGCGACCAGCCGAAGTCTCGGGACATCTGCAATATTGCGATAAATTCCGTGGGGCCGTAGCAGAGAGACGGGTCGAACTGCAGCCAGTCGCGATCGGTGCGCAGTCCGGCATGGCGTAGCAGATTCCGAGCGTCCACCAGTGAGAACAGGTTTTCGCCGACAGCGATGGGGCTGGTGCAATCGGCGGCGAGATCGGCGTGGGCCTGGTAGTCCAGTGGGTCCACCGGCTCTTCGAACCAGGCGAGCCCGTAAGCGTCCACGCATTCGGCATAGGCCCGGGCTGTCTCCAGATCGAGAGCGCCGTTCGCGTCCACGGCAAGATTGTGGCCGCCCCCCGCGACTTCCAGCACCGCCTCGATGCGCGCCCGGTCGTCGGCGAGGGATGCGCCCCCGATCTTCATCTTCATCAACGTGTAGCCGTCGTCCCGATAGCGCTGCATTTCGTCGATCAGGCCCTGGATGCCCTTGTCGGCGTCGTAATAGCCACCGCCCGGATATACGTTGACCCGCGAATCGTAGCGGCCGCCGTTGAAGCGTTCGGAGAACACCCTGTACAGCGGCTTTTCCTCGATCTTGGCGACAGCATCCCAGACCGCGGCATCGATGGCGCCGACGGCGAATGCGCGTTCACCGTGTCCACCGGGCTTCTCGTTGCGCAGCATGCAAGCGTGGATGCGCGCTGGATCGAAATTTTCCCCGCTGGCGTCCAGCAGGCTGTCGGCAACCGCATCCAGAATCCGCGGAATGAGGCGCTCGCGCAGGACCCCGCCCTGGGCGTAGCGACCATTGGAATTGAAGCCAAAACCCACCACCGGCCCGCCGTCACGCACAACATCCGTGACCACCGCCACCACACTGAGGGTCATGTGCGAGAAATCGATGAAGGCATTGCGCAGCGTGGAGCGCAGCGGGGAGCTGCATTCGAGAATCCTGGTGATACGCATGGGAAGTGATCGAGCCTGACTGTG